>JAFMCI010000021.1 GCA_017857855.1 Bacteroidia bacterium | reverse complement strand
TAAATCTAAAAAGTACTCGGGACGGGACTTGAACCCGTACGCCCGTGAAGGCACTGGATTTTAAGTCCAGCGTGTCTACCGATTCCACCACCCAAGCATCTTAAATCTCAAACTCGGTAGATAATGAGATTTATTCGCAATACAAAATGGTTGCCCATAATGTGCATACCTTAAACATTACAAGGTACACTGCTAAACTAAAAAAGGGATTGCTCCCTTTTTATATCGTTTGAGCGAAAGACGAGATTCGAACTCGCGACCTCCACCTTGGCAAGGTGATGCTCTACCAGCTGAGCTACTTTCGCTTTATTTACTTACTTCAATGAACGTTTCCCTCCGTAAGCGGGTGCAAAAATAATCACGATTTCATACCTTGCAATAAGTTTTAAATTATTTTTTTTTGAATTCAAATATCAACTCCCGTCCAAGTCTCGGAGCTATCGATTCTAGGCATTTTTGCAGTACATTTAACTCAAATTTATTTTGAAATAAGCCCACGTATTCATCTGCATTTCCCCCGTAAGGTGGACCGTCATTTTTATCCATGTCAAAGAGTAAACCAAAGAGGACGCCTTCTTTATTTAAAAGTCGGTGCATGTGATCTACATATTGGGGCCTTAGCGCAGGGTTAAGTGCACAAAAAAAAGTCTGTTCTATGATTAGATCAAAACGTTGATCTAGCTCAAAAAAATCGCACGTTAGATACTTATCTTCTGGAAAGTTAGATACACGGCTTAACAATAAGGCCTTGGCATCAGTTGCGTAGTCTAGCGCGTATACATGTGTGTAGCCCTTATTCCATAAGTACTCGACCTCATGGCCACTTCCAGCGCCTGGTATCAGTATGTGAGCGTTTTTGACAACGTTTTGCTCTACGTAATCTGTGAGCACTTTATTGGCATAACCAATATCCCAAGAGAAGTCATTCTGGGCGTACCTGTTTTGCCAATAGGCCGCATTCAAATTACTCATTTTATCCTTTTCCGCCGCCTTTTACCGCGCCGGCTCCTTTAGTAGATATGGGCGTTTTTTTAGGGCTACTGGATTTTGTGCTTCCGCTAGTAGGTGTACTTGGGGTAGTTCTAGGAGTGTTAGTTCTAGGAGTTGTAGTGCTGGTTCTTGGCGTGTTAACGTCTTTATACCGTGTCGTTGTGGGCGCTGTGGTAGGACTTGAAGTAGATTCGTGAGGGGTCTGATATTGTTGAAATAAATGAATTCTAAATCCCACATTAATTAACAGCATATCCGTTTTTACTATTTTGTAATCACTGAAATCTACTTGGCTAGTTCCTTCTACTTGTTTTATGTTACGCAATGGCAGGGCAGCTCCTTTATCACCAAAGGTATAGGTGATTCCACTTTCTAATGAGAACGACTTATTCAAACGATAACTGCACCCTATACCCGCACCATAGTGAAGTCTGGAGGTGTATACAATATGACGTGTGGTGGTGTCTGACTGGTAATCAGGGTTTTGTGAGACTTCATCTAGCTGAAGTCTTTGACGTGTATTGTACTGCCTGTTTCCTATTAAAAAATTGACATAGGGTACAAACTTATCATCATCGGTTCCCCAGTTTAATCTAACCACACCCATGGTTGCATACATTGAATTGGTTGCTGTAATGGTAGCTGTGCCGATAATGTTAGGATCGGAGAGTTCTAAATTTTCAAATTTTTTGGACTGCATTTTAGCAAAATCCATTTGCATGCCTACTTGAAAATTCAGCATAGATTTAGAAGGGTATCTGCTGCTGAGGTAACTTAGATTTATGCCGTATCCATCATCGTATTTTATATCTTTCAGCTCACTTTGTGGGCAAGCGGTATGAAAACCAATTCCCAGATATCCTTTACTTTCTTGGGCATTAGCGTTTAAGCTTGCAGCGGCACATAAAACGAATAGGGTATTTTTAATACTTCGCATATTTCAAATGTAGGTTATTCCTTTAATTTTTGGTTTTCGCTGTGTCGTGTGGCATCGCGAGTCGTTTTTTTAGCTAAATTTTGGTGTAAGGCGTCTTCTAAATTAATGCCACATTGATTGGCTAAGCACATAAGTACGAAAAGCACATCTGCCATTTCATCACCTAAGTCTACTGCTTTATCAGATTCTTTAAAGCTCTGCTCGCCATACTTACGGCTCATAATACGTGCCACTTCACCCACTTCTTCCATCAGTATAGCCGTATTGGTAAGTGGATCGAAATAGCGAACACCAAAGGTGGTTATCCACTCATCAATGGTTTTTTGTGCTTCGGTAATGGTCATACCTGCAAAAATATCTGGTTTAGTTTAATTAAGTGATGCTTTATCGAACTAAAAGCTCCAAGTGTTATTGTTGATATTGTATGGATTTAAGGAGAATTTAAATCCTGCAGAGACTCCTTGGGTGTTAGAGTGAGCTAGTATATAGTATACACCCAGTTTAACGCGCTGGCGCCCTAATTTTAAAATACGATTAGCACCAAATAAAATTTCGGAGTATTGATAATTTCTTTCGGGTACATACAGGATGCCACCACCCACAGAGGTTTTTATTCCTAATTGTTTTAAAATAGGAATTTTACTGGTAATAAATCCATTGAACTCATGTTGGTAATGACTTTCAAATACGGTTTGAAATGTAGCAAAAGTAGAATCGATGAGCTGGTAACCAAACATCGTAGGCATTAGTAAAAACGGATCTCCGCCACGCTGATAACGATAGTCCATGATTCGCAAATTACTCGTATCTAAAAAGCCTCCCAGGTTTATGGCGTATTCTGAAGTACCAAAAATGCCAACATTAAATTTTTGATTAATGCCAAAATCAAGTGATTGATACTTCGTGCTAGATCCCCAAACACCTATAAATGCTTGTTTATAAATGAGTGAAAAAGTGGGGTACTTGGATCCGAGGATTATCTTTTGTTTTGGTTCTTTAATGTAAAGTTGCTTGGGTGTGTAGGACAAAGCAATGGAGCTTTCAAATGCAGAATGAGTTGCGAACGTATAGGGTGTGTTATTCTCAAAAGCACTGTCATAATCGCTATTAAACTTAAAATCACCTAAGTCTTTTCGAAGGGTATTTTTAAGTCCAACGTTCATGTAAAGTCCATTGCTAATTTCGTGCGAATGCCTAATGCTTAGGTAATTCTCTTCGTAAAAGTTATTGCGGTTAAATACATCGCGTATGGTGGCAAAAGTATTTACAAAACCAAAGTATTTTCTTAGGTCTATGGAGATAGTAGATTGCTTTTTGGGATTGTATTTAAACTGCATGGCCAGATTGCCTTTTACGTCACCGTTTCTAAAACCGTAATTCAAAAAGGGTGAAATGTATAACGTTTTATAATTTTCGTACTTTTTAAAATAATTAACAGAATAGCGTAACCTCAGACCTCCAATTGCCACAGGATCAAGCAAAGCAATTGCCGGGTCAAAATTCCAAAGTATTTTTTTATCTCGGTTGATAAAGCTGTAACCCATCAATAAAATTTTGCTTATCGAAGGTTTATTAAAAATAGAATCTACGGAGTCTAAATAATGCTTACTAAGTCGTAAACGCTGGATGCTGTCTTGGTAATTTATATAAATTCGCTCATCATGGGTGAGTGGTATAGGGCGTAGCAATGCCCAAAACGAGGTGTCTTTGTTATAAGCATCCTCGAGGGTGATACCTACTTCATCATTAAAATATTTTTTGGCATAGGTGCTGTCAAAGGTGTAATTTGTATAGCGAACGTCGCAATGACCATTAGACTTGCTTGTACCATTTTTAACCTGCCACTCCATGCGTTCAGTAGTTAATACGCGTCGGTTATTTATAAAGCTATAATCTTGCGATATACGGAAAGCATCGTACATGACAAGTGAGTTTTTACTCACGTCTAAGCTTACGCTTTTGAGGGTAAATAGACTGTCCCATATTTCTATTTCTCCCGTAAATAGGGCGTTTCCTATTTTTCTGGGCGTAACGCGAATGGTGTAAACTTTTATGTCTCCCTCAAACCTAGATCCGAGCAATTTATACTTGTATGCGAGCATAGCTGTACTGCTGATAGGCGAGATGTAGGCATTATCACCCAGTTTTTTGGATATGATTATGTTCTGGTTAAAGTCAAAGTTAGCATCTGTTGTAGACGTAAAAAAAAGTGTTTGTTGATTGCCTAGTTTTTTTACGGCAAGTTTCTCTTCTTTAAAACCAGTTGGTGATTTAATGTGCTGCACAAAGTCAGCTTCAAAGAGATTAAGTTTTGGAATACTGTCCTTATAATTAAAAAGATCTTCTAGCTCATCTTTTTTTTGTTTTTCCATTTTGGACCCAGAAAAGGTGTTTTCTTCTACGCTTTTCACATAAATGCTTCGCTTTTGGGTAGTATATTGATTACTGTAAATGTCCTTTCGGTCAATGGTTTTTTGAATAATTTCATACGACAAGTCTCTTTTTTTGTTAGAGACTTGTACAGCATCTAATTCATTATCAGCTACTTCTAAAGTGATATTTTGGGTAAAGTTAGGCGTTATGATTAAGTCTAAATATTGGGGAGTATAGCCCATATAAGAGTATGAAATTCTGTTTAGTCCTTCGGGTAATCTTAATTCATATTGGCCTTTTTCATTGGTTACTGCACCTACACCTAACTGCGTTGCTCGCACATAAACTCCCTGCAAAGGAAGGGATTGAGCATCTGTTACATAACCCCTTAACGTAAAATATTCTTGTGCATGGGCATGATAGCATATGAGTGAAATCAATATAAGCGTAAAATATTTCAAGTAGTTAGGTTTGAGTCTGGTCGTGTTTTGAATTTAAAACAGCACAAAAATGAATTTAATTGACACTATTTGGTTACGAATTCGATAAAAATAAAAAAGTTTCCGCTTTACATTTTTAAACTTTTAAAATATGTTTTACGAATAGCCTAAGTAGCTTTGCACTGTATAATGAAAAAAGTAGTACTGTTAATTCTAGATGGATGGGGAATTGGGAAAAAAGATGCTTCCGATGCGATTTATAACGCTCACACTCCATTTATAGATAGCTTAGCTAATGAGCCAAAAGCCAATATCAAAACCTTTGGTGAAAATGTAGGACTCCCTGAAGGACAAATGGGTAATTCTGAGGTAGGTCACATGAATATAGGCGCAGGACGCGTAGTATGGCAGATGCTCGTTAGAATAAATAAAGCATTTAGAGATCACGAAGTATCTCAGATGGACAATGTGATTAAAATGCTAAATTTAGCCAAAGAAAATCCTGATCGAAAGATTCACTTGATGGGTTTAGTAAGTGACGGTGGAGTACATAGCAGTTTAGATCATCTTATTTCACTTACCCATCTATTTAAAGAACAAGGCTTAGATAATCGTTTATACATACATGCCTTTACAGATGGTAGAGATACCGATCCTCAAAATGGTTTAGGTTATTTAAATGACCTCACAGCATCTGAACATTTCGGAAAAACTACTTTGGCGAGTATATGCGGCAGGTATTACGCCATGGATAGGGATAAGCGATGGGAACGTACTCAATTAGCTTATGATGCTCTAGTAAATGGGATAGGAGATAATGCCAACGACTATAAAAATGCCATGAAAGAAAGCTACGCAGCAGGGGTTACTGATGAGTTTATTAAGCCCATAATCTTAACTAAAAATGGTCAGATAGCAGAAGATGACATTGTACTGTGTTTTAATTTTAGAACAGACAGAGGTAGACAAATAAGTACGGTGCTTACCCAAGAGGATATGCCCGCATTAAACATGAAGACCCTAGATCTTCATTATTTCACCATGACGGAGTATGATAAGACATACCGAAACGTAAATGTGCTGTTTGAAAGTCAAGATTTAAAAAATACGCTTGGCGAAGTGTTGTCTGGCCGTCATAAAAAACAGCTGCGCGCCGCCGAAACCGAAAAATATCCTCACGTTACGTTCTTTTTTAATGGAGGAAGAGAAGAGCCTTTTGAAGGTGAAGACCGCACTATGGCAAGCTCACCAAAGGTAGCTACCTATGATTTAAAGCCAGAAATGAGCGCTGTAGAACTAACCCATAATGTGATCCAAGCAATGGATAGAACCGACTATGATTTTGTGTGTGTAAACTACGCAAATCCTGATATGGTAGGACATACAGGTGTGTTTAGCGCTATAGTAAAAGCTTGCGAAACGGTCGATTCCTGCGCCAAAGAATTAGTAGAATACGGACAAAATAAGGGCTATTCATTTATCATCATAGCCGATCATGGTAATGCGGAACTAGCGGTGAATGAAGATGGTAGTCCAAATACAGCACACACGACCAATTTGGTTCCTATCTACCTGCTAGATGACGATAATAAAGAGGTACACGAAGGCAAACTAGCGGATATTGCACCAACGGTTTTGCAGTTATTAGACATTCCTGTGCCTACAGAATTTGACGGGGTAAGTCTTATCTAATTTATAGGTACGTCTCATCTATTCGTTATCCTAATTGTATTTTCAGGAAGATTCATATAATAGTAATACTTTTATAGAATAATAGTATTACTATTGTACTGTAAAAGTAATGCTACAAAATATTTCATTCACTATAGATACTGGAATCAGTTTAAAAGACCCTCGCGAGTCTGATCTGGGTAAGAAATTGCTGCAAGAAAGTATCAACCTAATCGACGAAATTGGTCTCGAGCAATTCACCTTCAAGAAACTGGCTATCGCCATGTCTTCCACAGAAGCAACTATTTATAGGTATTTTGAAAATAAGCATAAGCTGCTTACCTACCTTGTAAACTGGTATTGGAGTTGGTTGCAGAACAAAATATTGTTTACCACGTATACGCTTAACTCTGCTGCTGAAAAACTTGAAAGTACCATTGATATATTGGCTTCTCCGATAGAGCAAGATTTCAACTATACGTACATTGATGAGCAAAAGTTGTATCGCATCATTATTGCAGAAGGAGCTAAAGTATATTTGGTAAAGGATGTTGATATGGTAAACACTGGAGGTGCTTACTTGAGTTATAAGACCCTTTGTTCACTTATTTCTGATCAAATCCTGGCATTAAACATGAATTATCAACATTCGCATACCTTGGCTTCTACCATCATTGAAACATGCCATAGTCAGATATTTTTCAGTCAACACTTGCCCCGGCTAACCGATGTGCTAGAAGATGACCACGCCAACCTAAAAAAATTTATTGTACACTTAACCTTTTCAGCCATTAAATAATGAAGTCTACCTTAAAACCTATACAGCGATTTTGGGGTTTATTAAATCCTGATAAACGAGACCTTACTTATCTGTATTTATATGCCATTTGCAATGGTATAATTAGTCTATCCTTGCCTATAGGCATACAAGCGATTATGGGCTTGGTGCTAGCTGGCAGACTTTCTGCCTCATGGGGAATTCTTACGGTGCTTGTGATGCTGGGAGTAGCGGTAGCCGGCATATTTCAAATTATGCAATTGTATATTGTGGAGATACTTCAACGCAGATTATTTGCACGTGCGGCATTTGATTTTGCATACCGTATACCTAAGTTTAAGCTAAAGTCCTTAGGAAACTACTACCCACCTGAATTGGTGAATCGTTTTTTTGATACGGTTAATATTCAAAAAAGCCTATCCAAAATATTGCTAGATTTTTCTACATCTATTCTTCAAATCATTTTTGGATTAATTCTCCTATCCTTATATCATCCTATTTTTATTGCTTTTGGGATAGTGCTTTTACTCATTTTATTTATTATTATATATCTTACAGGCAGGCCAGGTATGCGAACAAGCATTGAAGAAAGTAATTATAAATATGAAATGGCTTTTTGGCTAACGGAATTAGCACGAGCGATACCTACCTTTAAGTTAAGTGCAAGTTCTGAACTCAATTTTAAACGAACAGATGATATTCTGCATAACTATGTCGACTCTCGTAAGCGGCACTTCAAAGTCCTCTTGAGTCAATACAGTAGCATAATCGCTTTAAAGACTTTGGTGACCGCAAGTCTACTGGTAGTAGGAGCATTATTGCTTATTTCCAATAGCATTACCATTGGACAGTTTGTAGCTTCAGAGATTGTAATTATTTTGATACTCAACTCCTCCGAAAAACTGATTATGAGTATGGAGGCTATTTATGATGTACTTACCTCTATCGAAAAGCTGGGTAAAGTAACCGATATAGAAATAGAAGAACCAGTAAAGAACGCGCTTTCACTTAATGCGCATGCATCCATAGGAATTAAGGTGAAGAATTTGGATATAGTGGGGACCTTAGACCAGAAAATAATTAGGAAAAATGTCAATCTTACCATTAGTGCGGGCACGGCTACTTGCTTAGTGGGTGACTCTGGAAGTGGTAAAACCAGCTTATTGAAAATATTGAGCACTAGCATTGATAATTATAACGGAACTATTTTATACAATGATATTCCACTTCAAAATATTGATATAGAAGAACTGAGAAAAGACATTGGATGTGTTTTTTATGATCAGGAGATTTTTTATGGAACCTTTAGGGAAAACATATCCTTAGGTCAAGAAGGAATATCTGATGAGGATTTGGTAAACATCATCAAAGAAGTAGGTTTAGAAAAACTGATTCTTAGCTTTCCAGACGGCTATAATCATATTATTATGAATGCCAATAGTATACTATCTGGTACGGATAGGGTGCGATTAATTATGGCTAGAGCACTTATTACTCAGCCTAAATTAGTGTTAGTAGAAGATGTTTTTTCTGGACTCAAAGAAGAGAACAAAATGGAATTGTTAAATCTCTTATTCCATCGATGTAAAGGAAAGACGCTAGTGATGGTTAGCAATGACCCGAGTGTAAAAAAAGAATGTCAAACCGTGATAGAATTGAATTAAAATGCTGAATATTTCTAAAAATAGCGTTCAAAATACGATTTGGAATAAAAGCTACGTAACCGTTCAGGATATTGGGAATAGTTTAGCACGAAAGGTGTTCCTTAAACTTATTCTAGCCTTATTGCTGCTGGTAATAGGTATGCTGTTTTTGCCGTGGACACAAAATATACAAAGCAAAGGTGTAATTACTGCTTTACGTCCCGACGAACGGCCTCAGACCATCCAAAATACGATACCAGGTAAAATAGAGAAGTGGTATGTACAAGAAGGAGATTTGGTCAAAAAAGGAGACACTATTTTGTACCTTACAGAGATTAAAACGGAATACTTTGACCCACAATTAATTGAGCGGACCCAAGAGCAGGTGCAAGCTAAAGCAAATGGTATAAATGCCTATGAAAATAAACTGCTGGCCTTGGATAATCAAATACACTCGCTCAATGATTTACAAAGGTTAAAGATACAAACAGTAGATAATAAGGTAAAGCAATCCAAATTACTAGTAACTACGGATAGTGCGGGCTGGAAAGCCTCAGAAATAGAACTAGAAACGGCCCGTCAGCGTTTGAAGCGGCAAGAGGATATGTACAATCAAGGCTTAATATCACTTACCGATCTCGAAACCCGAAGATTAAAATTACAAGAAACCAAAGCCAAGGCGATTGAACAAGAGAATAAGTACGGCTTAAGTGTAAATAAATACATCAATACCTTAATAGAACAGGATCAAGTTATCAGTGAGTTTGCTGAAAAGATAAGTGATGTTAAAAGTAAGCGAAGTTCTGCTGGAAGTGAATTATACGATGGGCTAGGCGAGATGTCAAAGATGAAAAATCAATTAGCGAATTATGAACTTAGGCAAGAATTTTACTACGTGATGGCTCCTAGAGATGGTTATATTACACAAGCAATTCAAGCAGGGATAGGAGAGAATATCAAAGAAAATACACCTATCATTACTATCGTTCCCCTAAAATGGAAAAAAGCAGTAGAAGTTTACGTTGATCCTATTGATTTACCCTTAATCAAGCGCGGTAATCAAATGATGTTTTTATTTGATGGATGGCCTTCTATCGTTTTTTCAGGCTGGCCTCAACTGAGTTATGGCACCTTCCCTGGAAAGGTACAAGCGATAGACTACAACATTAGTAAGAATGGTAAGTATAGAATTTTGGTTGAAGAAAGTGATATTAAACCATGGCCAGATGAAGTGAGAATAGGTTCGGGTGCAAGAGGAGTTGCACTGCTCAACAGTGTGCCTGTTTGGTATGAGCTGTGGCGACAGTTAAACGGTTTCCCGCCCGATTATTATACTGGTATGCAAGAAAAAATAGATGAAAAGAGTAGTAAATAGTCTATTTGCTTTAGGATTTTTGGTGTCTTGTTTTGCCCAAAGGGTAGACACCGCGGCAGTCAACGAGGCTAGTTTTCTGAAACAAGTCTACCAATTTGCGCCATCAGTATTAAACAGTGGCTTGCAGGTAGACATTCAAAACCAAGATTGGCTTGCCGCAAAGGCAGTATTTGAACCCAAACTGGGTGGAACATATGCAGCAAAAAACTATGGAGATAAATTGTATTATTCGAAACTAGATGCAGGTGTAAAGGTCAAAACTCCCTTAGGTGTTAAGGTAACTGGTGGCTATACCCAAAATGAAGGCGTTTTTTTAAATCCAGAAGGGACGGTTCCCTTGCAAGGTATTGCCTACGCGGGTATAGAAATACCCTTAGGTGCTGGTTTATTTACCGATGAAGATAGAACGTATATCAAGCAGCAACGGATAGAGAATAATGCCGCAGGCTTAGTGAATCAACTTGAAATAAACGACCATTTATTATCCTCTGGAGTGGCTTACTGGCATTGGTACGAGAGTATTATGTTGTTAGAACTTTCTCAAGAAGCAATCGAGCAAGCTAGAAATAGATGGCAGTATGTTGTTCTCCAAAATAAAATAGGAGAGGCAGCTGATATCGATACGCTCGAAGCATTTATCAACTATCAAAATAGGCAAGCGTTTCTTTTAGAATCAACTGTAAAATGGGAAAAGTATCGAAATTACATACTTAACTTTTTGTGGCAACCTGAGCTCCAACAAAAAATGGTAGCTCCTCTTGTAGATATTGACTATAAAGCACAGTTCCCGGATTCGTTTCAACAACGACAAATTACGCAGACGCATCCGTATATACAGCTCTTAGTTATGGATTCTATGATTAACCAAACCAATCTGATGCTTGCTAAAGAATACTACAAACCTCAAGTTGACTTAGCGTTTAAATTACAAGAGGATGGAGGTAGTATAGGGAACTTTAATTACAATCCAACCCAAAATAATTACGTAGGTTTAAACGTTTACATGCCTATATTTCTAAGAAAACAACGGGCCAAATCAGAACAAGCTGTGATCAAAAATGAAGTGATTGGCAATAAGAAAAAAGAGGCTTTGGTAAAGCTTGAAAATGCGCAGCGTACCTATTATCAGAATACGATTAACCTTAAACAAAGCTTAGATCTTTTGGAGGTAACCAACGATAACTATAAGCGCATGTTAGACGCAGAGCAAGCTAAATTTAATGCTGGCGAAAGCTCTCTTTTTATAGTGAATAATAGAGAGCTGAAATGGATTGAGAGCCGTGAGAAATACATTAAGACCTATTCGGACTATAGGAAATCAATACTAGACTACTATCATTCCTTAGGTATATTGCCCCAAATTGTACAATAGTTTACGATTAATCGTAAAATAATTACTTGTGGGTAAGCCGGAATACCTAAAGCACCACAAATTTCGTTTCTTTGCTTTGCCTACTTGCCCCAAACGCATTGCATAAATTACTTACTATATTATTGCTTAGTCTTTCATCTCTAGTGCACGGGCAGTTGAGTACGTCCATTAGCAAGTACCTGTTGCTCGAGCCAGGCGATACCTCATTGGTAGATTCGGGTTTTGTGCTAAACGGTTCACTTACCATTCAAGGGTATGAGAGTCCAAAAGATTTTTTACAGGTTCATAATAAGGTAGTTTGGTACACTAAGACTAGGCCAGATAGTGTGTTGGTGAGTTATAAGAAGCTGCAGTTTGCGGTAACCTATAAACGCAAGGATCAGGGCATAATTTACAATAGCTACGAGCAAAATCCATTTAGGTATGAACCCAATAAAGCCGGTGAACTGATAGATTATGGAACGCTAAATTCTGCTGGAAATGTTTCTCGTGGTATTGGCTTTGGCAATGCACAAGATGTGGTTGTTAACTCAAATTTGAATCTTAGGATAAATGGCACCGTGGCCAATGACGTTGATGTGCTAGCCGTTATCAGTGACGAAAATAATCCTATTCAACCCGAAGGAAATACGCAGCAAATTCAGGACTTTGATCAAGTTTACATTACCCTAAAAAAGGACAGTACAACCCTTACCTTAGGTGATTTTTTGATGCAGAGGCCCGTTGATTCTTACTTCATCAATTATTATAAAAAATCACGCGGACTTCAAATACAAAATGTAACCCATTCTCACGATTGGAGCATAAAGACAGATGCTGAAGCTGCTTTGTCTCGTGGTAGATTTAATCGAAATAGGATAGATGGAATAGAAGGGAATAGCGGTCCTTATAGACTATCAGGAGAAAACGGTGAATTGTTTATCGTTGTTATAGCAGGTACTGAAAATGTATTTTTAGACGGTAGGGCCCTAACACGTGGTGAAAACAACGACTACGTAGTTAATTATAATACTGGTGAAATCACTTTTACCCCACGTATTCTTATTACAAGGTACAGCAGAATAGTGGTAGAGTTTCAATATTCGGATAGGAACTACGGTAGAGCGGTTATGCACTTAGGTTCGTCGGCTAGCAAAAATGGATTTACTATATATGCCAATGCCTTTAATGAGCTAGACCTTAAATCTCAACCTTTTCAAGTGGATTTAGAAACTTTTGATTCGCTCCAAAATAAAAGTGCTAGAACACTCTTATCTGAGGCGGGAGACGGTGTTGCTTTAATTTCTAAGGTGAAACCGCAATTGGCATATAATACGGATCGTATTATGTACACCAAAAGTTTAGTAGGAGGCACAGACATTTTTATCTACGCGCAAGATCCTTCCGCTAATGTAACATTTTATGAAGTGTTCTTTAGTAATGTAGGAGTGCTCAAGGGCAGCTATTCCCAAGCGCAAACTGCAGCAAATGGAAAAGTATTTGAATACGTAGGAAAAAATAGGGGAGACTATGATCCTATCGAAATATTAATTGCCCCTCAAAGCTTAAAAGCCGTCAATGTGGGACTTAAATTTGCCACCAAGAATAGGATAAGCGGTATAGAATATTCCAGAAGTAATCGTGATAAAAACACGCTTTCGGCCTTAGATGATAACGATAATGAGGGTTTTGGTCTTAGGCTATATCGTACCACTTCAAAACAATTAAAAGATTCTACGATAACTTGGAATACCAATGTTAATTACGAGATGGTAAGTGGTCAGTACCGCTATGTAGAGCGTTACCGTGCTGTTGAGTTTGATCGAAAATGGAACAAACAATTAACCAATCCTACCTCAGTTGCTCAACTTCTACCTGCATATGAGCATATTGGAAATGTAAGTTTTGGACTACAGAAAAGTGCTAATAAGTATGTTAAAAACAATTCTTCATTCTTCTTTAGACCCGATAATTTTGTTGGTTTTTCTAACCTATCTGATGGAGCATTTACATGGCAAAAAATACAATTAAATACCAGTTTAGAGTGGACTCAATCCTCTACTAATGAGGGTGATACTGCTGATTTGAGTAATGTGTTTTATAGTTTCAATAGTCTGCTAAGTAGGCCATTAGGTAAGGTGAATGCAGGAGTTGGTTACGTAAATGAGCGAAGCATATTCCAATTAGATACCTTACTCCAACAGAGTTATGCGTTTAAGAATTATTCTGTTTTTCTTTCGTCGAGGGACAGTGCTCAACTAAAATATTCTGTAATGGCGAATCAGCGAACGGATAATCTTCCTAAAAATGATCAATTTTTACTTTCTACAGTGGGAAGTGATGTAAGTTTAAACACCCAATACACTACATCTAGAAACCAACGAATTGAACTAAGCAGTACCTACCGAAAACTCGAAATTAAAGACGTAAATTTAAGTGATAAACCTATCGAAAATACCTTGCAAAGCAGGTTAGAGATGGACTTTCATTTCCTTAAGAAATTTATCAGAACCCGTACTTTTTATCAATTAGGTACAGGACAAGAACAACGCCGTGAATTTCAATTTTTGCAGGTACAAGCAGGAAATGGAGTGTATGTTTGGATAGATTATGATTCTAATAACCTGAAGACACTTAATGAGTTCGAAATAGCATCTGACTTAGATAGGCAACGGGCAGATTATATCAAAATATTTACCCCTGTTCCTGGTTTTTTTACCACCAATAGCAATAAAATAAGTCAAACGTTTGAGTTAACACCTGCAGTTTTTTTTAAGTCTGGCGTTCAAAAGAAGCCTGTTATGGCAAGGTTTAATAACATAAGCACGCTTATTCTAGACAAGAAGATCTTACCCAACACTATACTTGGGTTTTTAAATCCAGCTGAACGTAGTCTAACAGATACAGGGCTTATAAATAGTGCTATTAGTTTTAGGACTACGTTATTTTACAACAGAGGAAATCCTAAGTATAGTTTTGATTACACCTATATGAATGCGAGTTCTAAAACACTTCTAAGTAATGGTTTTGACAGCAGATCTACTTGGGATAACGTATTAAATGTACGTATTAATTTAGGGAGAATGTTCACGTTAGACACCCGAATGGTAATGGGAGATAAGCTGTATCTAAGCGAATTCTTTGGAGCACGAAGTTACCATTACGGTTTTTATGAGGTAGAACCTAAGCTGCAAATGCTAATTAATAATACGTATCGCATTGAGCTAAAAACGAAATACTTTAATGCCGCTAATCTTGCGGAATACGGCGGCGAAAGTTCACGTAACTTAGAATTTGGGAGTGAGGTAAAGTATACCAAATCAACTAAAGGAACCGTAAATGCAGCGGTTAGTTATATAAAGGTGAAGTATGACGGTGTGGCTAGCTCTACCTTAGGATATGAATTACTCCGAGGTCTTCAAAATGGCAATAATGCAACCTGGAAAATGGGATATCAACGTACCATGTCTAATAATATTCAGGTGATTATTAGCTATGATGGGCGTAAAAGTGAATCATCTCCTGTGATTCATATTGGAAGATTGGTCGCCAGGTATTTATTCTAGTTACTAGAACCTTTCCCTTTTAAAAGTCGTGTTCCGTCTTTTTCAAGCAACACAATTTTTTGTTTGTATAAACTACCTAACGCTTTTTTAAATGCCTTCTTACTCATTTTAAAAGCTTTGTAAATCTCGTCGGGGTTACTTTTGTCACTGTACTTAAAGAAACCCTCATTTTTTATGAGAACATCTAAAACCGATTGAGTCGCCTTGTCAATTACGTTGCGATAACCCATAGGTTGTAGCGAAAGGTCAATTTTTCCATCTGCTCTAATGTTCTTTACATAGGCTTTCATTTGATCACCTGGTCTTGCAGGTCTGTGTACGTCAGAATGAAAAACAAGGCCTTGATACAAACCGTTTACTATAGCATTTATGCCTAAGTCACTTCTTCTGTACATCAAAATATCTACTTCTTCGCCTACTTCAATATCTAAGTCTTCCGTAAATAAAAAGTCTTCAATGTTAGCAGATCCTATTAACCTATCCGATACATCATCAAGCATAAAAAACACAATGTACCAGTCACCTACTTCCATTTTTACAGGTTGTTCACTGTAAGGAACCAGCAGTTGTTTTACGATACCCATATCCACAAACGCACCAGCGGCGTTTACATCCATAACTTCGAGAAAAGCAAATTGCTCGAGCTCAACCTTAGGTTTTAAGGTAGTAGCAGTAAGCCTTTGATCGTTGTCTTTGTATACAAAAACCGATATGTCATCACCCAATTTAAGTTCGGAAGAAACATAGGCATTAGGAAGTAAAACTTCATTACCTACCTCATCCATAAGGTAGCATCCGTTATCCGTTGTTCTTGAGGCTTTTAATAGTTGTGTTTTTCCTAACTCCATTTCGGGGGCAAAGGTAGGATATACCGGATACTCTTTTGCTCAAAAAAAACATATGCCAAATGTTTATAAAAAAAGAGTTGATTCAATTGATTATGAGGTGTATATGTTAGATAAAAGCAACATTCCTGTAGCTAATCTAATATTCCTATACATTCAAACTTATCAAAAACAGCGATTCCATGCGGCGCACTAGCCAGTTCTGCAGTGAGGTCTTGACCAGCCCAATGTTCGTAGTGTTTTCCGTTAAGCCATAATCTACTCTCAGTTACATCATATACTCTGTTTTGGAAGGCAACCCAGATCATTTTTTTATCTTGGCCATTGTGAAGACTCAACATTCTTAGAGATATTTTAGGTAAGTTGTTATCTTTCTTTTGCACTGATGTATTTTAGCCCTCAATTTTAGAGATAATGAAGGTAAAAATCCTCATAGTATTTGTAATAGTATATATCCTTACGGCTTTTGCTTGGCTTACTTTTTCATTGTTGAATTACGCTAATACAGATTATAATCTTAAAAATAATGTGCTTATGGCTGGCCTAAATGCATGTACCTTACAGGTAATGCAAAACGCAAAAAATGGCAAACTGGGCAATGATACAACGCAAGAATACTACCTACAGCAACTCAAAATAGATGTAGATACGGTTCAGCTTAAAGCCTTTGTTCAAGACAGGTTCAATGACAACTATTTGGCTGAAATATCTCAAATTTCAAAAAAGCAAAAGTTAGTTCAATTATTCATAAACCCAAGTAAGCTCGAAGACTTAGAACTAGAAAGGTTTCAACAACGTAATATTTGGATTTATCAGAGCATTCTTTTATTGGTTTTGGTGGCCAGCGGTATATATGGTGTTTTTTATACCATAGACAATATTTATCAGTTGAATAAACGCCAAAACAACTTTTTATTAAGCGTAACCCACGAGTTTAAAACACCCATTGCTTCTATACGGCTCATGTTACAAACCAGTAAGAACCCAAAAGTAAAGGAAGAAAAGAAGGCTGAATTAATAGAAAACAGTATTCAAAACACCTTCAGACTGGAAGAATTAGCTGAAAATATGCTCGTGAGTATGCAAATAGAAAACGATAAGTATCAATATGCGCTTAGTGAAATAGATTTGAGCGAAATGGCAACTCAAATTATAGAAAATCAAAATATTAAAGGAGAGATTACAGGCAATCTAACTGCAGGAATACGTGTACAAGGCGATAATTTTATTTTACGGATGGTGATTAATAACCTGATTGAAAATGCATTTAAATACTCTAATGATCAGCCAATTGAGGTGAATCTATTTGAAAGGAATAACCAAAAAATAATAGAAGTGAAGGATCAAGGGATTGGGATTCCCAAAGAAGAGTATAAAAATATATTTAAGAAATTTTATCGTATTCAAGAAGAAGAAACAAGAACAACAAAAGGCACAGGATTGGGCTTATTTATAGTAAAAGAAGCTATTGAGCGTCATAATGGTAGTGTCTGGGTAGGTGTAAACGATCCGAAAGGCACGATTTTTAGGGTCATTCTTAGCTAATTTTAATTTTTGTGATAGTAAACTGACTTTAGATTGAGTAAATTATGACAAATTTGTTGCGTAAATAAGTAAATATGTCTAAAAAAAGAATTTTGCTCGTAGAAGATGAAAAGCATCTAGCTGATACTATAAAGTTAAATCTAGAGATTGAAGATTACCATACAATATTGGTTTACGACGGTTCTTCAGCAATAAGCACATTCAGAGAGCAACGTTTTGATTTAGTGATTTTAGATATTATGATACCTAACATAGATGGCATAGCCGTTTGTGAGAATATTAGACTGCATGATAATAACGTACCCATTATGTTTTTAAGTGCAAGAAGTAGTGCTGAAGATAGAGTATTAGGACTTAAAAAAGGGGCTGATGACTATATGACAAAGCCTTTTAATATCGAGGAGTTGATGTTGCGTATTCATAATTTAATTAGCAGAAAGGAAGATACGACCAAGAGTGATGCTCTTTCAGAATATACGTTTGGACCCAATATTATAAATTTTGATAGTTACGAAGCGCATGGCAAAGAAGGCAAGTTTTCGTTAACTAAGAAAGAAGCGTTATTGCTTAAACTTCTGATTGAAAATAGGGATGAAGTGGTCAGCAGAGAGAAGATCTTGCAAACGGTATGGGGATATTCTGTTTATCCAAGTACAAGAACAATTGATAACTTTATACTTGCTTTTAGAAAATACTTTGAAGTAGATCCTAAAAATCCAAAATACTTCTTATCTCTGAGAGGTGTGGGCTATAAATTCACAACTTAAATATACGAAGACTAGGTTATCTGTTTATAACTTGGTTAATACACGGCAAAAGTCCACAGTGTATGTAATATCTTTGCAACTTATTATTGTATGCACGAGCAAATTCTTATCATCGACTTCGGTTCGCAATTTACCCAGCTTATAGCCCGCAGAATACGTGAGCTTAACATATATTGTGAAATCCATCCATTTAATAACCTACCAGAGTTAACCTCAGATATTAAAGGTGTAATCTTATCTGGAAGTCCTGCTTCTTGCACCCAACCTGATGCTCCCGTTGCAGATCTAGATATTATGAATCTTTCTGTTCCTGTACTTGGATTATGCTATGGTGCACAATTTTTAGCGGCTAGTAATGGTGGTAAAGTGGAGAAATCAATACATAGGGAATATGGCCGTGCCAACATAACTAAAGTAACAGAAGATAGACTTCTTCAGGGTATTGATAACGGAAGTCAAGTATGGATGAGCCACGGTGATACCATTTTAGAAATGCCAGAAGGCACGACTACATTGGCCAAAACCGACAGTATTCCAGTAGCTGCATATAGATTTACTGATAAAGAAATATATGCTGTACAGTTTCACCCAGAGGTAAGCCATAGTATAGATGGTACGCTTTTACTTCAAAATTTTACGAAAACCATTTGCGGATGCGTCGGTGATTGGACGCCTGCACACTTTGTAACCGAAAGTGTTTCGCATTACAAAGAGCAAATAGGAAGCGATAAAGTGATCATGGGACTATCTGGCGGGGTAGATAGCTCGGTGGCAGCTTTCATATTGCATAGAGCTATTGGTGACAATTTAGTGGGCATATTTGTAAATAATGGAGTACTGCGTAAAGGCGAGTATGAGCAAGTACTGGAAGCTTACAAAGGCTTAGGTTTAAATGTTATTGGTGTTGATGCATCTGAGTTGTTTATTAGCCGCTTAAACGGAGTTTCAGACCCAGAAACCAAACGAAAAATTATTGGAAATACTTTTATTGAAGTATTTGACAAAGAAGCGAGCAAAATTCCAGATGCTAAGTGGCTAGGTCAAGGCACTATCTATCCAGATGTGATTGAATCTGTGTCTGTTAACGGACCTTCTGCTACTATAAAATCACACCATAACGTAGGAGGTTTGCCAGACGATATGGAGCTTAAATTAGCGGAACCATTACGTTTGTTATTTAAAGATGAAGTACGTAGAATAGGGGCAGAACTAGGAGTTCCAAAAATAATATTAGAAAGACATCCTTTCCCTGGACCGGGATTGGCAATACGCATAATTGGTGAAATTACCTATCGCAATGTGGCTATACTTCAAGAGGCCGATGCTATCTTCATTAATGAAATGAAGGAGTTTGGCATTTATAACGATATTTGGCAGGCCGGTGCTATATTTTTACCGGTACAATCTGTAGGCGTAATGGGAGATGAGCGCACGTATGAAAATGTGATTGCGCTAAGAGCGGTAACTTCGGTAGATGGAATGACAGCTGACTGGGCCGATCTTCCTCATAAATTTCTAGCTTCAGTTTCTAACAAAATAATAAATCAAGTAAAAGGGATTAACAGAGTAGTTTATGATATTAGCTCCAAACCGCCAGCAACTATTGAGTGGGAATAAATTTTTGTGGGTATTACTTATTCCTATCAGTCTCGTATCCTGTGGTGCGTTTCGGAAAACGCAGTATACCTATTGTCCGCAGAACGAGGTCGCAACGATAAGTGAAAAGCAAAAAGATACTGTAGTTGAAAATATCCATCACGATTTTACTCTGTTAGATATTAAATCCGTTAAGGATGAGATTGCCTATACATCAGTCGAATTTAAAGGTGATTACTATGATGTTCCAGTTCATAAGAAAAATTTTAATATAGCTATTTTACTACCTTTTCACAGTGATGCTGTAAATAGTGTTTCTGATAAAAGAAGGGCCGACCTTATGCTGGAGTATTATCAAGGAATGCTTACAGCAATTGAACATATTGAAGCGCTAAATTCTAAATTTACGCTGCATTTTTTTGACACTGATAATGATACCAATAAGCTAAAGGCGATATTAAAAAAACCAGAGATGGACGACATAGACCTTATAATAGGTCCGACGGATGAAGAGCAACTTAAAATTGCGGCATACTTCGCCAGAAAAAGAGAGATTCCTCTTTTTTCGCCCATTACAGTAGTAGAAAAATTATGGACTAATAACCCATTCTTCTTTAATTTAAATCCATCGGATCAAATGCAGGCTAAAGATTTTCTTAGGTATTTTAAAGCAAATCATCCGGGTGAAAAATTAGTTATTGTAAGAGACGGTAAGCGATATGACCTTGCTTTTGGTAAGGCTTTAGTGCAAGAATGCATAGCTCAAAAAATAAATTATCAGGCTGTTCCCTTTTCTAAATATTTAAAGTGGGCTGACTATTTAGGTAATGGTAAAGCGGTTATAGTACATACTACTCTAGACAAAACAAACTTAACTTACTCCGTAAATGGTCTCTTGGGAAAAGGAGACAGAATAACACTGATTGGGCCAGATAAATGGTTAGGATTTTCAGACATTGATTACAAGCAATGGGATCAAGTGAATATTTCTTTCGTTTCTACAAACAAGGCGTTTATTGCTTTGGAAGATTCTTCTTCTATGGTTGCAATCTATAGAACCATGTATTATGACGATCCCAGTACTTATGCCTTTATGGGTTACGATCAACTTTTATTTGCCTGCGAATCGCTCGATGCATTCGGTAAGTATTTTCCAATATTCCTTACTGACAAATCGGTAAGCTATAACAACACAGATTTTCACTTGGTAAAATCAGCTAATTGTTTTCAAAATAGATTCTTACAAGTGTTTAGATTTGAAGAAATGGCTATTGTACCGGTAACCAATTATTAATTGAAATATTTCAGATCTAGATTCACCGTAGCCAAAGAGCTTTTAGGCTCTTATGCATACCCAGAGCCCTTTCATATAGCGGCCAAAAACTTTTTTAAACAACATAAGAAATTTGGGTCTAAAGACCGGAAGGCAATTTCAGACGTATGTTATAATTACCTGCGTTTTGGTCTCGCATTTAGTGAATATTCATTACAAGAAGGCTTATTGTTGAGCGCGTTAATGCTAGACATAGAGTATGCGGAGGATTGGAATAAATTGAGCGCTGAATTGGGTTTTACTTATAATGTTCACGAAGATTTCTTTATTAAAGAAAATCAGTTAGAATATTTAAGAACGCTCGTTAAAAAGCCAATTACTTTTTATCCTGAGCCACATTTAATGGCAGACTTTGTGCATTATAACGACGATCAAAATCTTAACTTTAGACCAAAAAACTGGGCGAAAGACCATACGGATAAAGAACCTCGTAATCTTGGAGCAATTGGGTGTAGGGAGTTAGCCGTAAATCAGGTGTTGGATGCAACTGTACAGGTGCAAGATTTATCATCGCAGTTCATTTGCTTGCAAATGCAATTGAAAGAAGGTGATAAAGTTTGGGATTTGTGCTGCGGGTCTGGTGGTAAAAGTTTGAATTTGGCGTCACAAGATCGAGGCGAATTGTATTTAAGTGATATTAGACCGTCTATTATTGAAAATGCAAAATCTCGTTTCAGAGCAATGCATTACGATGCAAAACTGGGTGTTGCCGATATGTCGAAAGAGACTGAGCACTTAACATTTGGAGCAAAGAACATAGAGGCCGAATATTTTGATAGCATCGTAGCGGATGTTCCTTGCAGTGGCAGTGGTACATGGTTTCGTACACCAGAGCATTTCACGAGATTTGATTACAATGAACTTTCCAAATATGCAGATAAACAAAAGGCTATCGTGGCAAATGCCATTCCTTTTTTAAAGAAAGACGGTGTTTTTTATTATGTAACCTGTTCTGTTTTTAAAGCGGAAAATGAGGAAGTTAAAGATTGGATACTTGCCAATACCAAGCTTAAGTTGAAAGAAGAAATTGCCTTTGATGGGATACGTCAAAAAGCAGATGGAATGTACATGGCTTCTTTTGTATATTAGATAAACGTTTAATAAATTCTTAAAGCGCCTCGTTTATAGCTTGTTGTGCTTTGAGTGGGAGACTCCCTACCACGAGTCGATAACTATCATCTACCATTTTTAGAATTAGCTGGTCATTTACATCTTGATGAAATGTGATTGTATTCCAGTGCTTTTTACTCATGTGATAACCCGGCTGTATGGCCATGTAATTAGCTCGTAGCTCTTCTGCTTCTTCTGGGTCACATTTTAGGTTTACAGATTCAAAATTGCTGATGGAAAACAAACAAAATATCTTCCCTAAAATTTTCATGACTAAAACATCTGGTCCGAAAGGGGTTTCTTCAGTTACGCACGCTTTAGTTAAACAGTAATCACGAAGTGCTTCAATATCCATAGGCGTAAAGGGTTATATCATCGTCTTGATGTACAATGTTACAATGGCTGAAAAATGCCGGTTGGTCTGTGGCAAAATCTGCACAAAATTTCGTTCGACATAAAATATGTGAGGGTTTTAAAATGGGAAAGTAATACAACATTGGGCTTTCATCCCTTTTCATTTCTTCATCATTAAAAACAGCTCCCTTTCTGCCTGCATATACCAGTGACCAATTAGGCTCCATATTGTATAGCGAGAAGATAAGGTTTTCTTTAGGCACATACTTATTGACTATTTGCTTAGCACCCAATATCCATTTGCGGTTATACGGCTCAGGATGACCATCTATGTGTACTATCTCGCTCATTCGCTCAAAGTACTTACTGTTCCCTTCTGAAAAGGTAGTTATAGCTATCAAAATACTGATAATTAATGCGGTACGAGGTTGAACATAAGGAACAAAATAGGCCAAGGCTTTTAAGGTAAAATAGATTACGACGGGCATAAAGGTCGCAATTACATAATAGTCGTGGTTCATAAACTGCACCCCAAAAAGTATAGTTAGACTTAATAATCCTAGTAGTACTACTATCGCTATTCTCCAGTTAATATTGGTAGTAACTTCTTTGCGTTTATGCCAAATGCTAAGAAGGCCTAGTCCTAAAATAATCCACCATTGGGGCCTACTGAAGTACTCATACCTAAATCGGCTTGCGGTATCAATTACATCCGTAAACTGTCCCCAATTTGTTACCGGCACAAATTCAGTTAAAAAGACAGTTGACCATAATTCTTTACTTCTCAGGTGAACATAATTAAAATCATAATAGGCTATACCGCAGGCTATAGCGCCAAATAGTAATATGGCTGCACCCCATTTTACGTTTATCTTTTTGCCTATTTTAAAAATATATAGCCCCATAAAGCTAATAAAGTAAATACCTGAAGAAGTTTTTACAAGCATAGCTAAACCACTAAGCAGCAGAATCCATATAATATGCTTTTGGAAATTGTGATCGAGCAATAAATAACACCATAAAACTAGGCTTAGTGCCAATATATCTGGCAAAAAATTGTGCCCATAATAAAGCAAAAGGGGAGAGCTTATAATGAAAATTAACAGCAAACTTTTTATCCATATGTTTTCCTTGCGTAGTAAAGAAAAAACCAGCGCAAACAAAGAACTAAAGAAAACTAAAAAAGTACCAAATCGAAGTAAGAAGAACACATAGTTTTCAGAAACTCCCATGCGTATAATCTGACCAATTAGGTATTGAAAACCACTGAATTCAACCCCGGTATTACCATCATGGGTTTTCATGCTGTAAGTCGCGGCATCTAGCAGTTCTTTACCATCTGCATACCTCAAGCATACGGCTACTCTGTCTGCCTGTGCCCATTGGTGTATACCCCGAGGACCATCATTTAGATGAGGTAAATAAGTGAATAGAAATACAAATGAAAATAAAATGACATAAGAAATGGCCGATGATTGGGCTCGTGTTATGGTTTTACGCTTGAGATACAATACTTTTGTTCTATATGCCTTGGGTAAAAAGCTATTTTATGACCTTTGTCTTTTTGCTTTTATGCTGTTCTACGGTCAAAGGTAAGAATGCAGACCAAAATATATCTAAAAAAGATACTGCTGCGCAAAAAATCATGAGTCACTTGTTGTCTAGTTCTCTTTTTGAGAAAAACGATGGGCAATATGACGATCCATTTGAATACAGGTTTACGAATGGAAATGCCTGTGTTGATTTTTATAAAAATCAGGTAAGATTTAGTGTTCGAAAAGCCAAAACGGAGTTTAATCCACAAAAAATAGAGGAATCTGTTCAATTTGAATATGTCACTTGGTCTTTAGAATTTGCGGGTGCTAAAAGCGCCTTTGTTCAAAATAAGGAGGTATTAACCACGAGTAACGTAAGTAGTTTTCGAGCTAATGGAAGTTCAATTAAACAGCGAAATACGGCATCAATATTTTATGAAAATATCTATCCCAATATTGATTTGGTATTTTATAAGTCAGAAGACCACGAGCTAAAATATGATTTTATTCTGCATCCAAACGCGAAACTCTCTGACATTGCCATCATTTATCATGGGGTTCAGGACATAGATATACTAGAGAATGGCAATTTATCATATGTTACTGAGCTTGGAACCATTCATGAAAAAGCACCTTATTCCTTTGTGAAACGAAATAAGAATGAGGTAAGAATAGACTACGCGCTAAAGGGCGATACTTTGAAATTCGATGCGGATTTTAACGTGGCTGCCGAAGAAATTATCTTGGACCCCATTTATGTAGATTGGAGTAGCTATTTTTATGGTACTGGGCGTACAACAACGGGTTTTGGCTATACGTGGGTATATGATTTAGATATTGACGCTAATAATAGTGTTTACGTGGCTGGGATGACCAATGATCGATTTCCCAGTACCATAAATACGTATGATACCAGTACCAATGGGTATTATGACGCTTTTATCTGTAAACTCACACCTGCAGGAGATAGCATAATTTGGTTTTCGTA
Organism: Bacteroidia bacterium; assembly: GCA_017857855.1. Lineage (GTDB taxonomy): Bacteria > Bacteroidota > Bacteroidia > NS11-12g > UBA9320 > UBA9320. The sequence continues at coordinate 7,303 of JAFMCI010000021.1, read as the reverse complement.
TTTAGGAGGCTCTAATTACGAGTATTGTTTTGCACTGGCAGTAAATGCTCAGGAACAGCCTGTTGTTTCTGGTTTCACCTATAGCTCAGACTTTCCGGTTACGGTTAATGCCTTTGATAAAACACCTAATATCAATAACGGAGCAGGTAATTATTTTGCGGGTTACGTTACTAAATTTTCTAAAAATGGAGATTCGTTGATTTTTTCAACGTTTTTGGGTGGCTCGAAGTCAGACTTAATTCAGTCTATGGTACTCGATGATTCCAATTACGTTTATATCACAGGTCAAACGAGTTCACCTGATTTTCCGGTTACAACAGGAGCGTATCAAACTACTTTTGGAGGAGCTTCGAATAATTTTGGTTGGTATAATACGGGTGATGCGTTTCTAACCAAAATGAAACCTGACGGCTCTGGGTTGGTATTCTCCACATTTATTGGTGGTGTTTATGACGATGTAGCCTATCAGGTAGCTCTTGGGCCTAACAGAGATATTTTTATTGTGGGTAAAACGACTTCCACTAATTTTCCAACAACCGATGGGTCAGGAATATTCAATTCAAGTCTTAGCGGCACTTCAGACGGTTTTATTTGTAAGTTTAATCCTACGGGAACTTCACTAAGTTACAGTCAAATGATGGGAGGCAGCGGAGAGGACTGGTTTGAAGGGGTTTACATAAACAAAAAAAACGAAGCTTATGTAGCTGGGATTAGTAAATCCAGTAATTTTTATACCACGTCTAGTGCTTATCAAAAAACCTCAAGAGGTATGTCGGAAGCAGTTATTGTGAAGATGAATCCTGGAGGCCAAAACGTGATTTACTCAACGTATTTAGGTGGGTCTGGAGATGAAATATACTATTCTGGTTATATCTACAATTCAAACATCAGGATAGCTGCTAACGTAAGAGAAGAAGCTATAATTTGCGGAATAACGCGCTCTACAGACTATCCTGTAACTTCCGATGCCCTTATGACCACAAATCCGAGTAGTAACTCTGGTTCTTATTGGAATACAGCTGCAACCATTACCAAGCTCGACTACTTTGGAAGCAAGTTGCTATATGGTACGTATTACGGTGGCTCCAGTTTTGAAATTCCAGGTGCCAATAAATTAAAACGCATAAGCTGTTTTACCAATATTCTGTATGGTGGATTTACTGCTTCTTCAGATTATCCTACCACAACGGGTGCCTATAAACAGTCAAAATCATCTTCAAGTACTGGATTTTTTTGGACCGGCTTTATTTCTAAGTTCAGGGACACTCTTTATACCGACGCCATAGATTTAAGCCTTGAGGATACCATAATCGAGTGTGATCAAGTTTTTGAGATTTTAAATGCCAAAAATATTGGAGCAGATATTATTTGGTCTAATGGCAAAAAAGAATCGGTAATCATCGTGGAAAAAGCAGGACCTCTTTTTGTACAGGCTACCTATGGCTGTGATACTGTAAGAGATTCAATTTATATTAAATTGGAATACAGGCCAAAAGTTCCTGTATTGCCCTCGGATTCTGTTTATTGTGATATCATGCCCACGCTTTTTTTAGACGCTGGAAATGATAGTATGCTTGCAAACTATACCTGGAGCACCGGAGATAAGGTTAAAGCTATTCAAGTCAGTGATCCGTCGCAATATTGGGTAAAAATAGAGACGCCACATTGTGGTACAAAATACGATACGATAAACATTGGTTACAAGCTCACTCCTGATGTTACCCTTCCACGAGATAGTGTATTTTGCAACACGATTTCATGGACGCTACGCGTTGGAGATAGCCTAATTAATGAAGAGGTTTATAGTTGGAATACGGGAGATACAACCTCATTTTTAACTATAAAGGACACTGGCTTTTTTAAAGTAGTAGGTGCTAATGTATGTGGCATAGATTCTTCGGAAATAACTATTCGTAAATTGATTACTCCGAGCATCAGATTGCCAGATGATAGTGCATTTTGCAATCAAATTAATTGGACCATAAAATATGGGATGTCTGATAATAGAGAGGCGTACAGCTCTACCAATTTGGAAACAGGCACACAGAATTTTGCCAGTTTAGATTCTATTACGCTTAAATTTCCTCAAACGGTTGAGGTGAAAGCACAAAATAAGTGTGGAATAGCTATGGATACGCTCAAAGTTACCCTCTTTAAAACGCCAGATTTTAACTTAGCCAACGATACTACCTTTTGTGATAATCTTTTGTTACCAATAAACCTTCCTAGTTTTAGCGATAATGATCTGTATACTTGGAGTGACAATACAAATTCGGCGAGCAGAGTAATTAATCAGCCGGGTGTTTATTGGGCTGAAATCAAAAATAAATGTGGCGTAGATAGAGACACTATCAATCTATATCTGCTCAAGAGTCTTATCCTAAAATTACCAGAAGACAGTGTTTTTTGTGATCAGATAAATTGGAACGTAAATGGAGGTTTAGGAGCCAATTGCATGTATTTATGGAACTCTGGATCTATGGATTCCATATTGAGCATTAGCCAACCAGGCATCTATAAACTTAAGGTAAGTAATTACTGTGGTAGCGTTACAGATAGTATAGTGGTAGACAAATTAGCTAGTCCTCAGGTAGATTTAAAGGAGGATAAAGTCTTTTGTGAGCAAATACAAAGTGTCACTTACAACGTTGGCTTGCCGGGTAATAGTGAAACCTATTTATGGTCTAATGGGAATACGACTAATCAAAATACTATCGCCACCAGTGGTTTACATTGGGTTACAATTTCTAATAAATGCGACTTAGTTTCAGACAGTGTTCGATTTACATTAGGTCAAAATCCAATTGTTGATTTAGGCCCAGATACCACGTTGTGTGGTGAATTTAATTTACTATTGGATGCGGGAAATGCTGGAATGGATTATCTATGGCAACCTTTTGGCGAAACCTCAAAAACCATATGGGCTTCCGAACAAACCACCTATACTGTTACAGTAACCAGTACACTTGGCTGCGTGGGTTCAGACAAATTTGTAATTAGACCGGATTGTATTAGTAAAAGCTTTATTCCAAATGCATTTTCACCCAACGGTGACGGATTAAATGATATTTTCAAGCCTACCTTAATTAACTTTGAGAAGTACACGCTGTCAATCTATAATAGATGGGGAGCCAAAGTTTTTGAAAGTAATAGTGCAGAACTAGGGTGGGATGGACTATATGACGGCAGAGATGCTCCGCAAGGGGTGTATAGCTATGTAATGCGCTACAAAACAACCGAGAATGATACTTGGCAAAATAAATCTGGTGCATTACAATTAATTCGATAATGCACCAGATTGGGTGTTAGCTAAATCCTGTTATGGGTTATTCGTTGTTATCCCTAAGCGCAGTCTCATACAGTTCTGTGTGACGTATTTCTCCGCCCGAAGAACCAGTCTGCTGCGCATAATAAATGACGATGAGACTGAATGCCATGGTAACGTAGGCCAGGACTTTTGCAAAGTCTTTGCCTTTAATATTAGACCATAAACTGACTAGCGAAAATGCGCCCAGCACGTACGAAAGGATGGCAAAAATCTCTGCGTGTTCTTCGTGTGCGTGAATGGTGAGATGACTTGCTATTTCTAATTCTTCTGCAAAGTCTTCAGCTCCATCACCTGTGGCCATAGCCGCAAATGTGAATAATGAGCCAAAAATAAAAAGGGCAAAAGCTACTCTTTTTACAATCTGTGATTTAAAAATAAAACCTGCGATTAGTATGAGTAATGCAAGAATGGGGGTGATAATCGGAAAATGATTAACGACTAGATGTATGTGTACTCCGTTCATAATTTGAGGTAGTCAAAGATAACCTTAGTTATTTAGTCCAAAGCTTATTTGTGGATACACCATGGCAACTGTTGCATTGACCATTTGAAATGGTAGTGCTCATGTGCTGCGTAATGGTACTTCCTTTTACGCTAGGATATAAGCCACCACTAAAATTAATTGCTTCTGTGGTATAAAAATTACCTAATCCGTCTACTATAATTGTACCGCGCAGATTTCCTGTAGAATTTGGGCCTGTGTAAAGTTCTACGGTTCCACTTTTTAAAGTAGCTGTGCCTGCTTCATTGTAAACGGTTCCCGCTGCATTAAACCAACCTTCTCCTTCACCGCCAGATTTGTGACAGTTCATACAGTTTTGGCCCATATTGTGACTCTTGGTTTTACCTGCAGCGCTAATATTTGTAACGCTTGCTCCTTTTTCTTTCTCGCAGGATTGGATGGAGACCATACCTAGTATAGCCATTAGCATAATAGTGATAATGTTTCTTTTCATTTGTTTTTTAGTTATTCTGTAAGTAGATCGAAAGCTCCTTTGCTTAAGACTTGATCTCCTTCTTTAATTCCTTCTAAATGCACGTATCCATTGCTTTTGTCTACTATGGTCACTTCTTGTTTTTCGAAATTATACGATTTAGCATTCTTTTCCTTCAAGCGTAAAACGTAAAATTTGCCTTCTATTTCTATGACACTGCTTTCGGGTAAGCCTAGTTGATTGTTGGCTTCTGTTATGATTTCTGCTTCTACAAACATTCCAGGGTACATGTTCTTTAATTCATCAGAATTGTTGATGTGTCCGTGAACGCTAATGGCTCCTGCACCTTGAGTTACTGCTCTGCTTACCAAATGCACTTCGCCGCCTAATTCTTTAGAGCTTCCTGCAAATTTATAATGAATCTTTTGCCCTTTTACAACCTTTAGTATGTCCTTTTCAAATACCATTATTTCGACATGTAAGTGCTCGGTATTGGTAATGATTAGGGCAACTTCATTTGGACTCAAGACTTTACCTTGGCTTACATTAATACTGCTTACGTAGCCTGAAATGGGGGCCGTAATATGTATAGATGATTGTAGGCTAGAGTTGTCTAGGGAAGCGGTACTAATTCCCATTAAGCTCAACTTCTTTTTTAACGCTTCATAGCGTGTACTATTAACAGCGTAATCCGATTTGGCTTTGAGGTAGTTTTTCTGTGCAGAAATATTCTCATTTGCCAAAGTTTTTTGACGATCGTATTCGCTTTTTAAATAGACTAACTGTTCTTTCGCCTCTAAGAAATCTTGCTGTATTTGCAAGTATTCTGGGTTTTCTAGGACAAATAATAATTGCCCTTTGTTTACAAACTCACCTTCTATGAGCTTTATTCCTTTTACATATCCTTGATAGTAGGTGCTAATAGATGCCATAAATTCAGGCGGAACATCCACTTTTCCTGTACATTTAATGGTAGAAGTAAATGTAAAGGGTTGGGGGGAAGCTAAACTAAGTTGATTCGCCTCAAATTGTGCATTGCTCACTTCGATAAGCGATGAAGTACTTACGTTATTTTCATCACTCGTAGGATTTTCGCTACTAGAACAAGCAGCAAATAGTCCGATTATAGCTATGGAATAGATTGATTTTTTCATTCTTTTTAATTAAGATATTGGATTGAGATTACGATTTGATTGTAATCCGATACGTTTTGTATATAATTTAATTCTAGAGACTTAGCGTGATCTAAACTCTGTATTAAGGTCATGTAACCTATTTCGCCTTCCTCGTAAGAACGCATGGCTGTTGTCCATATAGCGTCTGCTAATGACTTAGTGTTGGTTTCATACAAGGTTAAAGCAGCATCCTTCATGCGCAATTGTTCTTGGAGTATTTGCTGTTGGTTTTGATACTGTAAAATGTAATTCTCTTCTACCAGTGCCATCCGTTTAAGTTCTAGTTTGGCAGTTTTGATTTCTGCTTTTTGAACTCCGTAGAACAAAGGAATGGCAATTCCTGCCTGAACACCTCGGTACACCTTGCCATAGGGAGAATAAGGAGCGTTATTGCTGCCTTGAAAATAAGAAGCTTGCAAATCAGGTAGTAGTTGTTGCTTACTCACGCCTAGTTTCTTTTGAGCCTCATTATCCAAGCTAGAGATTAATGAATGCATTGGTGTAGATGTAAACTCCTTAGTGTGTAGAGTACTTTTGGTTAACGATTGTTCCGGTATGTCATACCTGTCATTGGTTTGTAGCCACGTGTTGAGTTCGAGTAACCTAGCACGCAAAACGGCCTCCGATTGGGCTAGTTTTGTATGTTGATCTTGGTACTTACTTTCGGCCATTAAGCTTTCTAAGTTATTGATTTCACCTAGCTCATAACGACGTTTAGCAGCGGTGCTAAAATGCGCGTACATGCTGTCGATGTAACGGTTTAACCTCACTTCTTCTTTAGCAGTCAGGATGCGATTGTAAACAAGTGTTATTTCTTTTTTAAGTTCAAACACATTCAAAGCCTTATTTGCGTTTTGGGTTTTCACGACGGCTTCGTTCAGTTGTTTCGTTTTATGATATAACGTAGGAAAAGCAGATTGTTGACTCACGCCCCACACTTGAATAGCCACACCGTTTTCGGCAATATTATTGGCGTCTTGGTTGTAGTAAAGATTGGTCTTATCTGGCCTTAATGTTGTTTGTGCCTCTGCTTTGGCTATTTGCACGTCATTTTGCGCTAAATCTTTATTGTTGCTTAACGCTATGGTTATTGCCTGGTCCAGGCTAATAACTTGTTGTTCTTGCGCATTCAACGACAATCCTATACCTAATAAGACCAACACCATCATAGGCTTTTTAGCCAGTTTAAAACTGCGTTCTTCAAAAATGCTATACAGCACCGGAATTACAAAGAGGGTAAGGATAGTAGCCGTAAATAATCCTCCAATAACGACGGTTGCCAGCGGTCGTTGTACTTCGGCGCCTGCCAAAGTTGAAAGCGCCATAGGTAAAAATCCTAAAGCTGCGGCCATAGCAGTAAGCAATACCGGACGCAATCGCATAATAGTACCTGCAATAACTCTCTCATTTGTGTTCATATCTGTTGTGTTTTTAAGTTCTCTAAATTCTTCTATCAGTACGATGCCATTCAGCACAGCAATACCAAATAGAGCGATAAAGCCAACCCCCGCAGAAATACTAAAAGGCAAGTCTCGGAGATATAGAAATAACACGCCACCCACTGCCGACAGCGGAACTGCGGTAAATACCAGCATGGCTTCTTTAATGGTACCTAAGGCAAAATATAAGAGTATAAAAATAAGCAAAAGTGCAATCGGAACTACAATGGTTAATCGCTTAGTTGCGTTTTGTAAGTTTTCAAACTGACCTCCATATTCCACCGCGTATCCCGGCGGTAATTTAATATTAGCACTTATCAAGGCTTGCACGTCCACTACTACCGATTCAAGATCACGATTTCGAACGTTCACACCTATTACAATTCTTCGCTTGGTGTCATCTCGAGATATTTTAGCAGGACCTTT
>JAFMCI010000020.1 GCA_017857855.1 Bacteroidia bacterium | reverse complement strand
TTTACAGGGTGGTCAGTTTGCTCCGGTTTACCCTGGTCAATTTCGTCCGGTTTGTACTGGTCAGTTTGCTTCGGTTTGGGGTGGTCAATATAAATCGGCCTGACATGGTCAGTTTCATCGGTTTATCCATTCTTGTAAGCTTCCCATACTTGTACTTCTAAGAAGTAGAAAAAGTAATTAAATTTAACAGCACAAAAATGAGAAAGAGTAAGTTTACACCGCATCAGTTTGCGAGGATTTTAAAGGAGTTTGATGATGGTAAAAGTTAAGAGGATATATATCTAAATCCTCTTAACGCAGGCTTGGAACTCTATCAAATAATCAAAGTGTAAATACACTTTTACCACTCTGAAAGAAGGCATACCAGCTTAAGAGATGGTATACCAAATGATCTATTTTGAGCAGGAAATAAACCAACTAAAGTTAACTATCCTTATGTTTAATTCTGTCCTAAAAAAAGGGAATACTTAATAAAATTAAATTAACTTCGATTTCCTAAAACAACAACGTCTATATGAAGTAAAACGCAGTTCATTTTAACCTATATCACGCAAAAACTAACTCAAAAACATGAAACAATTAATATTCATTCCGCTTACCCTCTTGATCTTCCAAGGATGCTATAATGAGCAAACACAGAATGCCAAAATCGAAGAAACAAGCTATTTAGATTATTCTAATCGTGATGACAAATTAAGTGGTGGTGTAAAAATGATACCTATCCAAACATCTGCTGGAGAATTTAAGGTTTGGACTAAAAGAGTAGGAAATAACCCTACAATGAAAGTATTGTTACTGCATGGCGGACCAGGTGCAACTCATGAATACTTCGAAGCTTTTGATTCCTACTTTCCCAATGCTGAAATTGAATATTATTACTATGACCAGTTAGAATCTGCGTATAGTGACCAGCCAAATGACAGTAGTCTGTGGAGCGTCGATAGATATGTTGATGAAGTTGAACAGGTGAGAATAGCACTTGGATTAAACTCAGACAATTTTTACTTATTGGGCAGTTCATGGGGAGGTATTTTATGCATGGAGTATGCTTTAAAATATCAGCAAAACCTTAAAGGGCTTATTGTATCCAATATGATGGCTTCTATTCCTGATTACATTACGTATGCCAATGACGTTTTAGGCCCTCAATTACCTTCAGATGTACTGAAGGAGATTAGAGCCTTGGAAGCAAAAGGAGATTATAGTAACCCAAGATATTCAGAGTTGATTTTTGCTAATTATTACCCTGAACACGTTTTGAGAATGCCCCTAAAAGAATGGCCAGACCCTGTAAATCGTGCATTCGCCCACATAAACCCAGACTTGTATGTAACCATGCAAGGTCCTAGCGAATTTGGAGTAGTTGGTGATGCAAAATTGAAAAACTGGGATATTAAAGGGAAACTTTCCAATATTTCCACTCCTACCTTAACCATCGGTGGTACATATGACACTATGGACCCTAAACATATGGAATGGATAGCTTCAGAAGTTCAAAACGGACAATATTTACATTGCCCTAATGGCAGTCATTTAGCTATGTACGACGATGCTGACACTTATTTTAAAGGCCTTGTTGAATTCATCAAAAGTGTTGACAAAAAGACTGAGTAAAACAAACTACCTACAGAGCTTAATGGCAAGTACTCAAGCCTTTATTCACTGTTTTTACTATACTTCGAATCTCCTTCTTTTTATTAAACATTAACAAGTTCTCGTCAACAGAGATAATAACCCATTTATCTTATTCTAATATTTTATCTTTGACCACATACGCTTAATGAGAATATTTATTAGTCTTTCACTCCTGCTCTTTTTTGGAAGTTCGTTTGCCCAATCTAAAAAAGAAATCATACTAAACATAAGTAACGAGAATCAACATCTTAAAGATACTATTCTTGATTTAAATACCGAAAACCTGCAGCTTAAAACCAAAATAGTTTCCTTAGAAGCTACTGTGGACAGCTTTGAAAAGGTGATAAGTACTATACACATAGAAACTCCTGAAGAATTTGCCCAAACCATTTTTAATTTATTTCGCTATCGAAAGTTAAATGATCATCCTGAACTCCAGATTCAACTTTCAGATACTCCCTATTTAGCCAACAACCCTTTCCTTTGCGAGTTTACGGAATTGCTAGAAAGTGATATTACCAAGAATACGGATAAAACCTATTTTGATGGCGTTAATATGGGCATTAATTGGTCAAAAGCAGTTTTTAAGAAATTTGATTTTGTGATACAGAAACCAAGCCCTGAATTCAATGCATTTACACTAACTGGCCAGTTATTTTTCACTTTTAAAGGGAAAGAATTTTCAATGTCGCTTGCCAACGGTTATACTTTTACCGAGAACAATAGATGGAAAGGATTTTATTTTGACTCCATAATCGATTGTGCTAAAGATGAAGTTATTGCCCAGGATCTCAAAAAATCAGCTGAGGAAGCCCGTGAAAAGGCCTTTCAAGAATATTTAAAAACACCTCTTGTACCAACTGGGATTTGGATCGGCGACGCAGTACATTTTTGGAATCCTAAAAAAATTAAGTACTTAACCGGGCTTCAGCTCACCGTTAAGAATAATACGCCCTATGATTATACCAAGATTCTTTACCACCTGGAAATAGTAGAAGATGGGAACGTTATCTTTTCTAAAAATCTAGAATTAACCAAAAAAATAAAGTCCGAAGAGATAATCACGTTTGTAGTAGACGAGCTAAACAGTCGTTTTGATGAAGTAAATGATATTTATATCAAAAGTGGTGTTCCCAACGCCAATTGGTACTCTGTGGTGCGTGTACTGGATGTCTTCCCAAAACCACCCTATAACCCATAAAATTAGATTCTTTAAAGGCAGCAATTGCTACATTAACCCTTGTCCAAATAGTGTGATGCTCCACACAATAAGCGATGATAAGGTTATCCCAATAGCATTGGCTAAGAATGCTTTTTTGTAGTCCATTTTAAATAAGTATGCTGCAATAGTTCCGGCGTATACTCCTGTTCCAGGCAAAGGAACCATGACAAAAAGTGCCAACCCAAAATACCCATACTTTCTTAGATTTTCCTTAGATCCTTTCTTGGCTCTTTTGGCCACCCATATAGCACTTTTCTTGTACCAAAGTACTTTTGCTAGAAACCCATTCATCGAATTCAAAAAGAAAATCATCAATGGATAAACCATAATATTGGCTGCAATTGCCACGATAAGAACCATATAAGGATTTAGGTCTTTTAAGAGACCAAAAGGTATTCCCACCTTTGCTTCACCAAGAGGAGAAATACTCCACAAAAAAGTGAAAATATACAATTTTAACAAGATCGCGAATCTATGATGGAACAGTAGATAACCACTTCCATTTTACAGTAGATGGGTAATAAATCCGTTTAAAATTAAAAACCGAGGTGAAGGCTACTTGTAACAACACATAAATATTTTATCTGCCCATGCATTTTGAATCATCGTCTATTATCAAAATTGTTATTTTGATTTAATACGCTGTATATGTAAATCATCAAAATCAAAGCTAAAATCAATATTTGGGGATATCCCTTCCAATGAAAATCCAAGAGTATTATTTTTTTCATCTAACTCAAATTTGACAAATGCATCTGCATTCATGTCTTGATAATCCCACTTTACTAAGTACGTAGCATCTTGATAGTAAAACAGTTGCCCCGTCAGTTTTGGAGAGCGTGTACACGCCAATATTAACTTGTCGCCTTTATTCTCTATGGTGACGTCTCCAAGCCAGTAATCATTATATGTGCCGATGATCTTTTTATCATACAATCCCGCTTTGCCTGATCCCACCTTGCTCCATGCTGCTTTTAGAACTGAATCCGCAAAAGCTGTATTCTTTTTATTATAAGCTTCGTAACGATCAATCCAATTCGTTGGTTCAACATCTACAAAAGCGTCTACAAGTGTATTGGTAAGTGCACTAAACACCATAGCGCCGTCGTCACTGGTATTGGTAAGTATTACAATGCCCACATTTTTATCTGCTATTAAAGTGGTTTTAGACAGCATACCTGGCATACCACCACTATGACTTACCACCAAGTTGCCATTCATATCTCCTAAAAACCAACCTAAACCATACCCGCCAAAATGAGCGTTGTATTTAGGATTCCCGTTAGGGGCCGTTACCGTCTGTATTTTCCATAGATGCTCTTTTTGTATTTTGGCAGTAAAAACTTTCTTTTCACCTAAACTACCATGGTTTAAGTTAAGCATCATCCAATTACATAAATCATTCACATTGGCATAAATACCGGCGGCACCACCGTTTACTTGTGGCTCGTAATCAGCTAAAACCCTTAATTTACCATCCGTATTTGCATGGGCCTTTGCTAAAGGTAAATTTCCTATTCTGCTAATACTGGTTACGCTACTTTCCATGCCTGCAGGTTCAAATATTCTCTTTGCGATAAAATCCTCCCAAGACATACCTGAAGTGCGGGCAATCACCTCTCCTGCAATAAAAAACAGGATGTTATTGTACTCCATTTTAGTTCTAACCGCAGACTCCGGTATGGTTTGTCTGTAGGCGGTAAGCATATCCTCTATTTTAAAATCACTTCCATCGGGAAACCACATCAAATCACCTTGACCTAATCCCATTCCGCTCCTGTGACATAGTAAATCCTCTACAGTAAAGTTTTGGGTAACATAGTCATTATACATTTCAAATTCAGGGAGTATTGACTTTACTTTATCATCCCATTTTAGCTTCCCATCTTCTACCAAAATAGCCATGGCCGTAGCTGTGAATGCTTTACTATTACTTGCTATCGCAAAATTAGTATGCTCCGTAGCCACCGTTTTTTTATCAAAATTTGAATACCCATATCCTTTGCTATGTATGATTTGACCATCCTGCACAACGCCTACCGCTACACCAGCTACATTAAATTTTTTCATTGCCAATGAAACCAGGCTATCAATTTGCGTACTTGATACTTGTGCACTTGTGTTAAACGAGAAAAAAAATGCGCCCAACACTAATGCCAAACCTGTATACCTTGCCTTATTCATAATTCAAAGTAAATACAAATTTTCACAATCTATCATTTACAGTCGCGCCACATGAGAATAGGATAATCAATCACTATCCATAACAGTGCAAGTACATGGTAAACTTAATTTCATACAGCGTCACAAGGTCGTTTTTTTGATACGATAGCCGGATAATTTAGATTATTTTCGTATTTGAATGTCTGAGATACGCAGCGTTATTTTCTTTTATTACAGAAAGCTTTTAGTAAACCACCATTATCATTTATGCCAAACCAAGATTTAACCATAGCAGCTACATTTGAGGGCCAAAAAAATTTCTTTGCCAGTGGCAAAACGTTGGCATTAACTGTCAGAAAAACACAGTTAAAAAAACTTAAAGAATTACTACAAGCCAACGAAGAGCGATTATACGAAGCTGTTTATGCAGACTTTTGTAAATCTAAATTTGACACCTATACCACCGAGATTGCTATCCTGTACCAAGAAATAGATGAGGCTATATCACATCTTTCTAGCTGGGCTAAGACGCAAAAAGTATCTACTAACTGGGTGAATTTTCCAGCAAAGAGTTTCGTTATGAAAGAGCCGCTTGGAGTCTCATTAATCATAGGTGCTTGGAATTATCCCTATCAGCTATTACTAGCTCCTGCTATTGCGGCTATTTCAGCTGGCTGTAGCGCAGTGCTCAAGCCTAGTGAGCAAGCCTCTGCATCTAGCGCACTTATGGCCGAACTCATAAACCAACATTTTGATCCTGGGTTATTACGTGTTATAGAAGGTGGAATCTCAGAAACCACAGAACTTCTAACACTACCATGGAATAAAATATTTTTTACAGGAAGTGTCCGTGTGGGAAGAATAGTATATGAAGCGGCGGCTAAAAATTTAGTGCCAGTCACCTTAGAATTAGGCGGTAAAAGCCCTGCTGTAATTACAGAGGACTGTAACCTAAATATGACGGTAAAACGATTGGTCTGGGCCAAGTATTTAAATGCTGGACAAACCTGTATTGCTCCTGATTATGTCATGGTTCACCAAAACATCGCAGAAGATTTTATAAACGCGATGAGAAAGGAAATTAAGAAAGAGTCATTTAGTATAGAAAATGGAAACTACGTTCAAATCATAAATAATCATAATCTAACTAGGCTTTCTCGTCTTTTAGAAAACGAACATGCAGCTATTGGAGGAAGTATAGATGAAAAGGCAAGAGTCATTGAACCAACAGTGCTATATCCATCGTCATTTCAATCAAAGGCGATGCAAGAAGAAATATTTGGGCCCATTCTCCCTGTAATCGTTTATGACCAGCTAGAAACGGTCGTAGACCAAATTAATGAAGCACCTAAACCATTAGCTGCCTATATTTTTACAAGCAAAGCAACCACACAAGATTATTTTTTGACTAAGGTATCGTTTGGCGGTGGTGCTGTAAATGATGCCATTATGCACATCTCAAATAGCGCTTTACCATTTGGGGGCATCGGCAACAGCGGTATAGGCGCTTATCGTGGCAAAGCAGGATTTGATTGCTTCTCACATGCAAAAAGTATTTTACAAAAATCGACTTTAATAGAGCTCAATTTGAAATATTATCCGCATACACCCGGTAAACTAAACTGGATTCGTCGTATTTTAAAGATGAGCTAGGTTATAAAACCAAAACAGAAATTTAAACCATAAAAAAAGCCACTTCGAATTACAGAGTGGCTTTTTTTGTGTTAGAATAACCTTGGTTAGACTTAGAATATTTGGAATTTAACCGGGATTCTAAATCTCATAGATACCGGTTTGTCTCTTTGTTTTGCTGATCTCCATTTACCTGAAGTAAGCTTGATAACGCGCATTGCTTCTTCCTCTAAGCCAAAGCCTTTTTTGCTTCCAAGAATAGCGATATCCTTAACAAGTCCAGCCTTATCGATTACAAACATTACGTTTACAGTTCCTTGTTGGTCGTTTTCTAACGCCATAGCAGGATAGCTAATATTTTCAGCAATAAACTTTTGAAGACCTTCTTCACCTCCAGGGAATTCTGCTTTTTCGGATACATCAAAAATTTCAAGAATTTCGTCTGTTTCCTCTAGTTCTTCCTCTTTTGCTTCATACTCTTCCATTTCTGTTTCTTGGTCAACTTCTGTTTCCATGATCTCAGGCTGTTCCTCAATTTCAGCGTCATCTTCCACAACCTCGATGGTAGGCGGTGGTGGCGGTGGTGGTGGGGTGCGTTGTTGCACGGTATTTTCCATTACCACCAAGTCTTCGTCAATTACAAGTGACCCAAGTTTTTCAACTTTTCTGTCATACACCTTGTAAGTAAAAGCTCCGAATACTAGCAATATAGAAAAAGCAAGTCCGACAAGAAAGAAGTCAACACGCTTGTTGCCAACTTCTGGTTTTGAATACTTTTTTACTTCCATAAAATTTATTATTTCAAAATTAACTGATTATTTATTCTATTAATACACTTTGTTAAGAAAAGGTAAATACTTTTTGAGTAATGGCATCATTCGCCTAATAAAAGGCAACATAACTAACCCCAAAACACTGCCAATTGTATTAGCTATAATATCATCCAACTCATAACTGCGCCCCAGAGACATTGTAGCTTGTAGTATTTCTATCAGCACTCCAAAGGTGATGGTGACTGCCATAAGTATGAACAACTGTCTCTTTTTCTTAAGACCCAATGCCAAAGACCACAATACAAAAAAGACCGAGTACAATGTAAAGTGCACCAGCTTATCAATTGAAATTATAGTGTCAAACGAAAATGCTTTAAAACTAGAAGCAGGCAATAAGCATGAGGTAGAAATGAGAAGTGTCCAAAGTACCGCTAATACTAAAGCTATTTTACCTCGGGTCACCTTTTAGTGGCCTATAAGCGCTTTGTAATCTGCTGCAGAAAGTAGACCATCTACTTCACTGGCGTCAGATAATTTTATTTTAATCATCCAGCCAGCTTGGTAAGGATCACTATTTACACTTTCTGGCTCGCCCTCAAGTCCGTCATTCATTTCGGTAATCTCGCCACTTAGAGGCATAAACAAATCTGAAACTGTTTTTACGGCTTCAATCGTACCAAATACCTCATCTTTAGACAAGGTATCTCCTACCGTTTCTATTTCTATAAATACGATGTCTCCTAACTCGCTTTGAGCGAATTCTGTAACTCCAACAGTAGCGATGTCACCTTCAATAGCTATCCATTCGTGCTCTTTGGTGTATTTTAAATTTTCTGGAAAGTTCATTTGTATATTTTTTATTTTAATTAATTACGCTGATTTTTTTTTGACATTAAATATGTGTAGCACATCATGTAGTTTTTGTTTGAGATCTTTACGCTCTACTATAAAATCTAAAAAGCCTTTTTCCTGCAAAAACTCAGAACGCTGAAATCCTGCTGGTAAATCTTTCCCGATAGTTTCTTTAATAACCCTAGGACCCGCAAAACCTATTAAGGCTTTGGGTTCTGCTATATTAATATCGCCAAGCATGGCAAAGGATGCCGTGATACCCCCTGTAGTAGGGTCAGTCAAAACGCTTATATAAGGTAACTTAGCTTCGTCTAACAAGGCCAGTTTGGCTGATGTTTTAGCCATTTGCATGAGCGAGAATGCAGCTTCCATCATCCGAGCACCCCCACTTTTTGATATAACAATCATTGGCAAGTTCTGCTCTAACGCTACATCAATGGCTCTGCTTATCTTTTCGCCTACCACGCTTCCCATGGATCCACCTATGAAGGCAAAGTCCATAACCGCCATCGATACTTTTATACCATGTATTTTGCCAGTGGCTGTTCTCACAGCATCGTTCAGTCCACTTTTCTTGATAGATGATTCCAAGCGCTGTAAGTAAGGCTTGGTATCTTCAAAATGTAGAGGATCTCCTGAAATCAAATTCTCATCTAATTCTTTGAACTTACCCTCATCAAAAAGGATATTAAAATATTCTCGAGAGCCTATTCTATCGTGATGATTGCACGATGGACAAACCCAAAGATTAGCCTCAAACTCTTTGGTACTAGTAGGTTCCTTACACTCAGGACACTTGTGCCACAAGCCATCTGGGGTAGGTTTTTTATCTTGTGTTTTGGTAAGTATACCGTGTTTTACTCGCTTAAACCAGCTCATAATAATTCTATATCAAAAGTGTAATTTTAGTGTTAAACCCGTGCTTATTTCAACTTAATTCAGATTTTACACTTTAAGTTGTTAATTCACCGCCGTTACTAAAAAAACCTTTTTTAGTTGTTTTAAATTAGGGGACAAAAGTACATTTTTTTTAATTTTTACCTTTGTGTTTAAATGGTTAATTCAATTTCTGTAGAAATAGCCCGTGGCAAAGAAAATTTGTATGATTTATTTGCTATTCGAAACAAAGTATTTGTGGACGAGCAAGGTGTGGATGAGACCGCAGAGCACGATGAATATGAGACTACAAGCACACACTTAATGGCCTTGTACAATAACCAACCGGCAGGAACGTGTCGTTTTAGAAAAACAGAAAGCGGAATTAAGCTCGAACGTTTTGCCGTATTGCAACCTTATCGACAACTTGGCATCGGGTCTGCTTTATTAACGCATTGTCTGCACCTAGCAGATAAAAAAAATATTATATACTTACATGCTCAAGTGCAAGTAGAGCAATTTTATGCTCAACATGGTTTTGTACGATCAGGCAAACTATTTGAAGAAGCTAGTATACGTCACTACAAAATGATTTGGCGACCAAAATAATAATTGAATTCTCGCCACATCCCAAGTTAAATAAGATGCAAAGTCGGGTAAAAGAGATTACCTATTAGTGTATAAAGCCTAAATTTGCCACACCCTTATGAAGAAAATATTAGTAACCGGAGGATTAGGCTATATAGGAAGTCATACTGTTGTAGAACTACAAAATGATGGCTACGATGTAGTGGTAATTGACAACCTGAACAACTCTAGCGAGCAAGTGAAAGCACGTATTGAGAGTATTACCGGCAAACCATTTGAGCTGCTTGTGGGAGACGTAAACGATACGGTTGCTTTACAGAGCCTTTTCAACAAACATTCTTTTGACGGGGTTATTCACTTTGCGGCGTATAAGGCTGTAGGCGAGTCGGTAGAAAATCCAATCATGTATTATCAAAACAACGTTTCTGGATTAATTTCTGTGCTGGAGGCAATGAATACATTTAAGGTTTCTAACCTCATTTTCTCTTCTAGTTGCACGGTTTACGGAGCGGCCACCGATTTACCAGTTACTGAAGACACCTTAATTCAAAAAGCAGAAAGCCCTTACGGAACCACTAAAATTTTAGGCGAA
Organism: Bacteroidia bacterium; assembly: GCA_017857855.1. Lineage (GTDB taxonomy): Bacteria > Bacteroidota > Bacteroidia > NS11-12g > UBA9320 > UBA9320. Next base: position 22,206 of record JAFMCI010000020.1, on the reverse strand, counting down.
GAGATTATTCAAGATTTTGCAAAACACAAAGCATTTAAATCTATCCTGTTGCGTTACTTTAATCCTGTAGGAGCACATCCCACTGCGCACATAGGTGAACTTCCACTAGGTGTTCCAAGTAATTTAATTCCGTTTGTTACCCAAACAGCTGCAGGCATTAGAGCGCAGCTTACCGTGTATGGAGACGATTACGCTACCATAGATGGCACCTGCATACGCGATTACATACATGTGGTAGATCTTGCAAAAGCGCATGTAAAAGCATTAAACTATGCGGATGAAATGAATAAATCAGTTGATGTATTTAATGTAGGAACTGGAAACGGCACTACCGTACTAGAAGTGATACGTGCCTTTGAAAACATAAACGGGATCAAACTAAACTACAAAATAGGACAACGACGCCCAGGTGACATAGAACAAATATGGGCGGACACAACGAAAGTTTCCGAAGCACTAGGCTGGAAGCCACAATACGGAGTAGAAGATATGATGAAACATGCATGGGCATGGCAACAAGGGTTAACCAAGCCATAAAATCATTTTCTTACCACACGAAGGGTATTAATCTCTTTTTTGTCACCCTTTTATACGGAGTGTATTCCGTATGTTTCTGTACAATTTTGTGCTCTTCAACTAAAATTTTAGTAACCAGCGTAATCCATAAAACGCCATAAACAGTCCAACTAAATGGTCCATTCGCCCTGAATGCCACGACCGTAAAAAAAAGCAATAAAGCTAAATACATGGGGTGCCGCACATAACGGTATGCACCTAATGTTGAAATTGTACTCCCCTCATTAGGCACAGGATAAACACTCCAGTTATTCTCCCCCACACTTCGGATAGCCCAAATCCCCAAAATAAGTGCGAGAACTTGTACCACTATCAAAATATCAAAAGCCAAAACATCCCCAAAGTAAGACAGTACGGTGATGCATAAAAATTGAAGGAATACGAAAATGTGCTTCATGATTTACTGCCGCTAAAGTTCTGGAACAACCTCAATTTTACCAAGGGCTTCCGCCGCTTTGTAACTCTAGTTGGAGCCCACCTGATTTTTTTTCTTCTAGTTTTTCGATACCGAAATAGCGCATTACATATGATTTTTCATAGGTATCTACATCCCACTCTTTTTCTATTTTACCATTTTTTATTACCAAAATACGTGGATAGGTTTTACCTTCTAACATTCGTTTAAAATGGGTGAAATCCTCGGTTCTAGTATGTGCATCTTTTGAATCTCCTGCTTGAGAGAAAAAGTAGTTTTGCTCATACTCTGTACCATAATTAACCAAAAAGAGTTTAGGTAGCTTACCACTCGACTTCATCGCGGATAGGTCTCTGTATACCTCCTGGCAATGGCTGCACGTCATGCTAAAAAGGCACACCATTTTGATACCCGAAGCTAGATTTTGGGACTTAATAGACGGGGCGTATTTATACAATAATTCTAGTGTTAAGTCACTTGGTGTTTTTACTGAAACTACTTTAGATGTTTTAACAGAATCGACAGACGGCTTATTTATAATTTTTTCAGTAACATCTATTTCTGTTTCAGCAATAATAGTTTCTGATTCGGCTATTGCAGCCTGTGCAATACTATCTGCTTGCATCAGCTCAATAGCTGGTATCGTGCCCAATTCGTCTAATACACTTGGAGCCACAGCTTCGTAGCTTTTAATCCCAAAACTTAACGTAAATAAGGTGATTACACCCAGTAACGTCGGAGAAACCCAAGACTTAAAAACATCTTCTTTTTTGAATGTAAGCAATACATAAATCCCTATGAGCATACCTATCACGTTTTTGATGATAGACTCCAGATTAGTCATGGGTAATACATCACCAAAACAACCACAATTACCTTCTGTAAATCCGTTGACTTGTCTAAATCCCTCGTAGAACAGGTGGATGGTAAAAAGGACTAACATACCCAAAGTAGCGGGTAGCACTATTTTTTTAAACCATTTGTTTTGCAACAAGGCTAAGCCCAATACCAACTCTACTGCAACCAGTATGCGTGTGAGCCATTGCACCCAAATCATTCCTACTGGATTATCAAAATAATCTTTACCTAGTAATAATTCAGCAACCATACCGTCGAAAAACGGCATAGAAACAAGCTTGCTTACTGCTCCAAAAACAAAAAGAAAACTTAATAAGATGCGGCCGATTTGTGCGAGTGTATTTTTATTCATGTGTTGTACAAACGCCCAAATATACGTTTAGTTGTGTTTTACTACAATAGGCTATGCTACAACAGACTCTACTATCGATAAATTGGTTGTTTTTATGGCCCCAAATCCACCTGCTATATCGGTAAAATTGTGGTAGCCTCTCATTTTAAGAATGGAAGCTGCTATCACAGAACGATATCCGCCAGCACAATGAACATAGAAGTTTTTATCCTTTGGAAACTCCGCAAGATGCTCATTAATACCGCTTAGGCAAACATGGTTTGCTATGTCTAAATGACCACTTGAAAATTCTCCTTCTTTACGTACATCAAAAACAGGCAAGTGGTTTTCGGTAACTTCTTTTTCAAAATCTGCAGCGCTAATGGAGTGGATAGAATCTATTTCTCTATTCTCTGCAATCCACGCTTCAAAACCACCTTTTAAATAACCGATGGTGTTGTCAAATCCTACGCGACTAAGACGCGTAATTATTTCCTCAATTCTGTCTTCATCTGCAACTAAGAGTATGGGCTGTTTAACATCTTTTACCAATGAACCTACCCATGGGGCAAAACCTCCATCAATTCCTATAAAAATACTTTGAGGAATGAATCCTTTGACAAAAACGGTTTCTTTTCGGGTGTCCAGTATTACTGCATCTGTTTCGTTAGCCGCAGCTTCGAACTCTGCAGGAGACAGTGCTTTACTTCCTTGTGCAATTACTTCAGAAATATTGGTATATCCATCTCTATTCATAGCCACATTCATGGGGAAATATGCTGGAGGTGGTGCTAATCCGTCTGTTACTTCTGCAACAAACTCTTCCTTAGTCATGTCTGCCCGCAATGCATAATTCATATGTTTTTGGTTACCTAGAGAATCTACTGTTTCTTTCATCATATTCTTGCCACATGCACTACCTGCTCCGTGAGCTGGGTACACAATAACATCATCCGCTAGCGTCATTATTTTATTGCGTAGACTGTCAAATAATATTCCGGCTAGTTCTTCTTGTGTCATAGTAGCTGCCTTTTGAGCAAGATCTGGTCTACCTACATCACCTAAAAACAAGGTGTCACCTGAAAAAATACAATGATCTTTTCCCTCAGCATCTTTTAGCAAGTACGTAGTACTTTCCATGGTATGACCCGGTGTATGTAGAGCGGTTATGGTAATATCCCCTACTTTGAACACTTCATTGTCCGTAGCTATGTGAGATGCAAATCCTGTCTTAGCCGTGGGACCGTAAACGATAGTTGCTCCTGTTTTTTCGGCAAGTGTAATATGTCCACTTACAAAGTCAGCATGAAAATGGGTTTCAAAGATATACTTGATTTTAGCACCGTCTTTTTCAGCCCTAGCGATATAGTCGTCTACTTCTCTAAGTGGGTCAATAATCGCTACTTCTCCGTTGCTTTGAATGTAATAAGCTCCTTGAGCAAGGCAGCCGGTATAAATCTGTTCTATTTTCATTTTAGTATTCGTTAACGCTTGCAAAGTTAAGATGAAGTTGGCACTGCATTGTCACGTAAGTTACAAAACATAAAAACAAGCTTCTGGTATGGTATTTACCCGATTTTGGTAGGTTAAGTATATTCCCTGACTGCTAAATAAGACATTGATAAAATATTCTTACCCGAAATGTAATTAATGCATAGCCCGTTGCAATTAAAGTTGATATCTGGGTATCTGTATATTTAATATCTTTTTAAGTCAATTTAAAACCAACCATTTTTATAGGACTACATCAAACATCATAAGAAGTGGTGGGCACTAAAAAATATACCACCTATGTGTGTGAAATCAGCTTTACTAAAGGTATAAACAGTCCTATTGCTTTTAGGATAGTAGTTCTTTGATTATTATTAGGATAGCCATTGCAAGTACAAAGAATCCAAAGTACTTTTTAAGTATACCTACTTCTATTTTTTTAGAACTATAAAGTCCAAGCATCATTCCTATGAGAGCAAAAACGCTAAACGTGAGTAAAAATGACCAATCCATAAGTCTCCCTCCTATTATATCACCCATAAAACCGGACATACTGTTCAATGCAATTATGGCGAGAGATGTTCCGACGGCCTGTGACATATTTAAACCCAATAAGATGACTAAAGCGGGTACAATAAGAAACCCGCCACCTGCTCCTACCAAGCTGGTAACTAGGCCAACAACAGCTCCTGAAATAACCGTTTTTATTTTATCAGGCTCAGTGCCTGAGTGATGCATAGAAATTCCGCGAATCATTGAATAGGCTGCTAGGAGCATAACCGTACTAAAAAAAAGCATAATTGCCATGTTTTTAGTGAGAATTACATTTCCAAAAGTGAACAGTTGCAGAGGAATTTGTGGTAATAAAAATCTACGTGTTAAAAAAACGGTAAGCGCCGATGGCACGACAAAAAGTAGACCAACTTTGTACTCTATTTGTTGGTCTAAATGTTTTTTAAATGCGCCTACTAGGGCAGATAAACCTACCACCCAAAGGGAATATGCGGTAGCGAGAAGAGGTTCAATATGAAATACATACACAAAAATAGGCACTGCTAGAATTGATCCACCGCCGCCAAAAAGACCTAATGTAAAACCCATTAGAATGGCTAGAACAAATCCATAAAGTTGACTTAATTGCATATTTAGGAGCAAATATGCAGACATGCTAATGTTTCTTAAGGAACTTAGGTTACACTACAAGACGGTTAATCTAAAGTTTGTGTAAGATAATCTTATTTCTACTATGTGTTAACAAGCCATCTTTCTCAAGCTTAGCCAGCATACGCGATATTACAACACGGCTTGAATGCATATCATTGGCAATTTGGAAATGAGTACCTTGTATTTCGACACTGCCTGTTACCATTGCTTTATCTCGCAGGTACTTCATAAGTCTTTCTTCCATATTGTGAAACGCAAGCGTATCAATAGCGTCCAGCATTTCATTTAACCTGTAGTTGTAGGTTTCCATGATAAAGTGGCGCCATTCTTTGTACTTAACCATCCAATCATCCACTTTAACAATAGGTAAGAATAACAATTCGCATTGGTCTTCTGCAATAGCTCTTATTTTACTCTTGCTTCCGTGAGTGGCCAGATTAAGTGTTACAGCGCACGTATCCCCCATTTCGAGGTAGTATAATAGCAGTTCTTTACCGTCACTATCTTCCGTTAATATTTTTAAAGTACCTGAAACTATAAGGGGGAAATACTCCATTTTATCCCCTATGTTAATGATGATTTCGTCTGTATTAAATACTTTTAATTGACCATTATAGCAAATCTCATTGATCAGTTCTTCGTTAAACACATTTTGAAAACGACTGTGCAAGTGATTATAACACGTGATATCGAATGGGATTATTGACATGCTACGAATTTATACTTTTTCTTACTTTTTTTGAATAATGCGCAACTGCTCATTAACTCCGGCAGTAATGGACTTTACAGAAATAGTAGCACCAGAGATAGCATCTATATTTTCTCCGACACTAAATGACCTTCCTTTTTCAAATTGTTTGAGCCAGCCCTTGTTGGCAATCTGATAACCATGGTCTGATGTGTATTCCAGTACCCTTACTTTTTTGATATTTTTATCCTTATCAAAAGCGGTGAAAAAGTAAAATTGCTCAAACGAAATAGAATCTTCAGAGGGCTTGTCACAACCACCTATTTTACATCCTAATGCTCTCGTAATCATAGAATATCCTGCTAGCGTATCAGCACTATACACCTCGTATAACTGATGATTTAGTGCTAACGTATCATTCATAGAAAGTTCTCGGATAAGCACTTCTTGATCAAATAACTTGTTTAACTGCTTGCTCATTTTATGACTGAGATAACTGGGCAAATAGCTGTAAGAAGCAGCTAAGGTGAAGCCGCCTAGCACAAAAAATATACCTATGTAAAATCTATGCTTCACTAACTATACTATCTAAACCAAAAACCTATACCCGAGTTAAATTGATGCGTTTGACTTTGAAGTGCATTGCTAAAATTTTGATAATCAGCTTTAATAACAACAGCGTCATTTAGAAAAAATGAGAAACCAGCGGTTACCACTGTGCGGTCATACGCCTTATTGGGCATCATAGATTCATCTACCGATTGATGAGTATTGTATTGTGAGTATCGTACAAAAGGCACGATTTTCTTTTGCATTCCCAACAGGCTCGAAACATCATAACCAACTTCCCCATAATACCCAAACATACTTGAGCCTAGATCCCTTTCTGTAAACGCATTGTATGAAGAGGTATTGGTAAAATTCGAAAAGAATAATTCCCCTTTTGCTTGCAGTTTCTTCGCTTGATATCTAAAATCAAAACCAACCATTTGCACGCCTACTATGGAGCTATCTGCTCTTGCCATTTGACTTATGCTATCTCTATGAATGTTTTCGAAAAGACTAGATTCGGTAGTACCTACATATCCTGCAAGACCTATATCAAATCCCTTTATGCCGTAATAATTTATCTTTCCAGAAAGATCAGGTCTGGTCATGGTAGATTGTGCTCCTTTTTGACGTGCTCCACGTAAGGGCTCGCTACCTTTTAATTTAGCTCCATTATCATAACTCATAGGGCCATTTACGAGATAAAGTTGGTATCTGAGTGCCGCACTTGGCAGGTTACCTGCAATCCCCGCTCCTATTTCTCTCCAGGTACTTGGGTACAATGCATTCGATATTACGGGTCTGTTAACCCCATTAAAAATAGTAGGCTCGTGGTACTCGTTCATCAGTCCCATTGGGATAAGTAATAATCCTGCTTGCACATTTAGCCAAGGTTTTGCTTGGTAATTTAAAAAAGCTTGCTCCAGGTAAACTTCTTTAATATGCTCTATTTCTATTTCACTGATAAACGATGTCTTATTGTTGAATTTATAGCCAAAAAGTAGCACCATTCGTTCTGCATCTAAATCACCATTGTATTGGGTGTTGTTCCCAAAAGGTTGTTCGTAATGCACTTCGCCATATGCACCCATAAGTAGATTTCCGTCTTTGCTCTCCAATAGTGTACGAGCCGCATTCATATGGTAATTGGTAAAACTATCCATTTCTTGCGCCATGCTCAAATGACCAATTAATAGCGCCACAAGGGTGTAAAATAATTTCATATAGGTTTTTTAGTGGTACAAATCTATTTTTATTTGGATTAATTAAAAATAAGAAATGCTAAAAATAAGTAAGACTCTACTTATTTAGAATGACACCTATAATTCTTGATAAAATTTAACCTTACTACCTGTTTATAAGATAATTACGTTCAAAAATAAGCTTTTATTATTTCTTCTTCATCCTAGCGAACGAAAAATTTTGAACCGTATTAAATGGCGTAACGTGATCGGCAGTAAAGTAATTTTCTACACTAAACTCACTTCCAAATGTATCCTCCATTTGATTATGATCATACTGTGTAATTTCAAGACCACTACATTTGAGTGGGCCAGAAGGCGAGAAAGTAGCTAGAATAACATTTTCTGCATACTGTTTTACCATGTCTACATACGCACTTACTTCTTCTTGCTCTCTTAGAAAATGAAAAACTGCACGGTCATGCCACACTTCATATGTTTTAGTAGGTTTAAAATCCAAGATGTCAGTTACCAGCCATTCTACCTTTGTAGCATCGGCACCTAGTCGTTTCTTTGCTCTTTCGATAGCAGCTGCAGAGATATCTAAAACGGTGATATCGGTATACCCCAGTTTTAGCAAGAAGTCTACGACCAAACTATCGCCACCACCTATATCAATGATTGGCACATTTTTACTTACCAAGGTTTGTGCTATTAGTTCTAGAGATGTTTCAGGATACGCCTGTGTCCAGCTTACTTCAGCAGGTGTCTTGGTGGAATATATATTTTCCCAGTGTTCTTTCGTATTCATTGGTGCTTATTGCAAACTATTTAAGTGTATTTATATCTTTTTTTGAGTTCAAAAATGATTTCTTCCAAACCATTGAGTTTAATTTCATAAACCGTATCTAATTGCATTCCAAGAGCACCTGCGGGGAATCCACCTTTTCGCTTAAACCATTCTAGATAACTTACGGGTAAATCACAAAGCAAACTTCCTTTAAATCTGCCAAAAGGCATCTTCACCGTTACTATTTGTTTTAATATTTCTGGGTTTGGAGTCAAAATAATACGATTATTACGCTTTTTGATATCTTAGGTTTTTTGCTTTTTTTTCTTCACGCTAGGAAACAAAATATTGTTTAAAATTAACCTATATCCAGGAGAATTAGGATGCAAAGCCATGTCTGTAGGCGGTTCATTTACCATGTGCTGATAGTCTTCCGGATCGTGTCCACCATAAAACGTAAATTGGCCTTTACCGATAGTGCCGTGTATATACCGTGCCTCGCCTAAGCTCTTATTCTCACCCATAATTATCACCGAACTTTTTATTTGTTCTTTGTGAAATGCTGTAGTCTGACCCATAAATCCTTTAACAATTCGTTCATGATTTTGGGTTAAAATAGCAGGAATCACATCCCACTTCGCACTGAATTCATTTAGGGCAAATAGATCATTATCTTCAGTAACATTGCGCGTTCTGGGGTCTACATCTATGCTGCTCACTTCATACACCATAGGATTTTGTTCTATGTTAAAATCCTTAAATGCAAAGGTTTTGGTAAAATCTAATTTAGCTTGAGCTCCTGGATCTATGGGGTCTCCATCAAACATATATTCACAAATATCTGTTCCATCCGCTGCCATGGCAATATCATAACTGTCTGTTGCGCTGCACATGGCAAATAAAAATCCGCCTCCAACTGTAAAATCTCGAATCTTTTTGGTCACGGCTAATTTCAGTTCTGCTACCGTTGCAAAACCGTGTTTCGATGCCATTTCTTCCGCTTCCGCAACTTGTGCCTTGTACCATGATGCATTGCGGTAACTCGACCAAAATTTACCGTATTGTCCCGTGAAATCTTCATGATGTAAATGCAACCATTCGTATGTTGGCAGTTTACCATCCAATACTTCATCGTCGAACACAACATCATAAGGTATTTCGGCATAATTAAGTACCATCGTAACAGCATCATCCCAAGGTTGTGCAGACTTAGGTGAATACACCGCTATTTTCGGAACTTTGAGAAGTTTAACCGTTTCGGCATTAACTGCAGGATTGGCTATTTCGTCTTTGACACTGTTGGCTTTCCCCTCGCTCAGGGTAGTAAATGTAACGCCACGCAGTAAGCATTCTTTTTCAATATTTTCATAATCGTCCATCATAAAGCTTCCTCCTTTATAATTTAATAGCCACTCCACTTCCTGATCCATACTTAATACCCAGTAGGCGATGCCATAAGCCTTCAGGTGATTTTTCTGGGTGGCATCCATGGGAATAAGCAGTTTGTCTGCCAGTAAATCTTGCCCCATGCAAAGCAATAGTATGTAGATAAGTACTCTTTTCATGATAACCAGTAAGACCCAGCTTTGTATCCGGTGTAGACGAGCAAAACTCCAAGAATATTACTTGCCAAAAAATAAATAATGAAGTTTTTATGAAATCCATATTCTAGCATTTTCATAAGTTCTAGACTATAACTTGAAAACGTCGTAAATCCGCCTAAGAAACCAACAACTCCTATTAAATACCAGGGATTATGAATTTTTATAGAAAAGAAATAAACCAACCCTATTAAGAAACATCCCACTAAGTTAACGGTAAGTGTGGCAAACGGGAACTGCACGCCTGCTTCAAAGGTCTTACTAACTGCCCAACGACATGCCGCACCTACACCTCCACCAATGAAAACCCAAACTATATTCATTCTCGCAGGGTATATTCGAATATAAATTCTATCTCTAATACTCCCTTAGGGTTGTATGATAACACATTAGATATCAAGCCATTTTCATGGTAAAAATACTCTTGTTTTTGATTTACCGTATTGATAGTATTGGCAATCTGACCATATTGATTGTATGAAAAATAGATTTGTGAAAAAGTAGGTTTTTCGCCATAGGATGTAAACCCAGCTGTTTTCATTTTACTGTCTTTATCAAACTCATAACTCATCATTTGCAAAGGTTTACGTTTTTGATCGATAATATAAAGTTGGCTTAGATTACCATTCTCATCATACCGAGCAATATTGGTAGTCCTCGTTATGCTTCCGTCTTGATTTTTTACCACAGCTAAAAAACTATCTAATCGGCCTTCTTTATTTCTGAAGTAACGAGTATTGGTTACAATACTATCCATAGTTTCTCTTAAAAAAAGGACTGTTTTTGTGGGTTTTTCTTCATCCTTAGTGTACCAAAAACTAGTGTTGTTATTTTCTATACCATCCAGGCTATTGCTTACCAGTGTCAGCCCTTTGTTGTTATAAGTCAAAAAAGTCTCATCATAACCAGGCCAACCATTGCATTGCATATCTACTTTTTGATAAGTTAATCGGTATTGTGTATCCAATTTTTTATGATCCAGCAGACAGGTATCCTTGTTATTGGGAAAGGCATGAATGAACTGCTTTTTTTTAACCTCAGCTATCTTGTTTATGCGCAATAACGTAGAGTCATTTTCTTGCGCTATCGTTATACCGTAGCTTAATACGGAAAAGAGTATCAGTATTATTTTATTCATTTTCGCACAAAACACACATCACCCAGTGTGCCATATTTTTTTTGTTTTAATTTTATTTCACCTGCAAAAGCAATCATCGCTGCATTATCGGTGCAATATTCAAATTTGGGAATAAATGCTTCTCCATTGAAATTTGTAGCTAAAGCTTGCAATTTAAATCGTAATTCTGAGTTTGCAGCTACACCGCCGGCAATCCCTATTTGGGTAATTCCGGTGAGTTTCATTGCTTCTTCAAGTTGACTCAACAGATAAGACACAATAGTATGCTGAATAGATGCACAGAGGTCATTAATATTTTGGGGAACGAACTCAGGATCTATCCTTGTCTGTTTTTGCAAAAAGTAAAGAATGGACGTTTTAAGCCCTGAAAAGCTAAAATTAAGCCCTTCCACTTTGGGTGTATTGAAGGTGAATTTTGTTGCATCGCCTTGAGTCGCTAGCTTATCTATAATCGGTCCCGCAGGATAACCCAAATTTAACATTTTACCGGCTTTATCAAACGCCTCACCTGCAGCATCATCTATGGTCTTACCCAACACATCTATAACATAATCCTCTTTAACAACCACTATTTGGGTATGCCCTCCAGACACTAAAAGACATAAAAAGGGCAATTGAGGAGATTTATCTTCAATAAAATGAGCTAAAATATGTGCATCCAAATGATCTACATTTACGAATGGGAGGTTAGCTGACATGGCAAGCCCTTTGGTAAATGAATGGCCTACTAAAAGTGAACCCATCAAACCCGGACCTTGGGTACACGCAATAGCATCTACTTCAGATAGCTGAATACCAGCGTTTTGCAAAGCCGTCTGTACCGTTGGCACGATATTAAGTTGGTGTTTTCGACTCGCCCATTCTGGCACCACGCCGCCAAATTCGGCATGTACGCTTTGAGAGGATACTACATTAGAGCAAATTTTGCCGTTTTTCCAAATGGATGCAGATGTATCATCACAGGACGATTCTATACCTAAAATGGTGATATGTGAATTGTTATTTGTATGTTCCAAGGTATGTTTGTATACTTTTAGAATTACCTACATAAAGCGTTGCCAAAAATAGTTAAAATACCGCTTATAACACTTGCAGCATTACTCATGTTTGCATTGCTGTTTTTGGCGTTTGCGCAAACCAAGTGGTTTAAAAACTATGCAACCGATAAAGCAACCCGCTTTTTAAGCAAGGAATTGGGAGTTCCGGTAAGCATTGGTCAAATAGAGCTTAACTATTTTGATGCCCTTACAGCTCATGATTTATATATAGAAGACCAACAGCATGATACCATGATTTATATTGCTGAATTGGGCGTTAATTATGATCTATTCAGCTTCAGTAATGCGCTTATTAAACTAGATGAAGTTAGCATTAAAAATGCTAAAGTATACTTAGGTGTTCATAAAGGAGAGCCGGAGCTCAACTTACAATTTTTAATTGATTACTTTACACCACCACCTACTAATAAACCTCGTCAACAGCAGATTATCACCTTTGATAAAGTAGAACTAGAAAATACCATTTTTAGGTACTATAACAAAAACTATAGCGCTCCAGTAAGCAGAGCCTTTGACGAAAATGACATGTTTTTTAAGGGCATAACAGGGCATCTGCATAATTTTGATATCATCAATGATTCATTAAGTTTTGTTATTGAAAACTTATCAGGCACCGAGAAATCGGGTCTACAAATAGATCGCCTTACCGCTAAGAGCATTATCAGCTCTACCACCATGCGATTTGAAAATTTAGAACTAAAAACACCTAAAAGTTACATCAAAGATTACCTTGAGTTTAACTATAGCAGTTACGGAGATTTTTCTGATTTTATAGATGTGGTAGCGCTAAAAGCGACTTTTAAGGACGCTGTAATACATACTGACGATATTGCCTTATTCAGCACTAACGTCGCTGTATATAATGAACAAATTAAAGCGTCTGGAAAGGTGTCAGGGACCATCGCAAACATGCGCAGTAAACGCTTAAAATTGGATATAGGCAGTCATACCCGTTTTGTAGGTTCAGCCCATCTTAGAGGTCTGCCTGATATAGAAACAACTGTTTTTGACATAGACGCAAAAAGACTAACCACTAATGCTGTTGATCTTGCGCGAATTGCCGAAATTAACCCCGCACCTAAAGAGTTATTAAATCTAGGTGACATTAGTTATACGGGCACTTTTAATGGTCTGTTAACCGATTTTATTACCAATGCTGAAATAGGGACAGACGCAGGTAATATTACAGCTCACCTACATTACACTCTTTTACCTAACCAAAATGCTGCTTATACAGGAGAAATAAGTAGTACTAATCTTGACTTAGATATGCTGTTAGGACTCCCTAATCTTGGTCCTGCAATTTTTGATCTTAGCCTTAATGGCAGTGGTTTAACACTAGAAACACTCAAAAGCAAAGTAGAAGGAACTATATCACAATTTACGTTTGGAGGCTACTCTTACCAAAATATGCAGGTGAATGGCGATGTTTCTAACTCACTTTTCAATGGAAAATTTGATATTGAAGATCCTAATTTCAACTTCAATTTTAATGGGACGTTAGACGCCAGCAAGCAGATTCCCGAAATAGCCGTTAAGGCGAATGTTTTTGGGATTAATCTTAAAATGTTAGGTTTAGATAACATAGACAATTTTGTGAAGTTTACGGGAGATGTCAACCTTGCAGGCAATAATCTAGACAACTTAAGTGGTACTGTGGCCCTTGACAGTTTTAATCTTTTAAAAGAGGGCAGAAACTACAAGCTAAAAGACATATTACTCACCGCTAATTTATCAGAGAACAAAAGGAATTATACGCTAGTTAGTGACTTAGCCCAAATCAATATAGAAGGAGATTTTTACCCTTCAGAATCTGAGGCTCTAATTGATTTTGTGAAATATATTATCTACCCTTCACAATTTACCAAACCTGACAAAATCCTTAGCAGTAAAAACGTAAGAGTTACCGTCTCGATTGATCAATTTCAGCCTGTATTTAAAGAATTTTTAGGCTCTGTGAGCTTTGACCGCGCGAGTTTGGACGTTACTTACAATCACATTCTTGGTCAAATTAACGGAGAAAACAAGTTTACCAATCTTCGTTACGATGCCATTTCGAGTCCATTTGTCAGCCTTACGCTCAAGAATGGTGGAGAGCTTTCTCCTATTAACTTTGGCATAAACACTGGAGGACTTATACAAAATGATAGTACTATCTTTAATGTATTAAATGCCCATGGATTTGTAAAAGATGGTGAAGTTATTTTTGAAACCACTTCTAAAAAAGACAATGTCCTGGATATTGCTCTTGCTGGGCGTTTCTTATACAGAAATGATAGTGCAATTGTATTTCTGGACAACACCAAGGTAGATATTTATGATAAGTCTTGGGAACTTAAAAACACTGTATTTCCAAATTTAATTCACAGCAACAACATAACAGAATTTAGGTATTTCGATTTTAGAAATGGTGCAGAAATTCTCTTTTTGGATGCATCAATAGGTCTAAATGCGAATAAACTCAATGCCAATTTATCCAATTTTAAACTCAGTAATCTTACTCCTTTCTTGGCAGGTTACGATATTAAAATAGAAGGCACAACCAATGGCTACATCGATATTTCTGACAGAGATGGATTTCCTATTATTGAAGCTGATTTAATAGTCAAAGACTTGCAATTAGACCAAGATACACTAGGTAATTTAAATCTAAAAAGTACGAGCCAAGACGACTTACTTGCCGTAACCATAGATGGAAAAATAACAGGTGGTTTACTTAACGATATGGAAATTGCTGGAGATATCAATTTCGATAGCAAAAAATCTCCCCTGAACCTACAACTAACCACTCAAACCAGTAGTATAAAACCATTTGAAAAATACTTAACAGGACTAGCCTCTGAAATAAGTGGCTTTAGTACCTCTAAAATAGGCATAACTGGCGCGCTCACAAGTCCACAATTACGGGGCACTATGGAGCTAGACAGCCTTGATTTTGTAGTGGATTATATGCAAACTCACTATACCGGGAATGCTATAATTGACATTGATTACAGTTCTTTTAGCATAATTAAATCCGAAATAACCGACAGGTTTGGAAAAAAAGCTGAAGTAGTTGGGGAGGTGACACACAGCAGTTTTCAAGATTTCATCTTTAATCTAAACTTTAAAGACCTACTTGATTTTGAGATAATGAATACCAGAAAAGAAGATAACGACCTCTTTTACGGTACTGCTTTTGTAGACGGCAACATGAAAATAACAGGCCCTTTGGATGACATCTTACTTACCATAAATGCCAAAAGCAGAAAAGGCACTGAAATAGTAATTCCCCTTGAAACATCAGAATCTAGCGGAAAGTTGAGCTATGTGCAGTTTGTCAATTTAAAAACAGACAATAATGGTGTAAGTAACACTATTAAAGCTCAAGCCGGTGTGCGGATGGACTTTAACTTTGAGATAACCAACGACGCCAATATTAAAATGGTTTTTGATGAATTACTAGGCGATAAAATAGAGGCTGCTGGTCATGGAAATCTAAGGATGGAAATTAACACCTACGGTGATTTTAACATGTATGGAGGTTTAACCATAGACAGAGGGAGTTACCTATTTACAGCTCTGGACCTAATCAATAAGTACTTTACGGTAAAGCAAGGCGGCACCCTTCTCTGGGACGGCAATCCTTATAACGCCCAAATAAATTTAGATGCGATAAAAAGAGAATATCCTGTACCGAGCACACTCATGGCAGGCTCTGTTTCCGCCGACGAGTTAGATGCCTATAACCAGGCTATTCCTGTAGATTGCAACTTAAAACTTACCGGACTTCTGTTTAACCCCATAGTTGATTTTGACCTTACTTTTCCCACTCAAAATAGTTTAAGTGGCAGTGCTTCTAGCGCATTAAATACTGTAATAGATCGCATAAAATTAGATCAAGAAGAGTTAGATAGGCAAGTTTTTGCATTGCTGGTACTAGGCACTTTTATCCCTCCAAGCTTTAGTTCTGCAAGCTCCAATAGCGCTCTCGTTGAAGCCGGCGCTGCCAATACTGGGATCAATAGTTTAAGTGATTTTGCCAGCAGCCAGTTAAATAATTGGCTAGGAAAACTCGATACCAGATGGCAGGTTGGAGTAGATTATCAAAGCACTTATAAAAGCCAAGCAGAGTTGATACTCTCTCTCCGTCGTAAAATTTGGAATGACCGATTAGAAGTATCTTTTTCGGTAGATGCAGTTACGGCAGAAAATAGACCGTATGACATCAGTGTTAAATATGACATAAACGAAGACGGATCACTCAAGGTTCGAGGCTTTCAGAAACAGGCAAACGACCCAACGCTTGGCAATATTACCAACGTAAATACCACCGGTGTTGGTTTGTACTACCGATACCAGTTTGACAATTTTCACTTAAGAAGAAGACAAAAAGATGCGCCTGCTAATAAGAACTAGCGTGTCTGACTATTGAAAATCTGTAGTCAATTTGAATCGAAGAATACGCCCGTTACCGGTATCGCAAATCCAAATAATTCTATTTTTATACGCCACTGCGCTTGGCGAATTGAATTGAGAAAGTCCCTCACCTCTGCCGCCAAAGCTAGATAATTGATATTTGGTGCTTGCTGCACCTGTAGGTGGTTTTACGCCTTCCAGTCCAGTTACCGTAAATTGATAAAGTGAATCTTTACTTTTATCCACCACAAAAATATAGTTAGAACCGTCACCTGTAACCAGCGTAGATACTGGCTGAGAAAATCTTTCAGGGGTAGTTAGGTTACCATCTGCCACGGTGGTATCTGTTTCTACAAGAATTCTAGGTTCGTAGTTAGCTCCAAAATCTGTTTCTATGAAATCAATAATTTGTACTTTAATAGAAGTGTTTTCAGCTATTGAGGTGAATACAAAATGATCAGGACCACCTGCAGATACTTGAGGAGGTTGCACAAAACTAGAAATCCCCATAGGTTTCTTAAAATAATCTCTAAATAAGCCACTTGGGGTGTTTACAGAAACAGGAGTTAGATAGGTGCCATCTGCATCAAAAAGCAGAACTGCATCATCAGGTCCTCCAAATTTTTGAGCATTATTATCTGTGCCCGTGCGGGTTACATAAAATCGATTATCTTCGAGAATCGCTATTTTATTAAACTGAACCTTACTGTCTGAAGACGAGTAAGTACTTTTAAAATAAAAAGGATGAATTATAGTATCAACCACTTGTGCGTATTGCAAACCAAAGGCATTACCCGGTCCGTGCATATCAATTTTATAAATACACGTAAAAGTAAGTGTTTCGCCTGCTTTTAAAATGTCTACGCTGCCAATAGCAAGCAGATCCAGGCGACGGTTTTGAGCTATTGCTTTTACGCCTTGCACCTCTATTCTGCCTAGTATTTTTCCGCTTTCATCTAGGGATATAATTTCTTCTGTAGCATCATCTACCACGTAAATTAGCTCATCAAATCCAGCAATAATATCTACAGGAGACACAAAGCCGGTTAAAGCAGGTTGCACAGGAACATACGCAACTTCTCTCGGGCTGTATGTTGGTATTTCAATAAAATCTGTGTTCGTTTTTTTACCTAAAAATCCGTCACAGCCAACTAGTAAAAAGATACTGCACAGCAAACCCGCATATGTCGTTAGTTTTATCATCAGCGTTTGTCGTTATTAAATGGCATGTGAATTCCAAAAATATGTTGGACACCCATACTGTTGGTAGGATTAATACCGTAATCTATGTACATGGGGTGCACTCCAATTCTCGTTTTAACGCCAAGGCCTGCTGTAGGATAATTTTGACCTTTTACACTTAGCTTGTATCCAAGTCGAATAAATAGAAGATCGCGCAAACCGTATTCCGTTCCAAAGCGAATATTTTCTGCATTATCGCTAGGGTGATTTAACTCCGCAGCGACCAGCAACTTTTTAGTTTCCGTTTGATAAGGCACCAACGAAAAACCCATTTTAAAAATCGTAGGCGTGGTATATTTATCCAGTGACACAAAGGTGCGGTTATACTCCGCTTCTACGTCACTTCCACTCATTTGTGAGTTTCCCCCAAAGTTTTTTACCACAACGGCAAATGTTAAATCCTTGTAATCTGTATTATACAAGAAACCAATATCGCCGGATACTGTATGATTTTTATACGTCGAAATACCTTCGTAAACGTACTTTAAACCTACTCCAATACTGAATCTTTCTGATAATTTCTGCGAATAATTGAGGCCAAGCGCTGTATTGTTGACATAAAACTGCTGTCCAGTTCCATTAGGTTCAAATTCTGTGCGCACTTCCATCGCTCCGCTATTTAGTGAGTTTACCGAGAATGCTAAAACCGCTTCCGACGCTAGTTTTATCCCAAAACTCATAAAGCTTTGTTGAACACCCGCCCCAACGGTATAATTACTCAACGCTATGCCTGTATTCGGTATTTGCACCAATGCTGCAGGGTTATTTTCACCGCTATACAAGTTTCCCTTGTTGGCGACACTTGCTCCAGCCATGCCAAAAGAAGTGGGATTTAAATCATTCTTTAAGAAGCTAAGTGCTGAGAGTCCTGCTCTTTGACCTCCAAAATTAGGTAGGAGTTGGCCAAATGAACTTATGGATAAGACGACTAAAAATATGAGGTTAGATAAACGCACTTTACGATGGCAAAAATAAGCAGCAGGTTTAGAGATTTAAAAGTTTTGCATTAATTATAATGGAAAAGATCAGGTTCCTTATCAACTGGTCTTATTTTCTAACATGTGTACGATCTGCTGATTGCGATAGGCAATCCAGCTATCTGCTATGTGCAAAGCGTATACTTTCCTTTTGAAAGTAAGAAAAGGTTGCTCATAGCTTAATGCTTCCATGAGCTCACTTTGATGCTCAAAATTATCAACCGAACTTACATAATCTTTCATGATACCAAAGGTTACTGAACCTTCTAGCGGCACAAACTCTTGGTAATCATTATTTTTTCTGGTTTCAACGTCAATGTTTTCGGCAGAAAAAACTTCTTCGGTTACTGCATTTACATAGCATTTGTAACCATTTCCCAGAATTTCTGCTACTGCGTTTAGTGTTTCTATCTTCAAATTAAAATATTAAATATGTTTAAGGCCATAAGCTTCTACCTATGTCTGCTCTAAACGGCCAAGGTATCATAGCCAATATGAGCAATAGACCTATTGTGAAATAGATCAGTGCTATTTTGTGTTTTCGGGTAGTTTCAACCGCTTTTTTGCTTTTTGTACGACCTATTTGTATAATAACAGCTGCTAGTACCATCCCAAATACATGCTCTACACTCCAAAATCTGAGCGTTGTATTGCCCATTGTTTCAGCCATGTTAGCAAAGCTAGATGCCCAACCTCTTGCCACATATAACAATAAACCAATAACTACTTGCAAATGCACACTCGCAATAAACAGTGTAGCTGCCATATTGTGATTAGGTGTAAAGTCTTGCTTATGAAGCAAACCTCTTGCTGATTTAGTAATGGCATAGAGGCCAAAAAGCAACACAGCCCATCTTAGTACGCTATGTACAGTAAGTAAAAGTGTATTATCCATTTTTAATCGTTTTAAAGTTGCAAAGTTAGGGTTTTAATTCAAGTTTGGGTCTAAAGGGGAATTAGCCAAGAGAGAAACTTGACCCCCAAGATTTCGGATAGCTAGTTTCCATAAATCTTGGTCATTTATACTGGAATCAAAAATATCTTGAGACTTTAAGTCACCTAAAAGCCAGGCATTTTCTGTTAACTCGTCATCCAGCTGTTGCGGGCCCCAACCACTATAGCCAATAAAAAATTTAACATTTATGGGATCTATCAATCCTTGCTTTATTTGCTCAAAGATTTGCTTGAAGTCTCCACCCCAATAGACATTTTCGCATACGTAAATAGCATCTTGTATATGGCCGTACGTATGGAGACAATGAAAGCTTTGAGGGTCCACCGGACCTCCGCTATATACAGCTTGATTTACGAGATGAAGTTCCTCGAGAATTGCATTGGCCATTAAATCTGTTTTTTGATTCAGCACGAATCCAAAAGAGCCTTTAGCGTTATGTTCAGTAATTAATATCACAGATCTACTGAAATTGGGGTCTGCTAAAAATGGTTCCGAAATAAGTACCTTGCCTTTCATATATGGTATTGATTAAAATCTAGTTTGAGCCTATTCATTTTCAGTAGCAAATTTTAAAAATAAATGGGGAATACTTTAAGGTTGTTTTATAAAAAGTGTAACAAATAAATAATGGAGAAAAGAATTAAAAAAACAATGCCTCCTACGGCTAACCTCTTTTCGCCCTTAGACCACAATTCATATGGACTTTGTTTTACCAATTGATAACTAAGCAAAGCTAATGCAGGAGCGGTGATAAACGACATAATTGTAGCAAAGTTTACCATCTGACTCATACTATTTACCGCATAGGTCAATATAAGCATGGTGCCTAAATAGAGTATGATTTGCCAAAGCAGACTTGATTTTAGCACGTTACCCAAATTCAACTCTTGGCTTATATGCTGCATAACTCTTGGCATAGCATCAAAACAGGTAAGTGTAGTACTAAACATGGTAGTAAATGCAGCTATCGATATTAAGCCGTACGACCAGCCACCTAAGCAACTGGTAAACGCATTTATTAACTGAGCTGCAAAACCACTCGAGCTTGCCGCTAGAACTGTTCTTGTACCGTACATGGTGTTGGCGCCAAGTACTAAAAAACACACGCCTAAAATGGCTGTCCCATAAAATCCTACCTTAAAATCGAAATCTCCTTTAGATTTTTTTATTCCACTAGATAGGGTCCAGATGCTATGCCATATGGCCAAGTCTAACGGCGCTGGCATCCAGCCGACAAAAGCTAGCAAAAAAGTAATATCATTTTTATTGGTTAGTTTAAATACCGTTTTTGCAGCAGGTATTGTCTCACGCTCCATCCCAAATGAAAGCAGGAAAGCAGCAAGTGTAGAAATACTGAGCACGATCATAATAACCTTCATGAGGTTATCCAAGATACTAAACTTTCCAATTCTCAGGATTGCTAAACAAACCGTCAATAAGCCAAATGATAATAAAGCTGGATGTAATGGAACCCCCATATTCTGAATAAGGCCGGAGGTAACCAATGTCACAGCCGCTTGCACCGTAAACATAGTGCTGAGAGAAAGGATGAGTAAAAGTACTACGGCCCACTTACCTATTTTGGCGTATCCTGACACGAGTGATTCTTCTGCTCGTTCGGCATATCGCGGTCCGAGTACAAAAAACGGATATTTAAAGAGGTGTGCTAATACTATTGCGATAATGAGAATATATCCATATTGAGCGCCAGCCTTTGTGCTTTGTACCAAGTGCGAAACGCCAATAGCAGCACCTGCATAGAGTAACCCAGGTCCGAGCGATTTTAGTTTAGAAACCATGCAGCCAAAATAGCAATTTGATTGGATACCCAAATCCTAACTGATTATATCCCAACACAGCATAAAAAAACGGCAGCACTTCAGTGCTGCCGTTTTTAGATAATAGTGTATGTTGCTAATTACCCTATTCTGGTAATAAGATCAGCTACCCTGTTGCTGTAACCAGCTTCATTGTCATACCAACCCATTATTTTAACTGTATTACCTTGAACCATAGTGGTATCTGCATCAAAAATACACGAGTGAGGATTTCCCACAATATCAGAAGAAACGAGTGGATCTTCGCTGTACTCTAAAATGCCTTTAAGATTTGTTTCAGAAGCTTTTTTGAATGCTGCATTTACGTCTGCTACGGTTGTGTTCCCTTTTAAGGTTACTACAAAATCTGTAGCACTGCCTGTAGGAGTTGGTACACGCAATGAATTACCGTTTAGTTTGCCGGCTAAGTGCGGCAATACTAGCCCAACAGCTTTAGCAGCACCCGTGCTAGTAGGAATAATATTAAGTGCTGCTGCACGCGCTCTTCTTAAGTCTCTGTGCGGAGCATCTAATAAGCGTTGGTCACTGGTATAAGAGTGTATAGTGGTCATAAAGCCGCTTTCTACACCAATTAAATCATCTAGCACTTTAACCATAGGAGCAAGACAATTAGTCGTGCAGCTAGCGTTAGAAAGGATAGTTTCGTCACCTATTAATGTATCATCGTTTACGCCCAAAACCACTGTTTTGATATCTCCGGTTGCTGGAGCAGAGATTACTACTTTTTTAGCACCTGCTTCTAAGTGTTTACCTGCTCCCTCAGGAGAAGTAAAAAACCCTGTGCTTTCAAGAACCACATCAACGCCAAGTGCTGCCCAAGGAAGGTTAGCTGGATCACGTTCTGCAGTTGCGTGTATTTTAATGCCATTCACGATAAGGAATTCCTCGTTATAATCTACTGTGCCGCTAAACTTACCTTGTACAGAATCGTATTTAAGCAAGTGTGCAAGTGTTTT
>JAFMCI010000071.1 GCA_017857855.1 Bacteroidia bacterium | reverse complement strand
TAGTTTCTAGGGAATCCTGCACCAAAAATATTAGCAGATACTCCTACTACTGTCCCGGTATTGAACATGGTATTTATTCCACATTTACTATGGTCGCCCATTATAAGACCACAAAACTGCAAACCGGTATTCACAAATCTGTTTTTGGTATAATTCCATAATTTTACTGGTGCATAGTTATTTTTAAGATTTGAACTATTTGTATCAGCTCCTAGATTACACCATTCGCCTATTACCGAATTACCCAAAAATCCATCATGACCTTTATTGCTAAAGCCATAAAAAACAGTATTGCTAACTTCACCTCCAACTTTACTATGAGGTCCTACGGTAGTGTCACCGTATATTTTAGCTCCCATTTTAATAGTGGAATGTTCACACAATGCAAATGGTCCGCGTATTAAGCTGCCCTCCATAATTTCGCTGTTCGCAGAGATGTAAATAGGTCCGTGAGTAGAGTTCAGAACGCTTGCCTCAACAGTTGCTCCTTCTTCCACAAATATATTATCACCTATTAGAGTATTTGTCTCAGAAATAGGTTGAGAAATTCTCCCAGCCGTTAAAATTTTATAGTCGGCTTTTATTTCTTGACCATTTTTTAAAAAAATGTCAAACGTGTAATTTATTAAATCACCCTGGAAATCAATCTTTTTAACACTTTTAGCTACCTCTTCTAAAAAATCAAATCTCGAAAGATGTTGTGATCCTCTGTAAGCGATAAGTGTTTCCCCGTCAAAAATAGCTTCATCTGAAGTTAAATTATTTAAGATATCAAGTATCTCGTCGTTTGGTAAACATCTTCCATTTAGATACAAATTATCAGAACCAAATGTAGCACCGTATTTAGTACTTAAATAGTCTTGAGTTAAAAAAGAAAAATCTCCAGCTAAGTGATGTTTCCATTTTTCAGTAATGGTAAGAATGCCTAAGCGCAACTCAGCACAAGGCCTGGTATAGCTAAGGGGTAGTAGATCGCTTCTACTATTGTCGTCAAAGAGTATAATATTCATAAAAAAAGGCTCTCCAAATATAGAGAGCCTTTAGTATAATTTTAAGATTTTGGTTAATTCTTTTTAGCGTAACGCTTGTTGAATTTGTCGATTCTACCAGCGGTATCCACAAAGTTCACTTTACCAGTGTAAAACGGATGTGACGAACTAGAAATCTCTAGTTTGTATATTGGATACTCGTTACCGTCTTCATATGTTACGGTTTCTTTGGTCTCTACACAAGATTTAGTTAAAAACTGCTCCCCGTTAGACATGTCTTTGAAAACTACTAAACGGTAGCTACTTGGATGTATTTCACTCTTCATGATATTAAATTCTCTTTTTTTACTTCCTTTTGTAGTGAATCTATTTAATTAAAAATGAGATTATACTTTTAAAGGACTGCAAATTTAATATAATTTGCATTCTATCAAAATGCATTTAGGTATAAAAAATATAATTAAAATCTGCGCATTCATTCCCTTGTTGCTTTCTCCTTTTTGGATAGTAAGACTGTTGTTGCTGCTGTCTATCAAAGAGTTAACAATTGACAACCCTGTTAACTACCTGTTTTATGCTGTGAGGTTTGACCTTAAAGCAATGGTTATTTGGTATGCCCCACTATTTATTATCTTGGGTGCGGGCCTATTTATTAAGCATAAATGGTGGGAGAATTTATCGCGGTTTGTCTTTTTACTGTTGTATTTGGGTGCGCTGGTTTTTGGGCTTATTTCTGTTTTCTATTATCCGATTAGCAAATCAATAGCCGGAGTAGAAATTTTTCAAATGATACAAGGTCAGAGTTATATAATTATTTTTGGGTATATGGCTGAATACTGGTGGAGTATACTTTTGGTATTGGTTGTATTGTATGGTGTGCGATTGTTAGATGAGCGACTCAAGGTAGACCTAAACAGCAGGTCTGCTGTAGTTTTTTGTTTTGTATCATTGATGATTTTGGGACTCATCGCTAGAGGCAGTTTTAAATTAAAGCCTTTGAATCTTCTAGATGCTTATTCTGCATTGGAGTCACAAGAAGCTGTATCTGCTATTACACCTATATATGTACTTATTGAATCTGTTGGTAAATCAGAAATTCAATACACGGCCTATATTTCTGATTCAGCAATGCAGGTAGAATTAGCTAAAGATGATTTGGTTTATAGTAATTTAGACTATCAGAAGCCTAATATATGTATTATTTTACTAGAAAGTTTTGGTAAAGAGTATACC
This sequence comes from Bacteroidia bacterium, assembly GCA_017857855.1. Classification (GTDB taxonomy): domain Bacteria; phylum Bacteroidota; class Bacteroidia; order NS11-12g; family UBA9320; genus UBA9320. Next base: position 4,727 of record JAFMCI010000071.1, on the reverse strand, counting down.
TCGCTGAATGACGCAAATAGGCCAAGTTACACGCCTTTCTTAGATAGTATGATGTCTGTTAGTATGAATTTTACCAATGCTTATGCAAATGGACTTAGATCTATGGATGCAGTAGCATCCATCTACACAGGTATTCCTTGTTTGATGAAACAGCCATTTATAGGTTCTTTGTATACGCAAAGTAACATAGAATCTATACCCGAAGCGCTGTCAAAAGAAGGATATTTCTGTTCCTTTTATCACGCTGCGGATGAATTATCTATGGGTTTTAAACCGTTTCTAATGGCTAACGGATTAGAGCAGTATGTGGCAAAACAACAATATCCAATTGATGATGATTTTGATGGCAAGTGGGGGATTTTTGATGAACCATTCTTGCAGTTTTTCAAGAATAAGCTTTCTAATCAGCAGCAACCATGGTGTTCCGGTATTTTTACGATAAGCAGTCATCACCCTTATACAGTTCCTGCTCAACATCAGGACTTACCTAAAGGAACTGCCGAAATTCATCAAGCTATAGGTTACACAGACAGATCTTTACGTGCTTTTTTTGAATCTGCTCGTCACGAGGACTGGTTTGCCAACACTATTTTTATTATAACAGCTGACCACACCTCTATTAATGAAACTTACGAGCATCAAGGGTACAGGAGTAAGTACGGCGTTCCTTTGTTGATTTATTCGAAGCTAATGCCCGCTGGTATCAGTGATGAGGTAAAACAGCACATTGATATTTTTCCTACTGTAAAACAGCTTGCAGGTATTTCTAAACAAGTTGCGATGGGTAGATCTTTGCTAGACAAGAAATCCCACAGTGCTATACATTATGACGGATCAATCTACACCTATACTGATGATAGTTTTTGTTTGCAATGGGATGGGACTTCTAAGTATAAATTATTTGCCTACAAAAAAGATAAAGTAGACGCTTCTGACCTCGCATCAATGCATCATATCAAAGGAGATCAAATGCTTCATGAACTGAAGATAGGTTTACAAAAATATAACTATCGTCTTTTGAACAACAAATTCAACTAGGGTAACGTACATTTGCACTGATGCAAAAGCCTTCTAATGCACCTGGTACAAGAGACTTTGGTCCAGCAGTAATGCGTAAACGAGATTTTATCTTAAGTACTATTACGACTATATACAAAAAATTTGGTTTTGAATCTTTGGAAACGCCAGCTCTTGAGAATCTAGACACCCTAGAAGGAAAGTATGGTGAAGAAGGTTCAAAACTTATATATAAAATCAGAAGTAACAGTTCTATTTCTTCTGAAATATCAGATGACCAAGCTGTTAAACTTAATGAATTAGTACCTAATAAGTGGATTGCTGGTGCATCTAAATTGGGATTACGCTACGATCTTACTGTTCCATTTGCGCGTTTTGTGGTGCAACATCGCAATGACTTGACGTTCCCGTTTAGAAGATACCAAGTACAAAATGTTTGGAGGGCGGATAGGCCAGCAAAAGGAAGATTTAGAGAGTTTACACAATGTGATGCAGATTGCATTGGGTCAACTTCATTATTACATGAGGCAGATTTAATTCAAATTTATAATGAAGTGTTTATCTCATTAGGTTTATCAAATGCTGTTCTTAAAGTAAATCACCGTAAATTTTTAGAAGCTTTAGTTGATGAATTGCAACTGAATTTTCCGGTAGCTAAATTTACGTCTACCTTAGATAAGCTTGATAAGATTGGTGAGGAAGGGGTTATGAAAGAATTAGTTGGATATGGCATTGATGAAAAGAAGTGCATTCAACTTTTTGCCATCATAGGAAATTCAGAACTTACTCAAGCTAACCTACTTCAATTTGCAAATGCCTTTAATAATAATCCTATCGCGCAAAAAGCAATAGATGATTTAAGTGAAATACTAGCTTACTTAGCAGATTCTAATTTAACCATAAAGGTAGAGCTAGACTTAAGTTTAGCCCGTGGGTTAGATTATTACACTGGATGTATTTTCGAGGCAATAATACCGGATAGTGGTATGGGTAGTGTTTCTGGTGGAGGAAGATACGACGACCTAACAGGTGTTTTTGGACTAAAGGATGTTTCTGGGGTGGGTATTAGTTTTGGAATTGATAGACTTTACGAAATCATAGAAGCACAACAGAAATGGCCAGATAATTTGCATGTGAATAATAATGTGCTCATATGTCATTTTGATAAAGCTACTCAACAATATGGAGTAAAGCTGGCTTCACAACTCAGAGCTAAAAATATAAAAACGATCGTTTTCCCGGATGACAAGCGTATTAATAAGCAATTTGACTTTGCCAATAAAATAGGAGTTCGGTTTGCTATTGTGATAGGGGAGAGTGAGATGATTACGAATAAAGTGACCATTAAAAATTTACAAAAAGGAGAACAAGTTACTTTATCTTTGGACGATGCCATAAATTATTTAAGAAATTGAAACGATTTAATTTTAAAGACCAAATCGTTTTTGAAAACGAAAATTATATTGCTATAAACAAGCCAGCGGGAGTGTCAAGTTTGCATGAGAGACTCGGGGTCGCCAATTCGGTTATTGAGCAAGCAAAAAATTACAATGAGCATTTACAACTCTGTCATCGCTTGGATAAAGAGACTAGCGGAGTACTATTGCTTTCCAAACACGCTGCAGCATACAGTCACGCTGCCGTGTCTTTTGAAAAAAGAAGGGTAACTAAAACCTACCATGCAGTGGCAGATGGCGCCCACAAATTTGAGCACTTTGAAGTGAACTTACCTCTTATTACCACTAGAAGCGGTAGAAGTGCTGTTAGCAAACAAAAAGGTAAACCATGTACTACGTTTTTTACTACCATACAGAATTTTAAGCATCATTCACTGATAGCTTGCGAGCCAGTAACTGGACGTCAGCATCAAATACGAATTCATCTTGCTTCACAAAATGCACCTATTACTGCAGATGGAATTTATGGTGGTAAAATGCCTTATCTATCCAGATTTAAGAAAAACTTTACAACGAATAAAACAGAGGAAGAGACTCCTATGATTAACAGGTTTGCATTACACGCCTATTCTTTATCTCTAAATGATATAGACGGAACAGCTCTCGAAATAGTCGCGGAATACCCTAAAGACCTAGCCGTTTTTATAAAACAACTTAGAAAATTTGATGCTTAGGTTCTAACTTGTAGGATGACGCTAACATCACTTTTAACTGTTTTTTCATTTTTATAATGCCTAAGTTCATTACATTTACCAAAATGCGTAAGCTTATTTTTATACTGACATTAATTAGTACTATGGGTGCTGATGCACAAATAGCGATTCAAGACGTTGCTCATCAACTTGCCAAGCATAAATATAAAAAAGTGTACAGGTGCTTTGATGCTAATATGCAAGATAAAGTATCTGCTTACCAGCTAAAAAAAATATGGGAACAAATGGAAATGTCTGCTGGAAAACTAGGTAGTGTGGTTGATGTGCGTAAAAATTTACGTGATGGAGGTTCCAGGCAATCTGCCATGCTTCAATTTGAGCAGGCTGCAGTAAAAATGACCTTGTCAGTAAATGAAAGTGGAGACATTAACGGACTGTATATTTCGCAGTTGGCCTATGAGCCGCCATCATATGGTAAAGATCTTGGAGTAGGTAAAAAATATATTAATTTTTTGAGTCATTCCTATAATATATCTGGCGAGTTAGTTGTCCCTCTGGAGTGCCAAAATTGTCCATTGGTTATATTGGTACATGGTTCGGGACCAAACGATAAAGATGAAACCATTGGTCCTAATAAAGTATTCTATGATTTAGCACTTGGTTTTGCAAGTAAAGGTGTGGCTACCTATCGTTATGACAAAAGATCTTACCTTTATCCTGATTCATTCAAAGGACAGTTTGATATATACGATGAAACTATAAATGATGCGATTTCAGCGTTTTATCATATTAAGTCAGATACTTCCTTACATTTTGGTAAGTATATTATGCTAGGACACAGTTTAGGTGCTTACGCTATGCCTATTATTGCTGATTCTTTACAGGATAAGTTAAACGGAGCAATCTTATTTTCTAGCAATGCCAGTAAACTTGAGGATTTAATTACCTACCAAATGAAGTATTTAACCGAATACGATGGAGAAATAACAAAGGAAGAAGCCAAGATTATAGCGGAGAACACGAAACAAGCAGAAAATATTAGGCTTAACAAGTACACTGCTGAAACAACAGCTGATGAGTTACTAGCCTACTGGCCAGGAACTTTTTGGAAAGGCATTGAAGGTTATGACCCGATAAGCGCTTTAGCAAAAAACACTGCCACGCAATTTTTTATTGTACAGGGCGAAAAAGATTATCAAATACCAATGAGCGAGTTTGAACTATGGCGAGCTGCCGCAGGAGCAAATGCTAACGTTAAGATGCAAAGTTATGCTAACCTTACTCATTTATTCACCCCAACAAAGTCAGGAAGACCAAGCCCTGCCGATTACTTTTCACCTAATAATGTAGAATTTCAGGTTATATGGGATATGTCAGATTGGATAAAACTAGTCGTGCATTAAACCGAATTTAGCCAGATCTAAAAAGCTCAGTTTACGATTCATTGAAAAACATCTTAGTTTGCACTAGGATGTTTTTCATCAACCACAGTCCATGTTTTAAACCCTTTTACTTTTTGGGTTATTAAAGCATGTTCTAGTACTTCACTCATTTGGTCTACAAAATAAAAGGTAAGGTCAGCTATGTACGAGGGTTTAAT
>JAFMCI010000070.1 GCA_017857855.1 Bacteroidia bacterium | reverse complement strand
GTTACTTTTGTTTTTAGCATATATTTCTCTGGGTAGATGTCCTCAGCTAGAATAACAAAGTCAGCAAGTTTGCCTTTTTCAAGCGAACCTATTTTTTGTTCCATAGTATTACCTCGTGCTGCCCACAAGGTCATGCCGAGTAAGGCTTCTTTTGGACTTAGTGCTTCTTCCATTTGGAAGCCACCCATCGGTTGATTTTTAGTGTCTTGGCGATAAACGGCAGCAAAAAAAGTCTTTAGAGGCGAGATATCCTCTACCGGGAAATCGGTACCCAACGGCATCCACCCATTTAGCGCTAGTAAACTTTTATACGCGTAAGCGCCATTCATGCGCGTATTACATAAGCGTTTGTCTGCCCAACGCATATCACTGGTGGCATGAGTGGGCTGCACAGAAGGTATTATCGAGTATTTTGAAAATAAGGCTCTGTCTTCGGGAGTTACCACTTGAGCATGTTCAATTCGCCAGCGTTTGTCATTCTTTCCTTTAAGGAATTCGCCGTAAATCTCCAATACTCGTTTATTGGCACTGTCACCTATACAATGCGTGTTAGCTTGGAAGTTAAGATCGTATACTTGTTGGTAGAGTTTTACCAGCTGGTTGGGCTCAGTAACCCAAACGCCGCTATGCCCGGCGTGGTCGCAATAGGGTTGTTTGAGTTTTGCTCCTCGAGAACCTAAAGCTCCGTCAGCATACAACTTAAACGAGGACACTTGCAACTTATCGTTAGCGATTGGCCCATTCTTTTTGAAATATTCAAAATTTTCATCGGTTGGGTTAGCCATTGCGTATACTCGTATAGTTAAATCCCCCGTTTTTTGTAAACTATCAATGAGTAGTATCGTACTCAGATCTAGGCCAGCATCTGTTACGGTGGTAAGTCCAGCATCAAAACAAGCTTGTTGGCCCATTAATAAAGCTTTAATTTCACTTGATCTGGAAGGAGCCGGAATAATATTATCAATGAGATTCATGGCATTATCGGTGAGTAAACCTGTCAATCGTCCATTTTGTACTTCTATAGTTCCTCCTGCCACGTTAGTATTTACAGATATGCCCGCGAGCTCTAGTGCTTTAGCGTTGGCCAATCCTGCATGTCCGTCTATCCGTTTCAGAAAAACGGGTGTGTTTGGGAAGTAGGCATTTAGTAAATTATTGGTTAATGTACCTTTTTCTTCCCAGGTTGTTTGATCCCAGCCTCGGCCTGTAATCCAAGCTTCATTGGACATTTTGGCAAATGTTATAGTTCTTTCTATAAGTTCGTCTAAGCTACTAACGTTGATTAAATCAACTTTTTGTAAGGTCAAGCTATATCCGTAAAAATGTGAATGAGCATCAATAAATCCAGGATAAACAGTGCCATCAACCTCTTGAATTTCACCAGTGTACTTAGATTGAATTTCTTTCGCCGTGCCAAAGGCTACAATCTTACCATCACTAATCGCAAGCGCTTCTGCCATATCAAATTCCTCATTGCAGATATAAATCTTATCTGCAATGAGGATTCGGTCTACGGCTATTTTTGGTTCTCCACAAGAACTTATAAAAACAATACCTATCGTGAGGAAGTAAAATAGCGTTTTCATGGTTTATTTAGATCTAGTTTCGGCAAGTTTTAATGCTGCAGGAAGATTGATTTCTGCTCCTGTTTTGGATAGAGTACGTACGTTAACTTTCTTTTTTTGTCCAGGTATACGTTGACGGCCTTTAATCGGGATAGCACTTTGCAATAATATTTCTCTTAACTCGGCAGCGGTAAGATTTGGATAGTAGCTCCAAACAAAACCTGCTACACCTGCCACCACAGGACTCGCCATACTTGTTCCGTCAAATGCTTCATAGTTATTTTCGGGCGTGGTAGAATAAATAGCAACGCCTGGGGCAAAAAGATCCACTTCCTTTTGACCGTAGTTAGAAAATTCTGCAATTTTATTTGGCTTTTTCTTCCAACTTAGTGCGCCCACTTCAATCCAGTTATTGCTGGCATCAAAATTTTTCGGGAAGTTGTCAGTGATGTCATTGTTTTGATTGCTGTTTCCTGCTGCATGTACCAGTAATACACCTTTACTCTCTGCGTATTTTATGGCTTCATTAACAACGTCTACGTTGTAGACATATCCTTTTCCAAAACTCATGTTCACGATTTTAGCACCATTATCTACAGCGTATCGAATACCGTTAGCTACATCTTTATCACGCTCATCTCCATCGGGTACATTTCGGATACTCATAATTTCGCAACTTTGACATATACCTTGAGCTCCAAAATCATTACTCGCGTCTGCTGCGATAATACCGGCTACATGCGTACCGTGAGAAGAGTGCTCACCATAGTAAACGCTGTCGTTTCCATAAAATCTATTGGTTACGTCTGCGTAATCATCCCCAACATTTTCAGGGCGAGGATCGAAGTCTACGTTGTAGTTGTATTTTGCTTGTTGTTTAAAATGTTCGTATCCACCATTTAAGCCTTCTCTCATCGCCGTAAAATTAAGTGGTCGTTTCTTTGAATTGCTCAAAAGCACTTGTTTGGCTGACTCTTCAAACTTGCTTTTGCTTTGATGCGCTTCTAGTTCGGCGATGGTCATATCCTCACCATAACTCTCAGCTAAAAAATCCATACCCAGTTTTAACCCTTCGTAAGCCTCAAAATAAAGCGTCGCATTTACACTGTTGTCTAGGAAATCTTTCTTTACAGTTAGGTATTTGGCATATTCCATTGGGTTTCTTTCTTGTGCGTCGGTATTGCCTTCATAAATGGGTTTAAGTCGGCGATATTCTCGAGTAACCTCTAGGTTGTCTTCAATGGTGCCTCCGATAAAGTTCCAACCATAAACATCGTCTTTGTAGCCGTTTCCGTCATCATCTATACCATTGCCAGCTATTTCACCTTTATTGGTCCAAAGCCTATTTTTGAGATCTGGATGATACACATCTACGCCAGCATCAGCAACTGCCACCACGATTGTAGTAGGTTTTTTATCCTTCATCATTGCTTTGGCTTCTTCAAGCCCAACTCCGGAGTTTATTTTAGAACTGTTTGGTGCTAAATGCCAAAATTGGTCACTCGGATTTTGAGCAAAAATGCTCGATGTAGCAGCAATTAGCGCTATTATTATACTATACTTTTTCATTAATTTTTAAGTTTGAATCACACCTACATTATACTTTGCCACTGGTGCATTATTGGCCATTTCTATACCGGCACTTATCCATTTTCGGGTGTCTAGTGGGTCTATTATCTCATCCACCCAAAGTCTAGATGCGGCATATTCTGGAGTTGTTTGCTTATTGTATCTATCTATTATTTTAGAGAGCAATGCTTGCTCTTTTTCTTCGGTTATTACTTCTCCGTTCTTCGCTAAGCTTGCTTTTTCTATTTGCAATAAAACCTTTGCTGCTTGCTCGCCTCCCATTACGGCTATCTTGGCACTTGGCCAAGCCACGATAAGTCTTGGGTCGTATGCTTTACCGCACATAGCATAGTTGCCGGCCCCATAACTATTGCCCATTATCACGGTAAATTTAGGAACGGTGCTGTTGCTCATGGCGCTTACTAGTTTTGCTCCATCCTTTATTATGCCGCCGTGCTCACTTCTGCTACCTACCATAAATCCTGTAACGTCTTGCAAGAACAGCAGAGGTACTTTCTTTTGGTTACAGTTCATGATAAATCGTGCTGCTTTATCGGCACTGTCAGAGTAAATCACCCCACCAAACTGCATTTCACCTTTTTCGCTTTTTACGAGCTCGCGGTTATTGGCAACAATACCAACAGCCCAACCATCTATGCGGGCATAACCACATAATATGGTTTTCCCGTATTTTTCCTTGTACTGCTCAAACTCAGAATTATCCACCAATCGATGAATAATTTCTAGGGTATTGTAGGTTTTGGAACGTTCTGCAGGTAAATGTCCATAAAGCTCTTTTTCCTTTAATTTAGGTTTAAATGCTTCAGTTCTGCTAAATCCTGCTTTTTCAAATGATCCTACTTTATCCATCAAAAACTTGATGCGGTCTAAACAAGCTTGGTCATTGGGAAAACGATCGTCAATTACCCCAGATAAGTCTGTTTGAGAAACAGATCCTCCCAGTGTTTCGTTATCTATATTTTCACCGATAGCAGCCTTTACTAAGTAGCTTCCTGCTAAAAAGATACTACCTGTTTTATCTACAATGAGAGCCTCATCACTCATTATGGGCAAGTATGCGCCACCTGCAACACAGCTTCCCATTACTGCAGCTATTTGCGGAATACCTCTACTGCTGAGAATAGCATTATTTCTAAATATCCTACCAAAGTGTTCTTTGTCTGGAAATATCTCATCTTGCATAGGTAAGAAAACGCCTGCGCTATCTACCAAATAGATAATAGGCAAGTTGTTTTCCAGGGCAATTTCTTGAAAACGTAGATTTTTTTTGGCCGTAATAGGGAACCAAGCACCTGCTTTCACGGTAGCGTCATTGGCTACAATTAGGCATTGTCTGCCCGCTACTTTGGTAATACCACCTACTACGCCTCCTGCCGGACATCCCCCGTATTCTGGGTACATTTCATATCCTACGAAGGTGCCGATTTCTAAAAAATCTGCATCGTTATCTTTTAGGTATTCTATGCGCTCACGTGCCAATAATTTGCCTTGCGCTTTTTGTTTGGCAGCAGATTTTTCGCCACCACCGAGGTGTATTTTTTTAGCTAATTTGACATAGTCACTCAGTAAAATCTTATTGGTGTCTTCGTTTTTATTAAATGCTAATTCAGATGGACTCATTTTGTGCCTCAAACGTAATGAAATTTGACGATTTATGCTTGGCTTGAATAGGTATAAATAACAAATTAACAGATGAAATAATAAAATAAGCATGCGGTAATACGGCCAGTAAAGGATTGAAAATGACCTAGAATAGGGCACTAGTTGAGAAAAGTATTAAATCGTATCGTTTTAACTTTAGGGTTCTGTTAACTTCGCACACGTGCAAACTTTCTTTTCACATGGCAAATTATTAATCACAGGGGAGTATGTGGTGCTAGATGCTGCATTATCCTTAGCGCTGCCTACCAAATTGGGCCAGAAAATGGAGGTGGTATTTGAAGAAAACCTGAACGATAATACGCTAACGTGGTATAGCCTAGACAGTGAGGGTGAAACCTGGTACCGAGAAGAGTTTTTGTTGGTAGAAGTGAATAATCAACTACAAGTACAAACGCATCCGATGGATGTTTGTACTACCAATGCTATAACCGATAAACTGTGTCAAATACTAACGAAGGCCATTGCCTTAAATCCTGAGTTTTTGAAAAACGGAAGTTACGTGGTAAAAACATATCTTGAATTTCCGAATAACTGGGGCCTTGGTAGCAGCAGTACCTTACTCTGTAACATAGCTAAATGGGCAGAAGTAGATGCTTTTGAATTGCTAGAAGCTAGTTTTGGAGGGAGTGGATACGACATCGCCGTGGGGATGCTTGGAGGAGATGTTTTGTATCGCAGTCCAGCAATGTGGGAAGGCTATGTGTACCAACCTTCTTTTAAAGATAAATTGTACTTCGTGCATTTGAATCAAAAGCAAGACAGCCGTGAGGGAATAGCGGCATACAAAAGCAAAAAAGTCAAAGTTCAGGACATAGAAATGATTTCTGACCTAACAGAATCGCTCATTGCTTGCCACGATTTTGATGCGTTTCAGCAACTTATTACGGCCCATGAAACCTGTATTTCGGGCATACTCGAAATGCCTACGGTAAAAGAAAAATTATTCGCAGATTATCCGTTTGCAATCAAAAGTTTGGGTGCTTGGGGAGGTGATTTTATTTTAGCATGTGGCGACAATCAAACAAGAGATTACTTTCATCAAAAAGGATTTGAAACCGTTTTGTCTTATTCTGAACTTATCAAATAACCCATTTTGTATTCACTAAACACCGTTTACCTTTGTTACTACTAATCTAAATGACCACTTATACCACCGCCTGGAAGAGTCCTAGCAATATAGCACTTGTAAAATATTGGGGTAAAAAGCCAGAAGGAATTCAAATACCTAGCAATTCGTCAATTAGCTTAACGCTAAATAATTGTGCTACAATCACCAAACTTACCTTGGTAGAACAAGTTGATTTAGAAATTACTGTACTTTTGGAAGGGAACCAAGAACCCGGGTTTATTCCAAAAATTGAGCAGTTTCTGCACCGAATATCAGGCGTGTTTCCGTTTGTGCTAAATGGCAAATATACTGTGGATACGAGCAATAGTTTTCCGCATAGTAGCGGCATAGCCAGTAGCGCTAGCGGCATGAGTGCATTAGCACTTTGTATTTGTGATATTGCGAAAGAAAAAGGATTATTAGCAGAAGAAGACTTCAAACAAACTGCGTCTATATTGGCCAGATTAGGAAGTGGAAGTGCAAGTCGAAGCATCTATGGACCAATGGGGCAATGGGGAGAGCATCCCGATTATAGAGGCAGTAGTGACGAATTTGCGATTCCCTATACAGACATTCACTCGGTATTTACAGATTTTTGTGATACCATATTATTAGTGCACCGCGGACAAAAAACGGTAAGTAGTACCGTAGGTCATGGCTTGTTAAAAGACAATCCCTACGCCACAGCACGATTTGCTCAAGCTCAAGAAAATATGATTGCGATGAAAAGCATTTTAAAATCAGGAGATTTAGACGCTTTCATAGCTTTAGTAGAAAGTGAGGCACTTACCCTGCATAGCCTAATGATGAGTAGTAATCCTTATTTCATTTTAATGAAGCCCAACACGCTCAAAATCATAGAAGCCATTTGGGCGAAGAGAGAGAAAGATGCAGTGAAATGGTGCTTTACCTTAGATGCTGGAGCCAATGTTCATTTTCTTTATCCGCAGGCAGACCAGGCCGCAGCAAAAGCATTTATAGAAGAAGAACTCGCTCAATACTGTGAAAACGGTGCGTTTATCCA
>JAFMCI010000019.1 GCA_017857855.1 Bacteroidia bacterium | reverse complement strand
CTCAGCCATTCTTAAAAACGCCCCGCTCTTCCGAATTGAAGACCAGTGCCAGTGATTTGTATTTACGCCTTATTAAAAAAACTGGTTTGTGGGAACGCGCCTCAGAGGCTTTTTCCTACAAACCACTCTACACCGTTCTTAAAGATATCCATAAAGGCCATTTCTGGAATGTTTTTCATCAAGCCTTCGCGGAAACGTTCGGGATGTCCCATTCTGCCATAAATCTGTCCAGAAGCGTCTGTGATGCCTTCTATTCCGTGTACAGATCCATTTGGATTATAGGGCATATTTAGTGCTATTCTTCCTTCAAAATCTATATACTGCGTAGCGATTTGGCCATTCTCAGCCAATTCTTTAACCATAGCATCGGACGCATAAAATCGTCCTTCTCCATGAGAAAAAGGTACAATAAATTTCTTGTCCAACATACCCTTAAGCCAAGGGCTCTTATCCGACTTTACTTGCACGTGAGCAGTTTGGCTAATATGTCTTCCAATCGTATTAAACGTCATAGTGGCAGAGCTATCATCTAAATCACGTATTTGCCCATAAGGAAGTAAACCCGATTTTACCAGTGCTTGAAAACCGTTGCAAATACCAAGTATAAGTCCACCTCGTTTAAGCAGTGCATGAACAGCCTCCTTTATCTCGGGATTTTTAAGTACCGATACGATATATTTTGCAGATCCATCCGGCTCATCACCAGCAGAAAATCCGCCGGGTATCATCATAATTTGAGCTGCACTTATTTCACTTATAAATGCAGTAATAGACTCTTGAATTGCTTTCTCATTGTAATTTCTAAATAACGCCGTGTGCACTTCTGCTCCTGCATCTGCAAATACATGCTCTGTCTCATACTCACAGTTTGTCCCCGGAAAAATGGGAATAAAGACACGTGGTGTTTGAACCGCATCAGGCTTACTAATCGTTGTCGTTGTTGAGAGTGCCTTTGCTACTTCTGTAGCTTGTACATTTTTTGATTTTGCAGGAAAAATAGGCTCTAAGGTTTGCTCCCATGCCATACTCAGCTCCGCTAGATCGAAATGAATGTCATTCATGCTTAAGTGATTCCCACCCGTTTTACCCAATAACGTATATTCCGATAATTCTACTTTTGATTCTAAAATCAAACTACCCAAAAGCGGTATAAAACAATCGTTATGATATTGTATTACTGCTCCTATGCCATTTCCTACTGCCATTTTAAATACCGCAGCAGCAAGACCACCGTCTTTGACGATTTGTGCTGAGATAATATCGCCTTTTACAATACGCAGATGAATGTCCGTATACATTGCATTTAATTGAGTGTAATTGGGACCACCATTAGCATTAGGCACATGCTCAGCTAAGTACAGGTAACTTCCTTCCGATTTTATTTCAGGTGAAATAATATTTTTAAGCTCCCCCACCGCACAGGCAAATGAAATAAGTGTAGGCGGTACGTGCAGATTCTCAAATGACCCGCTCATAGAGTCTTTACCACCGATTGCCGCAGTTTCAAACGCTAGTTGAGCTTCAAGTGCGCCCAATAAAGCTTGTAATGGTTTGCCCCATTTTACTGCGTCTGCACCCAGCTTTTCAAAATACTCCTGAAAACTTAATCTTGCATTTTTATGATTTCCACCGCTAGCTACTAGTTTCGCTAAAGATTCTACCACTGCATAACCTCCCATTAAAAATGGATTTTTATTTGCCAAATCTACTGAGAAACCCCAAGTAGAAATAGCCACTGTTGTGGTAGATTTATGGAGTACAGGTATAGTATTCACACTCGCAAGTGAAGGCGTTTTCAGATTCTTACCCCCTAATGGCATGAGGACTGTAGTTCTGCCTACATGAGAATCAAAATTCTCGATAAGTCCTTTTTGCGAAGCTACGTTAAGTTTCCCTAATTCCTTTTTAAATTGCTCAAGCGTAAGTGGTGTCGTGTTCTTCTTTTCCTCGTTAACATCGCAAAATGCTGTGGCATTCATGCTTTTTTGTGTTCCTGCAGTATCTAAAAAAGTACGATCAAGATCTACAATCATTTCTCCGCGCCAGTATACTTGCATTCTACCGCTATCTGTAACTTCTGCTACTTCAACAGCTAATAAATTTTCTTGAGAAGCGTGCTCAATAAAAGCGGCTACATCTTTAGCCTCAACAACCACTGCCATACGTTCTTGGGACTCTGATATGGCTAACTCCGTTCCATTTAGCCCGGCGTATTTCGTTGGAAGTTTATCTAAATTTATGTGTAAACTGTCTGCTATCTCGCCTATGGCTACCGAAACTCCACCTGCTCCAAAATCATTACATTTTTTAATTAGTCGCGTTACTTCGGGCTTACGAAATAGTCTTTGTATTTTTCTTTCTTCTACTGCATCCCCTTTTTGTACCTCTGCACTTAGTGTATTTATCGATGTTTCGTCTTGTACTTTACTACTACCAGAAGCTCCGCCTACACCATCTCTGCCGGTTTTACCTCCAACCATAATTACTCTATCTCCTGGCAGCGGCGCCTCTCTGCGCACCCAATTTTTAGGAACTGCACCTGCTACATAGCCCACTTCCATGCGTTTGGCTTTGTATCCTGGGTCGTATATCTCCGCTACTTGCGAAGTGGCTAGTCCTATTTGATTTCCGTAGGATGAATACCCTTTAGCAGCGGATTTGGTGATTTTCTTTTGAGGTAATTTCCCTTCTAAGGTGTCTTCTATGCGTTCCAATGGATTAGCTGCTCCGGTAACCCGCATTGCTTGGTAAACAAAAGCTCTCCCGCTCAATGGATCACGAATAGCACCACCTACACAAGTAGATGCCCCACCAAATGGTTCTATCTCAGTTGGGTGATTATGTGTTTCGTTTTTGAAAAGCAAGTACCAATCTTGTTTTTCTCCTTCTACATCTACCTCTATTTCTATGGTACATGCATTTATCTCATCGGTAATAACCAAGTCATTCAGCTTTCCATTTGCTCTTAAATATTTGGCAGCAATAGTGCCTATATCCATTAGAGAAATAGGTTTATGCTCTCTCCCAAGTTCTTTACGAAGGTTTAAGTAGCGTTCAAAAACTTCCTCTAACTTTTGGGCAAAATTCCCCTGAAATTGGATGTCTTTTAATTCGGTTAAAAAAGTCGTATGACGGCAATGATCGCTCCAATAGGTATCCAACACTTTAAGTTCAGTTTCGGTTGGATTTCTATTTTCTTGAATGAAGTAGTCTTGAATAAATTTTAAATCATCTAGGTCAAACGAAAAACTCCATTCTTTATGAAATTGAAGAAGAGAAACTTCGTTTAGTTCGGTAAACCCATGAATAGTTGGCACTTCTGTAGGAAGAGGTACACTTGGTTTTTCGATGAGTAGTAAATCCTTTTCTTGTGAGTCTACATGATTAATAAGGTAATCTTTCACCTTATCCATATCTGTAGGACTTAGTTTGTCAAATACAAAAAGTTTACCGGTACGAATAGAAGGCTTATAACCTACAACCAGTTGTATTGCCTGCTCAGCAGAATCTGCGCGTTGGTCATATTGTCCGGGAAGGTATTCCATGGCAAACCAGGAGCTGTCTTCTTTTGCAGGATTAGATGTATGAACCGTGTCTGCCACTGCATCCAATAACACCGTTTGTAGTTTTTCCCAAGACTCTTGCTCAGCTCCAAATACGTCGTATATAACGTAAAGTTTAAGACGCGTGAGCGCTGTAAATTCTTGAAGTTCGGCAAGTACTTTTTGAGACTCGACATCAAACGCGGATTTCTTTTCTACGAAAATTCTTTGATTCATGCGTGCAGATAAATGAAGGGCAAAGTTAAACCCACATTCTAAGCCTTCATTGTAATTGAATGGAATGTTGAGAAAAATAGAACAATATAGAAATAGGTATTATAGTAACCTTAATTTTTGCTTAAAATCTGCATCTTTGCATCCTGAAATTGTTAGATTCAATAACCTTTCCTTCTGACCTTAGAAAGCTCAGCAAGAACCAATTAACAGCACTTTGCTCAGAAATTCGTGCTTTTTTTATTGAGAATATTTTGAAAAACGGAGGTCATTTTAGTGCTAATTTAGGTGTAGTTGAACTAACCGTCGCTTTGCACTATGTGTATGACTTCTCTTCAGACAAGTTAGTTTGGGACGTAGGACACCAAGCTTACATCCATAAACTGCTGACGGGTCGCAAAGGCGAATTTGATAGTATTCGAAAACACAACGGATTGAGTGGTTTCCCCAAAATAGATGAAAGTGTATTCGATCATTTTGGTACAGGACATTCTTCTACTTCTATCTCTGCCGTTATGGGAATGGCAGAAGCCTCACTTTTAGATGGCAAGCCTACGAAGCATATTGCTGTTATTGGAGACGGCTCTCTTACAGGAGGAATGGCCTTTGAAGCCTTAAACAATCTCGGCGTGAGCAAAGCCAATGTTTTGGTCGTTATTAATGATAACCAAATGGGAATTGACCCCAATCTCGGGGCTATTAATACGCATTTGGGCGAAATAGAATTTAGCCAACAAAATCTTTTTCAAAATTTAGGATTACCTTACAGTGGACCACTTGACGGACATGATGTAGTGGCCTTAGTAGACTTTTTGGAACAACAAAAAGACAATAAAACACCCCATGTGTTGCATCTAAAAACCATAAAAGGTAAAGGATACGAGCCGGCAGAAAAAGCCCAAACGGATTGGCATAGTGTGAATTACGTAAAAATAAATCCACTTCAACCTGCTACTAATGAGGCTAAACCACTCAAGTTTCAAGATGTGTTTGGACATACGTTGCTCGAGCTAGCAAAGATGGATGATCGGGTGGTGGGTATAACTCCTGCAATGCCGAGTGGCAGTTCTATGAAAATAATGATGGAGGCCATGCCCCACAGGGTATTTGATGTAGGTATCGCAGAACAACACGCAGTCACTTTTGCTGCCGGTCTTGCCTTGCAAGGCAAGCGGCCATTTTGTAATATTTACTCGTCTTTTGCACAACGTGCGTACGACCAAATAATACACGATGTAGCATTACAGAAAATTCCTGTCATCTTCTGCTTAGATAGAGCTGGAATGGTGGGCGCTGACGGACCAACACATCATGGCACATTTGACTTGGCATTTTTAAATGCAATTCCAAATCTTATCATACTCTCGCCAATGGACGAACACGAGCTGCGCAATATGATGTATTGGGCCCTCGATTACACGAAGGGACCTGTGGTAATTCGTTATCCAAGAGGTAACGGGAGTTTTATCGATTATCAAAACGAAATTCAACCCTTTCAATTGGGGACATCACGTACCTTAACTTCAGGCAATAAGCTAGCTATAATTTCCATAGGAGAAATTGGAGTTGAAGTTCAACAAGCAATTGAACTTAATAATCTTCAAACGGAGATTACGCATGTAGATGCCAGATGTATGAAACCCTTAGATTCAAACACTTTCAAGACGCTATTTGATTCGTTTGACAAGATAATCACAATTGAAGAATCATGCCTTCTAGGCGGATTTGGACAACAACTTAAAGCTATGGCTCAAGACCATTCATACAAAGGCGATATTATCTCATTAGGCTTGCCTGATGGGTTTGTGGAGCACGGAGAAATAGAAGAACTTAGAGCTCAATATGGACTAGATGCCCATAGTATTGGACTTCTAATTCGCGACTACGGTAAGTCTGCGAGACAATAAAAAATAGTTTTATTTGTTTATTTATGCATACATGAAAGTAACTAGCATATTATTTTTCGTAGCATTCCTATTCGTTCCTTTTCTGGTAAAGGCACAAGAAAATAAAAATGAATTAGGCGTTAGTTTATTTTCGTTACAAGCATACGGTCCAGGTGATTACCTCTACGATCTTGGACTTGGAGGCTATATTAACCCCATAAACAGTGTTATTTACAAACGAAAAATAAATGAAGCGTTAAAGCTTAGAGGAATAGCAACCGCTGAAATAAATGCCAGTTCTTTTCCTGATTACAGAGACGAATGCAATGACTGTAGCACTTTTACACATACTGCAGTTACTTCAGGAGTAAGTTTAGGGGCGGAAACAGGAAGATCTTTTGGAAAATTTGGAGGATACGGCTACACCGATTTGTTCTACCAATTCAAATACGAAACTAGAGACTATGTAAGTGGTTGGGGCCTTTCTTCTTATAATTACCAGCAAGAAATACAAAGTTTGGGATTGCGTATTGGGTTTGGGCTCGAATATCATTTTACGGAGAAACTTTCACTTGCGGTAGAACCTTCATTAGCGCTAAGTAAGCTTCAAACCACTGGAAAAGGCTATGACAATAATACCAGAGTTGAGTGGAATAAAGACAAAAGCAATGAGCTAAATTTTAGAGGAATAAATATTTTTTCACTGAACGTATCATTCTAGAACAAATTGGTTTTCGTGGTTCTGTTTGTTGCTGTCACAAACACACCGGTTTTGTTAACTACATCAAAGATTCAGACAAAACCGACAATCTGATAGAGGGGATTAAATCTTTAGTCTTCAATTGTCGCCACCATCCTAAACCCAATAGTACTTTTAGGCTGGGTAGCAGGCTGCTCACTTTCTACTCGTACATCGTAACCTGTATCATTCCAACTACCACCCATTGCTACGGTATCGTCAGATACTAGTTCGGCAACATTGCCAGACATATTATAAATTCCAAATTTGTTTGGATAATAAGATTTTGCAGGTGCTGTTATTGTACCTTCCATACATTGACTCATAGAGATCACTTCATATTTATTTATTTCAGTATTGTAATGAATATTAGCAGCGTCATAATTTTTAAAGTTAGTTAAATAAGCACCTTTAGAATTTCGCATATACTTCCCATCCCAAGGATAGTGTGTTTGCCATTCTCCCCTAGCCGCCCGTATCCATTGTTTCTTTGTCGGAACGCTAAATATAATCTTAACACTTTGATTTTTTAATGCGTAAATCTCTGTCAACCAATTAGCATAGGCCTGTGCTTGTTTTAAGGTCATTCCTACTGCAGGATATTCTGAATATGCTTTATGTTGGTAGTAGTAATCTACAAATGGTTCATTATAGGCCAATAGGTGCCGCCAAACGGTTGTATCAAGAATATTATCTCTATACTCCTCCATTCTTCCTTCTTGTTTTAAATACATTAAGAACTCTTTCCATTGGAAGTTAGTTACCTCTGTCGCTGCCATAAAAAATTCTTGCAACGAATCTTTTATTGGATTTTGGTTATTGATTTTCAGTACATCCGCTTGTACATTGGTAAACACATATCCCGCAGGCACTTTCACGTAGTGCTTGGTAAGATACTTAGAATGTTGTGGTTTCTGATTTTTGCCGAAGGCAAATAGGAAAGGCAATAACAGTAAAAAATAGAAGGTTTTTTTCATGATTAAAAAACGAATATAGCTTTTATTTATTGCCATTAAACGCCCCTTCTCTTTGTAACTACCCCTTTTAGAATCGAGTTATTACATAAAGAAATACGCCTACCTTTGACCCCATTAATAACCTGAATGCAATTCGACCACAAAACCATAAACTTACAGCGTTTTCCTAAGACTGGTAATAAATCTCTGAGACCTTGGAGCGCTGCCGATGAGTTACTTCTAAAAACAGCCTTAACTTTAGGATTAGATAAAAAATCAATTGTGATTGCCCATGATACTTTTGGGGCTATGGCCGTTGCATTAAATGCGTACCGACCTCATTCGGTTATTAATCAAGCATCACAATTAAAAGCGTTACGTAAAAACCTTGAAAACAACGGCTTAGATACCAAAGAAGTAATACACAGTAACCCCCTTAAAATACAAGCTACCAATGTAAACTTAGCTTTAGTTAAGGTTCCAAAATCTGCCGACCTTTTTCAACTGTACCTGCAACAACTGCATGCCGTATCTAGTACTAATAGTGTTGTACTATGCGGTTTCCTAACCCGAAATTTTACCGCTAAATGGATTGAAATAGCAGAACTCTATTTTGACGATGTGTCGCAATCCCTAGCAGAGCGAAAAGCACGTCTTCTAATACTCAAATCACCTAAAAAATCCCCCGTAAAAGTGCCCTTGTTTCATTCTGTAACGAATGATTTAGGCCTTACACTTAAACAGTATGCGGGCGTATTTTCTTCTGGTAAGGTAGATTTAGCTACTCGTCTTTTATTGGATAATATGCCTGAGTTTCTGAACGATCACAAAATCCTAGATTTGGCCTGTGGCAATGGTGTAATAGCTACCTACGTAAGAAAACAAGCACCACGATCCTTAATTAGCGTATTAGACGATAATTTTTTGGCGATTGCATCCGCAAAGCTAAACTTAGGCAAGGATGACGTAACCTATCATTGGTCTGATACAGTAAACGCTTGCCGAAACGAGAAATTTGATTTTATCTTTTGCAATCCTCCATTTCATTTTGAATATGAAAACACCATTGAGATTTCTCTAAAACTTTTCAGCGAAGCTGCTAGTGCACTTAAGGTAAATGGTTCCTTTTATATTGTAGCTAACACACACCTTAACTACACCACTCATCTGGCCAAGTTATTTACGAAAGTGATTCAATTAGCCGAAAATGGTAAATATGAGATCTTAGTTTGTAAAAAATAATATCGGATTGTGATTATTTATGGGATATCCGATATATTTGTGGGGTGGAATGGGAGATACATAAACAAGACTTGACAAAGGTGCAAGTGCACCTTGACCGACTTTCAACTAAAAAAAAACAACTAGACCTTTATAGACCGCTGCGCGCAGACGCATTGTCTCGATTACGAAATGAACTTGCTATAGAATGGACGTATAATTCGAATAGTATCGAAGGAAACACCCTTACACTTGCCGAAACCAGAATCGTAATAGAAGATGGAATAACCGTTGGAGGAAAATCTCTACGAGAGCACTTTGAGGTGGTAAATCACAAAGAGGCTATACATAAAGTTGAAGACCTGGTTTCCGATAACTTTACATTTACAACTGCTACTATATGTGACATCCATTACCTGTTGTTAAAAAACATTATGCCCGAATATGCCGGTCGCTACAGGACTATGGGTGTGCGCATAGCGGGTGCTAATTTTACACCACCCAACATGCTAAAAGTACCCGACTTGATGGATGAGTTACTATTGGGCTTTAACGCACAAATTGCTAGTTTCCATCCTGTGGTACTAGCTACTTTATTTCACCATAAATTTGTTTGGATACATCCATTTGCAGACGGAAATGGACGAACTATACGATTGATGTACAATCTATTTCTGATGAGCATGGGTTATCCTCCGGCTATTATTCTGACGGCAGACCGTAAAAAGTATTATGCCGCACTAAACGACGCAAACAATGGAGAATATGGTAAATTACTATTGATGATGTGTCAAGCTGCTGAACGCAGTTTGGACATATACCTGAGTAATATTGAAAACTATGCAGATGATTATAAACCTATTAGCTCTATTGTAGAAGAAAATTCAGTCCCTTACGGGCAAGAATATGTGAGTCTTTTAGCTCGTAGAGGACTCATAGATGCATATAAAGAAGGTAGAAACTGGTATACTACGGCTAATGCAGTGTTGGAATATGCCAACAAGAAAAAGAGAGACAAGGCATAGCCGAAGTCTCTCTTTAAATTATGTTTCGTTTGTATATTTTTTATAAATCTTTAGCTTGCGCTACAAGTTCTGCTAAGTCTAAGACTTCTAGTTGACCTTCCATATTTGCATGCTTTACGCCATCGCCCATCATCGTTGTGCAGAATGGACAATTTGCAGATATTATACTAGCACCCGTGGCGATAGCTTCTTGGGTTCTTTCGATATTTATTTCTTTTGTACCTGACTCCGCTTCTTTAAACATTTGCGCACCGCCTGCGCCACAGCATAATCCGTTTTTACGGCAACGCTTCATTTCTACGAGTTCGGCATCCATAGCTTCTAGGATTCTTCGTGGAGCGTCATACACTCCATTGGCCCGACCCAAATAGCAACTATCGTGGTACGTTATTTTTTTACCTTTAAATGGATCTGCACCGAAGGTGAGTTTTCCTTCGTCAATAAGTTCTTGCAATAATTGCGTATGATGAATCACTTCATATGTACCTCCTAAACTAGGATACTCATTTTTGATAGTATTAAAGCAATGTGGGCATGTGGTCACTATTTTAGTAATCTCATAGGCATTAAGTGTAGCAATGTTTGCCATCGCTTGCATTTGAAACAGAAACTCATTACCCGCGCGTTTTGCTGGGTCGCCAGTACAGCTTTCTTCGGTTCCTAGTATGGCATATTTTATTCCAACATTGTTTAATATTTTGACAAATGCTTTTGTTATTTTTTGGGCTCTTTCGTCAAAACTTCCTGCGCAACCCACCCAAAACAAAACATCTGGTTTTTCTCCTTTTGCGGTTAATTCTGCTACTGTTGGTACATGTAATGTTTCACTCATTTCGGGTTGCAATTTATATTTTTTTACGTGACTAGTAATTGTATTCTGATTCTGTTTTACCTTTTTTATTGGGCTTATTGATTTTATACGTCAAGGTTCCCATTACATAACGTTGTATGGCATTACTTTGACTTTGTGTAAACCCATTGTTACTCCACCATCTCCAAAGATTCTGATTTTTATCCAAAATATCGTATGCCTTTGCACCAATGCTCCATTTTTGAGCTTTATCTATAAAGAAGGAAATTTCTGAACTTAATATCGGTATACTCTTCGCTCCCACTGCATTGTTTGCTCCATATATTTCCAAATACAATGACGTACTCCACTCTAATCGTTCCATAGGAGTCAGAACAAATTCTGCATCAATTTCGTGATAGAAATAGCCATTATTGCTTACGCCTCCGATACTTCCAGTTTGTCTATTCACCATATAATTCGCATCTAAACTCCACATATCAAACTCATTAAACTGTATCCTCGGTCCTATGGATGTAGTATGATTTAGACTTCTTATCTCGATAGAATTTTGAATAAAATAAGCTTGCCCAAAGTTGTAGTCAACGTCTAAACCTACAGTCGCTTTTATTACTTTAATGGGCCAAGTAACACCCGCTGATTGATTTGAATAAACTCTATTCTTAAAATTGAGAACACTAGATACGGCATAATTCTGTGGTGTTATTTCATTGCTATTGATTACGGGATTTATGCTCAACGAATTCCACCCGTTAAAAAAGATTGTTTTACCTAAACCCAAAATACGCTGATAACGATAATTAGACGAATAGTTCATAGAATTTTGCAACTTGATATTTCCAACCGTGGTTTTATAGGGATTTGTGTTGTCAGTCACAGGCAATATTTGACTAATATCTGGTCTATTCAAATTAGCATGAAGATTTAAGGAGAAATCATATTTATGTGCTTTTGTAGATTTTAAAAACATGTACGGAATGAAATAAAACTGTTGGAACGAGTACGCATTTGCTTGATCCGTAGTAAAACTTCTATTTTCAATAACTTGATTTAGTTCTGGAATCACATAAAAGGTAGTAAACGAATCTAGCTTGTAACTTATATGTATATAGTATTCTAAATTTTGTGATTTTACGGTACCTTGAGGACTATTATTGAGCAACTTCTCTTGCGATGCTGGCAACCACGAAAAATTATGATTGTACTCACTCATCATCCAATTAACACCTGGTTTTATGGTCCATTTGGTGTTTAATTGAAACTGGTACATTGCAGTGGTAGCTATTGTATTCTCAGATGAGGTAAGTTCTTTACGAAGTGAATCAGGCTCATTCGTGGGAAAATCAAGTAAATAGGGTGATGTGTTAAAAAAACTGCTCGCATTATTTCCACTTTGTGAGGCACCGTAATACAACGATGCTAGCAGCATATTCCCCGTTTTCTTGCTGCTTTTTTTCGTCCAATGAATTTTAGAAATTAATTTTTCATTGCCAAGATCTTTCACATTTCTCGTTACTCCAGTATTAAGTACCCGCCTTACGCTATCCATGTTCAATGTAAGGGAGCCGTCAAAATTTTGTCCCACTTCCTTACTGAGTTGTGCTCTAAAGACAAGCCTATTCAAAGTATCTGGCTCATACTCTGTTTTAATGTTCAATTGGTGATTTTCTTTATCTCCATTCCCCAGTTCTACTCTGTCGGAGAACAAGTTATTGTTGGTAAGATACAACTCAGAATTGGTCGAACTTTCACTTATGTTATGTTCATTGGTAATGACGTAGGCTACATCGGTTTTCATGCCTTTAATCGGTTCAAGGTGCAAATTCGCTCCTGCACCCTCGTAACTTTTAACGCCACTATTCCACCACCAGTTGTTCTGACTATTATTGAATGGCGTGATTTCAAACGTATTGAGCGTCTGCATATCTTTCCATCCGTACAAATTGCGGTTTATATTGTTGAATCCGCCAATTATAGAGAGCTGTGTTTCGTCTTTAAAAAAATTGACATTTCCTTGTACATCGTAGTAATCATCGCTGCCATAACCGGCTCTAATTGTGCCAAAGTAACCTTGCGCCTTATTTTCTTTAAGCACTAAATTAATGACCTTCTCACGCTGGTTTCCTTCTTCTCCAGTAAATTCGTCATCATCGGTTTTTTTATCTATAACCTCTACTTTGTCCACCAATGAAGCATCAAGATTTTTAGTCGCTGCTTCAATATTGCCTCCAAAAAATTCTTTACCGTTAATCAGAACCTTGGTTACCGCCTGCCCTTCTACCGAAACAGAGCCGTCTTTATTCACTTGAATACCAGGCATTTTTTTGATTAAATCTTCCACATTTGCATTGGATTGCGTTTTAAAACTACTGCTGTTGTAAATCACAGTATCTCCATTCATAAGCACTGGAATCTTTTTAGCCCTCACCATCACTTCTTTCATAGAGATATCAGAACTCGTCATCTCTAACTTAAAATTAGACCAATCATTATCGATTGTAACAAATTTATGCTCAACCTCATACCCAACGGAAGCCGCAAGAATAATATAATCGCCAGCGGCTATACCTTTCATTATAAAACTGCCGTCCTCTTTGGCAATGGAAAATTGTATCGTAGACGTATCTATTCTATCACTTAGAGCGATGCTGCCGTATGGTATACCTTGACCATAGGTGTTTATTAATCGCCCTGATAAAGTATATGTTTGGGCTGCAGAGAAAAAACCCACAAGCAGTAGGGAAACTAAAAGAAATAAAGTTTTAATCATACCAAGGAATTATAACACCTGAAAGTTATTTTTTGTTATTCCTTATATTATATCGTTTGTCCAATTTGCTCTGTCGCTAGGCGAAAACTGCCAAGGCGCTTGATTATTTTCGATGTTGCTATTCATCATCGCCCATTCACTCGGCATATTCGATTTTTCCAAGGTTTGATACTGGCGCATTCCAAATATTATTTCCAATGGGTTAATATTAATAGGACAAGCCTCTACGCAAGCGTTACACGTAGTGCAGGCAAGCAATTCTTCTTGTGAAATATAGTCATGTAGTGACTTTCCATCATGGTAATCCGCTCCGTTTACGTCCTTTGCTTTACCCAGTTCATCTGCTCTATCGCGCGTATCCATCATAATCTTACGTGGGCTAAGTTTTTTACCCGTAATACTGGCAGGGCACGAGCTGGTGCATCTACCACATTCGGTACACGAGTATGCGTCTAACAAATTCTTCCAAGAAAGGTCCGTGACGTCGCTTACACCAAACTTATCTGGCGGTGGCATATTAGGATCTGCTTTACTTGGGTCAAGCATTAAATTCACCTCATTGGTAATTTCTGGCATATTCGCAAACTGCCCAGCAGGTTGCAGTCTACCATACCACGTATTAGGGAAGGCTAAGAAAATATGCAAATGCTTGCTGTAAGGAACGTAATTAAGAAAAAATAAAATCCCTAAAATATGAAACCACCAAAAAACGCGCTCTAACACAACCAATGTCGAAATATCGTAATTTTGAAAAAAGCCAACTAAATACTGTGACACAGGGAAACTACCCGCAGCCACATAATGATCAGCACCTTTACTTTGTAACACTTGATCTACAGCGTTCATTTTAAGTAACGCACCCATTAAAACGATTTCTATAACCAGTATATACGTTGCATCTTTGGTAGCCCAACCTTTCATTTCTGGTGAATGAAACCGAGGAATATGTACAACAAATCTTCTGCCTAGAAAGACCAAGCAAGATACCAAAACCAAAACCGCTAAAATTTCAAAGAAACCTATAGCTGCATCATATACGGGTCCCATAAAAGATAAAACCCGGTGAGTCCCAAAAATACCGTCCATTAGAATTTCTAATACCTCAATATTGATAAGCACAAAACCTAAATAAATGAGAATGTGAAAAAAACCAGCGACAGGTCTAACGACCATTTTACTTTGGCCCAGGGCTACTTTAGCCATCATCATCCATCGGGCTGGCTTGTTATCATTGATTATCTGATCTTTCCCAATTAGAATATTTCTACGAATCTGCTTTACTTTTTGGGTAAAGAAATAGATAGCTACGGCTAAAATGGCAACGAATAAAATTTGTTCTATATACTGCATTTGTAGGAAGTTCAAAATTAGAAAAAATAGGCACTTAGAAATATTTTAAATACCGAAACCATAATTTATTTTTAAAAGTGAATTATAGGATTATTTTTGCACCCGCTTACGGAGTTGATAGGTTTATCTGAAACTAGTTAACAGTAAGTACCGATTATGGTGCGGTAGCTCAGTCGGTAGAGCAAAGGACTGAAAATCCTTGTGTCGGCGGTTCGATCCCGCCCCACACCACTTGAAAGGAGAACAGAAATGTTCTCCTTTTTTGTTGTAGCTAATTTTGTTTCACTACCTAACTGCTACAACACTAATCTCCACATTAACCTCTTTAGGCAGTGTTTTAACGGCTACAGCCTCTCTAGCAGGTGGGTTTTCAGAAAAATAAGCAGCATAAACCACATTAATATCTCCATAATGTTCCATGCTACTCATAAAAATACTGCATTTTACCACATTGCTAAAATCCATTTCAGCAGCATTCAATACCGCTTTTATGTTCTTCATTACTTGTTCTGTTTCCGCTTGAATCGAATCTATTACCAAATCGCCAGTATTAGGATTGATGGCAATCTGCCCACTACAATATAAAGTATCACCTGCAAGAACTGCTTGACTATAGGGACCAATGGCTGCTGGAGCTTCCGATGTCTTAATTATTTTTTTTTTCATTTTATTAATTTTTATCTTGTGTTACGTTTTTAACAAGGACACTTACCTTTGCTAATCGATGAATATAGCAGCCAAAGGTCAGCCCAATCAAATAGCAGAACTTGAACAACTCTTGAACAAGTACACTATTATACCTTTCAAAATTAATGAAATTGAGAGCTATGATGTCATATTTGATTTAGATTTCGACGACACTCCAGAACAGATACAATACTATATGGAGCTTGAGGGGAAATTGATAATAGTAGGCGCAGTAAAAGTACAGTTAGAAGAGATACTTGCAGAAATAGGCGAGTTGCCTAACTGCCCTATTATTGGTATGAATACTCTCCCTACTTTTATCAACAGAAGCTTACTCGAATTATGCGCGCTAAACGAAGATGATAAGAGTATTGCATCCGCTATTTTATCGTCATTAGACCTAGAATACAGATTTGTAGCTAGCAGAGTAGGATTGGTTACCCCACGTATTATATGCATGATAATAAATGAAGCATACTTTACATTGCAAGAAGGAACGGCCTCTAGAGAAGATATTGATTTAGGCATGAAGTTAGGAACTGCATACCCTAAAGGTCCATTTGAGTGGAGTAAAGAAATAGGACTAGAGCACGTATACGAAACACTAGAAGCTCTTTACCAAGACACTAAAGATGAGCGATATAAGATCTGTCCGTTGCTAAAAACCGAATATCTGAAAGGTTTTACATCATAAAAAAAATTGATAGACAAAGTAAATACCATTTTACTCTAACCAAAATCTGAATCAAAAAAATGCCCATTACTTAAAAGTAATGGGCATTTAATTTTAACAACTGTATTTTTCTATTTTGAAATACTTTTTAGAGCATCAAAACTCATGTTTCTTTTACCATTGGTATATTCAGTTACAAAAGCATCTTTGATTCCAAGATTCTTTATATCATTGCTAAATTGTACCGCTTCCATTACATCGTCGAAATAACCAATTATGTATCTTTTACCTCCGTCAATTTCCTCAGCCTTTACTGACTTAAGTTTTGAGTTAAATGACATTAAATCTAAATATTCGTAGTAGCCCATTTGTACTTGATAAACAGTTCCTACTGGTAATTCGCTAGTTACGCAGCTCTTTTTAAGTTTAGCATATTGCATTTCTAAGCTCGCATATCTATCAGATAAATTCTGTGTTTCTTTATTTGATGCAGCTAATTTAGCTTTCAAACTTTCTACTTCATCATTCAGATCTTGTATTTGCGTTTTTGTTTTTTCCTTCATCGATGAATAATCTTCAGGATTTTTCTTATAGGTTTTTAATTCCTTTTTTAGGATCTTCTTTTCTGATTTACTCAATGTTTGAGCTTCGGAAACGGTAGCAAAACATACGAAAAGCAAGGCTACTAATGTCATTAAGATTTGTTTCAATTTCATATCTATTATTAATATTACAAATATTAATGTTTTTCATGTTGTACATCCCACAATTAAGAAGGGTGAGCAACTTTGTGTACAAAAATTAGACATTAGCTGATAACAATGATTTAAAATGCTTTCACTTATTTGAAGCAAATGCTGCACTATTAGCTGTTCAAATAATTATCTTTGGCGCTTTATCAAACAAGCATGGAATACAGAATAGAGAGAGACAGTATAGGAGAAGTAAAAGTAGAATCGACAAAATATTGGGCAGCCCAAACCCAGAGATCACTCGAAAACTTCAAAATTGGAAATCAAGTAATGCCTTTAGAGATCATAAAAGCATTTGGCGTTCTTAAGAAATGTGCCGCGCTAACCAATTATGAGTTAGGCGTGCTCTCAAAAGAAAAAGCGGAGTTGATTGCTGAAGTTTGCGATGAAATAATTGCTGGAAAACTCAACGACGAGTTCCCCTTGGTAATTTGGCAAACAGGCTCTGGAACACAGAGTAACATGAATGTGAACGAAGTAATTGCCAACCGTGGGCACGTGTTAAAAGGGGGTAGTTTAATGGATAACGATAAATTTCTTCATCCCAATGACGATGTAAACAAATCGCAAAGCAGTAATGATACATTCCCAACTGCGATGAGTATTGCTGTTTATAAGCAAGTCGTAGATTTTAGTATACCAGGATTGCAAGTTTTGAAAGATACGTTTAAGAAAAAAGCACGCGAGTTTAAGCACATCGTAAAAATAGGTCGTACACATTTTATGGATGCTACCCCACTTACGCTTGGGCAAGAATTTAGCGGATACCGACGACAACTTGAAATGAGCATAATCGCTATTGAAAATGCAATGATAGGCGCGCAAGAACTGGCGTTAGGCGGAACTGCTGTGGGCACTGGTCTTAATGCTCCAAAAGGTTATGCGGAACTTGTCGCAAACAAAATAGCAGAAGAGATGGAAATGCCTTTCCGCACGGCAGTTAATAAATTTGAAGCACTTGCTGCACATGATGCAATGGTAGAACTTCACGGTGCACTTAAAAGAGCCGCCGTGAGTTGCATGAAAATAGCAAACGATATACGTATGCTAAGCTCAGGCCCAAGAAGCGGAATTGGAGAAATTTTAATCCCTAGCAATGAACCTGGCTCTAGTATTATGCCGGGTAAGGTTAACCCTACACAATGTGAAGCTCTTACAATGGTATGTGCTCAAGTTATGGGAAATGATGTTGCTGTCACCATAGGAGGTTCTAACGGTCATTTTGAGCTTAACGTATTTAAGCCTCTAATTGCTGCCAATGTTCTTCAATCCGCCCGTATATTAGGGCAAGCATGTCTTTCTTTCAATGATAATTGCGTTTTAGGTATAGAACCTAATCTTACCGAAATAAAAAATAAATTAGACAGTTCTCTTATGCTAGTAACCGCCTTAAACACGCACATTGGTTATGACAAAGCAGCTAAAATTGCTAAAAAAGCATACCAGGAAAATACCACACTAAAAGCAGCTGGAGTTGAGTTAGGTTACCTCACAGCAGCAGAATTTGACGAATGGGTTGTGCCTGCAGACATGTGTGGAGACATGGAACTCGGATTTTAGATCAATGAGCACTAAATTAAAGCCTTTTAGGCTTAAAACCATCGGTAAATATACTGCAAAACAAGACCTCCGAATACTTGATATTGGCTCTGGAAGTCACTCAAGTACTATTACTAAAAAGTGGTTACCTAATTGTCATTATACAGGTGTAGACCGCGATGTAAACTACGATAATACCGAGGAGGATATTCGCAATATGGATGCGTTTATTCAACTTGATTTAACAGAATTAAACTTTGATACAATCCCAAATGACACTTATGATGTAATTATCATGAGTCATGTCATAGAACATTTGTATAATGGAGATAAAGTGCTTCCTTTACTTTTTCAGAAACTAACAAAAGACGGTCTTTTTTACATCGAATTTCCAAGTGAAGTCAGTGCTACCTTCCCGAGTAAAAGAGAAACACTTAATTTTTTTGATGATGAAACCCATGTTCGCATCTACTCCATTAAAGAGGTTGCAAATATTTTCATGAACCATGGATTTAAATTGCAAATGACCGGTAAAAATAGAAGTTGGATCAACATCCTTTTGATGCCAATTAAGATCCCTTTACAACTACTTACCAAAGGTTATGTGCGCGGCGGAGTCTACTGGGATTGGTATGGATTTGCAGATTATTTGATTGCTAAAAAGTAATTTGTTACGACACAAAAAAAGCACCGTTATAAACGGTGCTTTTTTATTTTATATGATCTCAATTATTGATACATTCTAATATAGTCTACCCACATTTTTTGTGGGAAAACGGTTGTTTCGTCTGGCGAACCTGGCCAATCACCACCTACAGCTACGTTCATTATAAAAAAGAAATTTTCGTGAAACTCGCTTAATGACGATGGCTTAATATCTGCGGTATTAAATTGCACATCATCAAAATACCACTTTATGCTGTTAGCATCCCATACAATAGAATACACGTGAAACTCTTCCGAAAGCTTTTTAGCTATCGTTTTACTCGTTCCATAAGACGCATGGTCCTTATTATTCCCTTCCCAGTGAATAGTGCCATGGGTAGTTCTATCAGATCTACCATTGCTTGTTCCACCTATCATTTCCATAATATCGATTTCGCCACATGCGGGCCACCCAATTGAGCTTATGTTTTCACCTAACATCCATAACGCTGGCCACATCCCTTGGCCCTCTGGAAGCGCAGCTCTAATATCTACCCTGCCGTATTTAAAATTTCTTTTACCTTTCGTAGTTAGCCTAGAAGAAGTGTAAATACTGCTACCTGAACTCTGTTTTTTAGCTTCGATACTTAAAAAGCCATCTTTTACCGTTGTATTTTCTTTCCGGTAATACTGTAGCTCGCTATTACCCCAACCTCCAGCACCGATCTCAAAATTCCAATCGTTTTCGTTTAGGCTAGAACCTTCAAATTCATCATTCCAAACCAAACTGTACCCTGGCTGTGAAAGTGGAGTGGCATACCCTTTTAGGGGTCGCCCATCAGATGTTGTGGTAGGATCTATATTTATGACTATGGTATCATTGGACTCAATAAAGTTTGCGGCTAGTGCATGAGCCCGTACTGTAATAACATAAGTGCCTGACTCACCGTAGGTGTGTGATGCTTTTCCGTCATTCACCTCTTTGGTTTCAGTATTAAGTCCATCATTAAATATGATGGTATAAAAGTTTTCATTAACCGCAGTAGCAATTACATTTACTCTTCCTGGAACACCATCCTGTAGAGCAAGTTTAACTACTAAATTAGATGGCAGCGTCACTTCGGGCTTAGGGTCTTCTTTGCAACCCAAAATAGTAGAAAAAAGAAAGAGTGCTAAAGTTAAATGTTTCATTTTTTATATAGATTATACAAATAAAAAGGGAGTAGCAAGCATACCTACTACTCCCTTAGTCATATATACGTTATTTTATTTTTGAGTTACGTCGTCAATATAGAAAGTCCCCGCGTTTGCGACATCCCATCCTGGGAATAATACAACTCTAGCATAAGTGCCTGCAGCAGCTTCGCTAAAATCAACACTAACCTCTTGCCAAGCATTGGCTGTAGTAATCTCAACGTCTTTTTCAAAAACATCAGCCGTATTAGCTATATTTTCTATTTTTATACGCATAGTTCCTGTAGCTGGAGCCCACACTTTAACGCTAATTGTTGGCTTTCCTGCAGTAAAATCAAGATTGTCTTTTAAGTCCACAAATAAACCAGCCCAAGTTTCTCCACCGTGGATTGTTTCTAAAACTTTAGCACTTGTATTGATACCCGCACTATTGGGGTTTGCTACCACAGAGTATGTACTGCCACCAAATACAGTCCATGCAACTTCTGTTGCTTCTTCAAAATTAATAGGAAGTGTCACGGTAGAGGTATTTCCTCCGCCTCCTCCTCCTCCATCAATAGGGAAGTCTTCTGGAACTAGTCTAACATACCATCTTACAGTAGCATCTTTAGTATCAACATAACTTAATGTTAACTCATTTTCAGCAATAGTTTCTACTCTATAAGATCTAACGCCTGTGAACATACCAATAAATGCCGTTCCCGAAATCTCTATTGTAGTATCTGTACCTTCTATGATTGTCCAAGATTGGTTCATTTGATTTGCATACGTCGCTGTAAAGTCACCCTTGTTTATAAAAGGGTCTGCAAAATCAGTTTCATGTCCCGTCTTTACGTAGATGTCACCATTTGTGATTTGGTCAAATTTAAATCCATCTAATTTGAAAACGAATTGGTCATCATAAAGACCTGTTTGAGCCTTATCAAGACTTAAAGCAGACCACCATTCAGGAAAATTTCCAGCCACAGGACCAACTCCTATATGACCTGCACGGGTAGAATCTAATACCCATTTTTTGCTACCGCCGCCGTCTACTCCTCCCGTAAGAATCGTAAAAAGTGGGTTACTTAATAAAGATTGATCATCTTGAGCTATCACGATATCTTGTGAAGAGCTTGCACTTCCACCTGAATTAAATACAGTATGTGTAACGGTATAAGTTCCTTTGTTTGGATAAGTACCTTGCGCAGTTGTTCCCTCTCCCAGTATTCCATTCCCAAAATCCCATTTAGACGTCATTGTGGTGTTGGTTGCCATGAAATCAATGATGTTAGCATTACCCGCTGATGGAGCGTAGGTAAAAGCTGCATCAGCTTCAGTAGGCGCTGTGCCAAGAGTAGGCGTGTCTTTCTCTTTACAGCTAGATACTCCTAGTATCGCTGCAATTGCAAATAAAATAAGTGTCGTTTTTTTCATTTTGTTTTTTATTAATAATTATTGTTTTGTGACCAATTACCTCCTGATAAGTCAATTTCAACCTGTGGAATTGGGAATAATTCATTTTTACCGGGCGTAAAACCAGTTATTGCTGCTGCAGCTTTTCCAGTTCTTACAAGGTCGAAAAATCGATGACCTTCCCCTGATAATTCAAATCTACGTTCAGCCCATATATCTTCTGTAAGCTGACTTCCGCTAGAAGTAATATCTGGCATGTTTACTCTATTTCTCACTTCATTTAAATAGCTTTTAGCTAAGATATCGTTGGGAGAAGTAGATCTGTTATGAGCTTCTGCCGCCATAAGTAATACGTCTGCGTATCGTATTGATCTATAATTTACAGGACTGGTTAAATCATTGTCAGGCAAACCTATTTCGCCTTGGCGCTTTATATATTTATTATTATAGAAACCAGTATGACCTCCTGCGCCTTTTGCGTAGGTAATGTTTGCCGCATTTGGTTGCTTAGCAATAAACGCATCTATGTCTAGCACAGTTGCTTCTCTTCTTATGTCATTCGCAGCAAATGCATCATATAAGTTTTGAGTTGGAAGATTGTAACTGTTTCCGTCGCCGTACACGGGACCGTTATATTGTCTTATCCCTTGGAAGCCTACAGCGGCATTTCCCTCTAAGCAAATTAAACAACCATAGCTTCCACCTTCTGCTCCGGAATATTCAACATCAAAAACCGTTTCTGAATTTCCCTCATTTGCTACTGAGAACAAATCAGTATAATCAGCGATCAGTGAGTACTTATTTTGCTTAATTACTATATCCAGGGTAGCTGCTGATTGCGCAAATTTATCTTGGTATAAGTAAACTTTTCCAAGCAATGCCAAGCAAGCACCTTTCGTAATTCTGCCTTTAACAGGATTATTCCAATCTAAAACTGCTGCTGCATCGTTGAGGTCTTTTTCAATTTGTGCATACACTTCACTTCTCGGGGTTCTATCTATCTTGGTTACTTCGTCAGCACCTAGTCGTTTATCTACTATTAAAGGCACATCGCCAAAATACTTCACTAATTCAAAATAGTAGTATGCTCTAAGAAAAGTAGCTTCAGCGATAATTTTATCTTTCCCTTCAAAATCTATTTTATTTCTATTTTCAAGCAAGTAATTAGCACGTGTGATACCTGCATAATTCCATCTAAAAATACTGCGCAATTCATTATTTACAGCATTATGTGTCATTGCTTCAATCTCGTGTAAGCCTCTGGTGTCACTTACACTTTCTCCGCCTGCTATCGCATTATCAGACGCTATCTCTCCCACCCATAAAGTGGCAAAAGAAGATTGCAGTAAATCATAAGCTCCAATTAATGCACGTTCATAATCTTCTTTATTTTCAAAGAAATTTTCTGCATCTTGAGTGTATAAAGGGTTAATATCCAAAAACTTATTACAACCAAAACTAAATGATAGTAGTGTAAATAAGAATATTGCTTTTATGGTGTTGTTAAATTTTTTCATGGTTCCTTAGAATTTAATAGAAATACCTGTCATTATAGTTCTTGCTTGCGGATAAAATCCGTAGTCTATGCCTGCTCCTAGTGCTCCGCCAGCTGATCCAATATCTGGATCATAACCTTGGTACTTAGTTAGAGTGACTAGATTATTAGCAGCTAAGTAAATTCTAGAAGAAGAAATCTTTAGTTTTTCTAACTTCTTATTTGAAAAAGTATAGCCTACTTGTAAATTTTTCAGTCTTGCGAAAGATCCCTTTTCAACATAGTAATCAGAAAAAACATTATTTCTATTAAGTGCTGTCGTTAGCCTTGGATCTTCGTTAGTACTTCCTGCACCCGTCCATCTGTTAATGGTGTATGAAAGTTGATTTGCATAAGGCTGCTGTCTCTCATAGTTTCTTACTATCTCTTGACCTAATGCAGCATATAAGTTTCCTGCTAAGTCAAAACCTTTATATCTAACATTAAGATTATAACCAATAGTTACTGTTGGTATAGGAGAGCCTAGCTCAGTTTTATCTAAATCATCTCCAAAACTAATTTTACCATCTCCATTTTGATCTATATACCTTAAATCCCCAGGTTTTGCCCCATCTTGTTTAACAGGAGAGTTATCAATTTCTGCTTGTGTTTGGAAGATTCCGTCTGTTTCATATCCAATAAAGTAACCAATTGAGTATCCTTGTTCAAATCGAGTAGCGATACCCCCGCCAATTCCGAATGCTGCACCAGGTATAAAATCTACTCCTTCAGGAATAGCCGTTACCTCATTTTTAATAAAGGTAGCATTTAAGCTATTCGTGATATTCCAGTTTTTGCCCACTTTTGCATCGTGAGATAATTCTATTTCAAGACCTTTGTTCGAAACATCGCCAGCATTAATAATTGGAGGATAGCTTCCTGCACCTGCAGTACCTAGCACACCAGACACATCTGGCTGAAACAATAGATCTTTAGTATTTTTAATAAAGTAGTTAAGCGTAACACTTAAATTCTTATATAAACTAAAATCAGCGCCTATATTAAGTTGACGAGTTGTCTCCCATTTCAAATCCGGATTAGAGGCACGGCCTATTGCAGCTCCACTAGTAATTACATCATCAAAAACATATACACCTTCTCCGGTTAGAAGACCTCGATAAGCGAAATTTTCGATTTGATCATTACCACTTATGCCATAACTGGCTCTTATTTTTAAGAAGTCAAAAGCTTTATTGTCATAAAAATCTTCTTCAGAAACTACCCAAGAACCAGAAACGGTTGGGAATATTCCGTAGCGACTATTCGGTCCAAACTTAGAAGATCCATCTCTACGCAAAATAGCTGAACCAAAATACTTAGAACTATACTTGTATTCTGCTCTAAGGAATGTAGATAACAGTCTTTCTTGAAATTGAAATGAATACACGTTATTTAAAAACCCTCCTGGGGCTTGATTAGCAGAAATATCGGCATAATCAATAGAGTTATTTGGGATGTTATACCCTGTACCTCCTAGCGCACTTCCGTTTCGGCTAAAGATAGAAGCTCCTAAAGTAGTTTTAACAGTATGGATCGCATTAAATACTTTTTCATGATTAAAAAACGACTCAAAATTAAGATCGCTGTAGGAGCTACGTTGCTCTGTAACACTTGCACCACGCTCAATAAACGTTCCTGGGGCAATCTCTACTTGAGTAGGATCTAAATTTGCATTGATAGCTGTATTTTGTGCTTTACCTGGACCAAACCACGCTAAAGGTGAAAATGTTTTACCATCTACTAATGCATAGTTATAATTAAATCTATTGGTGAAACTTAGATTCGGAAGTATATCGTACACTAACTCTTCTTTCCCAACGAACTTATTTACACGAGATGAATTGTAGGTGTTTTGCATTTGAGCAATTGGATTGATAATATCAGATACTTCTTCCAAATAGGTGAAATTACCATTTGCATCACGGACAGGATCAGTTGGAAAAGCATTAACGGTGTTATATAAAACAGAACCAATGCCGTTTTCAGGCAAGGCACTTCTCTCTTCTTTAGTGTACAAGAAAACACTATTGAGCTTAAGTTTAGAACTCATTTCTGTACTTAAGTTTACACGTCCGTTTATTCTATTAAAATTCGCTTTATCCAGCCCAACTATACCGTCTTGGTTAAAATAACTACCACCTATGGAATAGGTTGTTTTATCTGAACCACCTGAAACGTTAATATTATAGTCTCTAACCATAGCTGTCTTAAAAACAGAATCTTGCCAGTTAGTTCCTTCACCCAAATTTGTATTACTAAATGGTAATGCTTGATTTCCATTTGCAAACATCTCATTTTTCAAGACTGCATATTCATTTGCATTTAGCAGGTCTAATTTCTTAGATGCTTGTTGCATCCCTACGTATCCAGATAGCTCAATACTTGGAGCAGAATTTTTTCTGCCTTTTTTGGTTTCTATAAGGATAACTCCATTTGCAGCACGTACACCATATATACCCGCTGTAGCATCTTTCAGTACGTTTATACTTGCAATGTCATTTGGATTTAAAGCGTTAAGTCCTTCCGAATCATAAACTACACCGTCTACTAAAATAAGAGGGTCATTATCCCCAAAGGTAGAAAGGCCTCTAATTCTGATACTAGACGCTCCTCCTGGTGATCCTGAATTGGTATTAATACTTACACCGGCAATTTGCCCTTGAAGTGCTTGATCTACTCTAGGAATATTAAGCTTATCTAGACTTTCACCTCTTACCGAAGCACTTGCTCCCGTAAATTCCTTTTTGGTAGCAGTTCCATAACCAACTACCATAATTTCTCCAATACCTACTGAGTTT
Source organism: Bacteroidia bacterium (assembly GCA_017857855.1). Classification (GTDB taxonomy): domain Bacteria; phylum Bacteroidota; class Bacteroidia; order NS11-12g; family UBA9320; genus UBA9320. The sequence continues at coordinate 7,276 of JAFMCI010000019.1, read as the reverse complement.
TCTCTTAAAGTTATGGTAATGGTAGTTTTACCACCTAGGGCTACGGTTGAATTAGCGTAACCAGAGTAAGAAGCCGTAATAGATGCGGTTTTAGCATCATTTACATTAATAGAAAATTTTCCATTTTCACCAACTACCGCTCCGTTAGAAGTTCCTTTTTCTACTACGATTGCTCCTATAAGTCCTTGACCTAAAGTGTCAATAACTCTACCAGAAATGGTAGCTTTTTGGGCAAATATTGCCGAATAAAAGGTGAGCGCAATTAGTATTAATTGTAATCTTTTATGCATAGAATTATTTTTTATAAATGCGAATATAAAAAACTTATAGTAAAAACAACTATAAGTAAGTTGTTTCTACTTTTACTATTTAAACATGTATAAATAAAACATGTTTGACTCAATCCCATCTTAAGTTAAGACAGCTCTCAAAAGGATCCGTTAACTTTTATTTCATCTATAAAGAAAAATGCATCGCCATCCATCGTAAAACCAGGATGACCCTCGGGAAGCTTGCCTGCCGAATGGACCACAATTTTCACCATTTGAGATTTGCATTTTGGGATTTTCAATTTTACCATTTGGGTAAAATTTCCTTCTCTCAACGCATCTACATTAAGAATGTCAGTAGCCACTAATTTACCGTTTACATATACCGAAACATCTTTTGGCAGCAATATCCACGAGCGAGCATCTTGCAGAAAATTAAGGCTTACCTCGCTGATTTTCTTTTCTTCTTTTAGGTCTATTAAAAAAGTCACCACTTCATTCTGATATCCTTGCCATCTACCAGCTTGCCAGTTAATAGTGCCGTTAACACCATCTATCAGTGCATCATCTCCTCCTCCTGCGTATTGTGAGTTGGGCAGTATACTTGGATTACACGTCCAGTTGTTTGGTTTTTTGTAGAAGGTGGCAGAGATAGTGGGGCTTTTCATAGTATTACGTATTGCATAAGCCTCCACAATGGAACTCTTGTTTATCACCATTGGGTTGGTATACGTTATGAATGAGCCTTGAGAATTCATCCGGTAAAACAGTTTATCCAATGGGTTTAAACTTTTTAACGTCACTAAAGACTGTTCAAGAAAAACGTGCTCCCCTGAAATGATTGGCGTTGGAGTTATCGTTGGAGTAGTCACACCTACTTCCAGAAAACTATCTCCAAAATCACAGTTTGAAAAATCAAGATATAACCCTTCTCTTGCATCGTATGAAGTAAAATCGGTACATCCTTTTCTTTCTGTTTGTTTTGAGCCGACGATGCGTATTTTTTTACCACTATTAAGCCGATAGACGACCGAATCAAAATCACAATAACCTACATAATACAAATTGGATCCTGGATAAACGGCGTAAAATCCTGAACTACTCAATACATACCAAGCACTCATTTGCCCGCAATCTTCATTACCAATTAATCCATCAGGCGTATTCCTGTAAAATGAATCACAGATTTGCTTGATGATTTGTTGTCCTTTTTCAGGGTGAGGGGTATAATTATACAAATAGGCTATATGATGACTTGGCTCATTACCATGGGCATATTGCCCGATTAATCCTGTAATATCCGATTGTGTTCTTCCTGTGGTTTTAGTTGACGCAGAAAAGAAGGCATCCAATTTTTGTTCGAGGTCACTAACATTAGTTGCACCTCCCGTTGCCTGTTGCACAAAACTATACTGCCAACTATTTGCTTCTGTAAAATGATTATTAACCTGCCTTGGATCAAAATCCGCTATCCAATCTCCATTGAGTCTAGGTGTGGCAAAACCTGTTTCAGGATTAATGACATTTCGCCACGATTCTGCTCTTCTCTCAAATACATCGGCAATGCCATCCTCTCCCATTGCTCGTGCCATTTGGGCTATGCACCAATCGTCATAGGCATATTCAAGGGTTTTGCTTACGCTTTCTGACTCATCTTCTGCTCTTACAAATCCATATTTGCGGTAGCTTGGCAAACCAAATAAATCGGTATTGGCACTCGCCACCATCGCTTCTAGAGCCAGCTTAGTATCAAAACCTCGAATGCCTTTCATATACGCATCAGCTATAACGCTTACACTGTGGTAACCTATCATGCAATCGGTCTCGTTACTCGCCAGTTCCCACACGGGCAGTCGTCCGCTCTGCTTGTATATTTCTAAGAAGCTATTTATAAAATCTGTAGTTCGCTGCTCATCGATAATCGTCATCAATGGATGCAGTGCCCTATACGTATCCCACAATGAAAAGACGGTATATTGTGTATGATTGGGACTGTTATGAATCTTCATATCGTGTCCACGGTATTTACCATCGGCATCTTCTGCTATATTGGGGTGAATCATGCAGTGATATAGTGCCGTGTAAAATATGTGCTTCTTCTCTTCATCTTGGGTGAATACTTCTATTTTGGAAAGTTCCTTATCCCAATAGGCTTGACCTCCGGCTACTATTTCATCAAACTGCACCTCTTCGTATGTTTGTGAAGTTTCGTAGTTAAGGTTTAATTGTGCTCCTGCAATAGAGGTAAATGAAAGCCCTACATACACTTCTAATTGTTTATCCTTTAGCTTATCAAAATGCAGAAGTGCTTTGCTACTATCGGCATTGTATGTGATAGCAGAAATCTCCTGAGTAAAATCCATCGAAAAATAGCAATGCTGCTCCTTCGCCCAACCTTCACTTATTCTAAATCCATCTAGGGTATGTTTTCCTCTTTCTTTTATCACAAAATCCAATGTTTTATCTCGGTGCTTCAGATCAAGCAACACGTATCCTTTGTCTTTATCGAATGTGTAACGGTGATAGCCTGCCCAAGTAGACGTGGTTAATTCTACTTTCACCCCATTATCTGGTAGATTAACTGAATAATAATTTGCTTTGGCTACTTCGTCAGTATGGCTAAACTTGGTTTTGTATTCTTCTGGATTAAAGGAGATGGGATTTGCTGAAGGTAGCAATAAAATATCCCCATAATCACTCACACCTGTACCACTTAGGTGTGTATGCGAAAAACCATAGATAAAGGAGTCTGAATAATGATACCCACTGCATCCATCCCAACTTCCATCTACGCGAGTATCTGGACTCAGCTGCACCATTCCAAAAGGCACCGTAGCACCAGGGAAAGTATGCCCGTGTCCGCCTGTTCCAATAAAAGGGTTTACATAGTTGCTAGGTATTTGCGCAATAGCTAACTGAGAGAAAAGAATAAAGACAAGTGAGAAACGCATTGCGGCGAAGATACTCAAAAGAAAATTCCACAAAAAAGCCTCCGAATTGAAAAACAAATCGAAGGCCTAATATCTATTAACCGGTAACTAATTCCTACAAGTGAATTACCTCACCATAAGCAGCAGCGCATGCTTCCATGATCGCTTCACTCATAGTAGGGTGAGGGTGTACTGTTTTTATCATTTCGTGACCCGTAGTTTCTAGCTTACGTGCGCTTACCACGCCTGCTATCATTTCTGTAACATTAGCTCCTATCATGTGCGCTCCCAAGAACTCACCATATTTAGCGTCAAATATTACCTTCACAAAACCTTCTTTAGAACCCGAAGCACTGGCTTTACCAGATGCAGAGAACGGGAATTTACCTACTTTTATATCATATCCGGCTTCTTTCGCTTTTGCCTCCGTGTACCCTACTGATGCTATCTCTGGCCAAGTATAGGTGCATCCTGGTATGTTTCCATAATCCAATGGCTCAACGTGTTGTCCACTAAATTTCTCAACACAAATTATTCCTTCTGCACTCGCCACGTGAGCTAGAGCTGGTCCATGTACTATATCGCCTATAGCATATACGCCTGGTACATTGGTTTGGTAATAATCATCTACGATAACTTTACCCTTTTCTGTTTTTACACCCAGACCTTCCAGTCCAATATCTTCTAAATTTGTTTCAATTCCAACTGCAGATAAAACAATATCACATTCGATGGTTTCCATTCCTTTCGCAGTTTTCACGCTCACTTTACAGCCAGCACCTTTAATATCTACTGCCTCCACAGAACTATTGGTCATAATAGTCATGCCTTTTTTCTTGTAGATTTTTTCAAGCTCTTTCGAAACGTCTATATCCTCATTGGGAACGATGTTAGGCATAAACTCTACAACTGTCACTTCTGTTCCCATAGCCGTGTAGAAATAAGCAAACTCCATTCCTATAGCTCCACTTCCCACTACGACCATTTTTTTAGGTTGAGTTGGTAACACCATTGCTTCATGATAGCCTACTATTTTTTTACCGTCTATTGGTAAATTTGGTAATTGACGTTCACGGGCACCAGTTGCAAGGATCACGTGTTTAGCAGAATGGGTTTCTTTCTTACCTTCATTATCTACGCTTACTTGGCCTTTGGCTATTAGCTTACCGAAACCTGTTAGAATTTCAATTTTATTCTTTTTCATCAAGAACTGTATGCCCTTGCTCATGCCGTCTGCCACTCCACGACTACGTTTTATAACTGCACCAAAATCGTGTTTTGCCTCAGTCACAGAGATTCCGTAATCACTTGCGTGATTTATATATTCAAATACTTGAGCCGATTTTAATAATGCTTTGGTTGGAATACATCCCCAGTTAAGGCATACCCCGCCAAGCTCCGATTTTTCTACCACCGCTACTTTATGTCCAAGTTGTGCCGCACGAATGGCTGCTACATATCCACCTGGGCCACTTCCGATTACTATTACGTCAAAATTCATAAGTTTGTTCTTTGCGGTGCAAAGAAAGGAATTTTTTCTGTAGGAACATTCCTTTGTATAACCAGTATCTCATTAAAATCTCACTCTTTATTCATTGGCAACACGATTAACTACATCTATTTCCAAGGGTCTGTACAGAAAACCACCAACTAAACTAACTGATTTTTCGTAGACTTAAAATTAGCTTTAAATTTGCACCCAATGGGAAGAGCATTCGAATTTAGAAAAGCACGTAAGATGAAACGCTGGGGTAAAATGGCGGTAACCTTTACGCGTATAGGCAAAGAAATAGCAATGGCCGTGAAAGAAGGCGGTCCAGACCCAGACAACAACTCCAGACTGCGTATGGCGATGAAAAACGCCAAGTCTGAAAATATGCCGAAAGACAGAGTAGATGCCGCAATTAAAAAAGCATCTGACAAAGACAGTAGCTCCTACGAGGAAATTCTGTACGAGGCAAAAGGTCCATTTGGTTTGAGTTTAATGATTGAAACCGCTACCGATAATATCAATAGAACAGTGGCAAATATGCGCGCTATCTTGAGCAGAAATGGCGGAGAACTAGGCACCAGTGGATCGCAGGAATTTAACTTCGATCGTAAATGTATTTTTAAGGTCAACCTTGGAGAACTAAACATGGAAGATGCAGAGCTTGAGTTAATAGACTTTGGGCTAGACGAAATAGAGCAAGTAGAAGATGAAACGTTGATTTATACTGCTTTCACCGATTACGGCAATATGCAAAAGGGACTTGAAAATATTGGCATTGAAATAGACTCCGTAGATATTGAGCGTATTCCTCACAATACCCTAGACCTAACAGAAGAGCAAAAAGAAGAATGTAATAAGCTCATAGAAAAACTGGAAGAAGACGAAGACGTACAAAACATTTTTCATAACGCCGTGCTCTAAATTTTGAAAAAGATATGCTTCTTCAATAGTTCCAATTTTTGGGGCGGTGGCGAAAAGCTTCATCTTGAAAATGCAAAAGCATTCAGATCAAAAGGGTATAGTGTGACGATAGCAGCACATCCCATGTCTCCTTTGTGGGCACGCGGGCAAGAAGCTGGTTTTAATCTCTTTCCAATAGAAGTAAAAAGCCTATCGTTCCTCAACCTTTTCAAACTCCTTGCGATTAAACGGTATTTCCAACAAGAAGAAATAGATACCGTTATTTTTACAACTTCCCAAGATGCTAAAACAGCCAGTATCGCAGGACAAATGGCACATCTTCAACGGAGAGTTTACCTGCGTGGTTTGGCAACTCCCATTAAAAATAGTATCGTAAATAGATATTGTTTAGGTAAAGCAACAACGCACATCATTGCTAATTCTGAAGAAACCAAGCGTACGATTTTACACTACTTGCACAATACGTTAAATGCCGCACAAATACCTGTTATTTACCATGGATTGGATTCAACTATTTTAAACAATACCCATGAAATCTTGCCGCAAATTAAAAAACTTGGCAAAGGAGTGATACTAGGAAACGCAGGTAGGCTAACACCTCAGAAGGGCCAAAAACACCTTATACAAGTTGCTAAAAAAATAAAGGATCAAGGGTTAGAATTTACGCTTTTTATTGCGGGAACTGGTGAATTGCACGACGAGTTACAAAAATGTATAACAGACGAAAATCTTGAAAATGAAGTAATATTACTTGGCTTTGTGGCAGATATGGACGTCTTTATGCAAAGTATCGACATTTTTGTTTTAGGTTCGAGCTGGGAAGGGTTTGGCTTTGTATTGGTAGAAGCTATGGCAAAAGAAAAACCAGTAGTTGCTTTTGATATTACCAGTAATCCTGAAATAATTACCAATGGGCAAACAGGACTACTTGCGCAGCATCTAGATATAGATGACTTCTCCAAAAAGCTAGCTCAACTTATTCGAGACGCTAACCTACGACAGCATATGGGAGCTGCTGCAAAACAAAGCGTCATTGATCGTTTTATGATGATAGATAGAATTACAGAGCTAGAGCATTATTTACTTAATCATTAGAAAAAATACATCCTTTCCCTTTTCACAAAAAAGATAACCTTTGCAACTCAGGTAAAAAACATGCTATTAATACACGATATACGCGCAGACAAAGAAGGAATAATCGCTCGATTAGCCAAACGAGGTAAGGATTTTACCGACCTTGTAAATCAGGCATTAACCTTAGATGATAAACGTAAATCAACCCAAGTAGAGCTTGATACTATCTTGGCAGAGAGCAATAAAATTGCCAAAGAAATAGGACAACTTTATGCAGCAAAGAAAATGGAGGAAGCCAACGCTATGAAGGCTAAAACCGTTATCTTAAAAGAGCAAAGCAGCACACTAAGCGAACAGCTTAAAAGTGTAGAAGCAGACTTACTTGAGGTACTTTACCAAATACCTAATGCACCGGGAGCAGCTGTTCCCGCTGGAAAAAGTGAAGCAGACAACAAAATTATTTTTGAACACGGGGAAAAACCAAAACTGACACAAAATCTTCCGCACTGGGAGCTTTGTGAGAAATATAATCTGATTGACTTTGAACTGGGTGTTAAAATAACAGGCGCAGGGTTTCCTGTATACAGAGG
>JAFMCI010000069.1 GCA_017857855.1 Bacteroidia bacterium | reverse complement strand
GGGAAATACTTACCAAACAACACAACATCCTTGTATCCGAATTGTACTTCATAACCCAGTCTGAATTGCTCTAAGTTAAAATTGTCTTCCTTCTTGTTTTTCTTTCTACCATTATCTTTCCATACTTGTTTCTGATGGCTACCTATTAAGTAACCGAAATTTGCACCGCCAGATATATATACATAGTCATCATTATTTTTAGGACTTAGTTTAAGGTTAAGCAATAGCGGCATTGTCACATACTGTGTTACTAACTTATTCCTCTTGTAGTTATTTTTACTAATACTAGTTACTATGGGTGAAGTTGGAGCCCCTAACATAGAGGGCACATCTAAATCTACATTTTCGTTAAATCGATAATTATTAATGTCTATACCTAATCCATATACTAAACGTATATTTTCTTTATATATATTCATTGCTTGGGTTACTATTTGCCAATCAACATTGATTGATTTTCCAGCATCAATGGTCATATCAGCATAATTGGCATCAGGTTCCAATCTAGCTCCACTGTTTAAAGCATTATTATACCCTAACTGAAAGCTGTTCCATTTAGTTTCTATAAAATCCGAATGCTCTGCCTCGTTATCTTCTGAATCAGGCTTATCTAATTCTCGTTCGTCTCGATCTTTGGTCACTATACTAAATGACTCTACTCTGTTTACAACAGTATCTTTACCTTCTGCATTTATTTTCACAACCTGCTTCTCCTTAAAGATAACTTTTACTTTATCGCCTTCTATTATTGTTTCATGGGTTGCTTGTGCGGAGTCTGTTTGTGCAAAACCTGTTACGGCAGCACAGACTATTAAAAAAGTAAGGGTTGCGTTGATGTTAATTTTCATTTTATTCATGTATTAATTTCTATTTTTAAACGGTTCAAGGCTTGCAATAGCTTGATAGCCTTTTGTCTCTAATTCTAGTTGAATGCTGGGTCTGTTGTTTTTAAAATCAGTATTTATATTGAGTTTAGGATTACTCGCCATTACCAAAATATCGCTTATATTATTTTTGAGGCGAATAAGCTCTTTAATTCTAAAAGATGTCATAGCTCTCTCTTTTCTGGTGGGTGCCAACTTCAATTCTTGGGTATTTATATTTGTTCTCTGAACTAGGAGTTGATTTTCAGCTAATTTCGGTACTGGAAAAGCTTGGATTATATCAGGTTTATTTTGAACCAGTACCTCAACATCCTTCATATTCTCATATGGAATGACTATTTGTTCAAGTTCTATGCTATTGAAAACTTGTTTTACGCCCAACTCAGCCCCTTTTTGATTGGCTTTATGAATACCTCTAGAGCCTGACCTATTTTCATTTATTTCGGTTTCAAAGGCACTATTTTTTTGTGTCTCAACTTGAACAACTTGATTGCTATCCGATTTAAGCTCTGCAACAGCAGTAATAACTTGAACCATTTCCCTTTCTTGTCGTGGCCATGAAATAAGCACTGCGGCTAAAATACACACTGAAGCCGCTATAGCGGCCCATCGCTTGGGCATCATCGCAACCGTTTTTTCTTCCTTATAGAGACTTGCCTTGCCACTAAATACAATAGTGGAACTCGGCACAAGAACGGTTGCTTTAAAAAGTTTCCACTCTCTAAAAAAAAACTCGTCACCTTCTATTTGATCCATCACTAATAGCTCCTCTGCTTCAGAAAGATTTCCCTCCAGCAGATCAAACATGATTAGTTCATAATTATCCTTATCTAATATCATCCTATTCCATTTATAATGTCATCAATTCTAGTTTATTGATGTATGCTTTAATGTATTTACGGGCTCTAAAAATATTAATCTTCACTTGACTTTCGCTCATACCCGTTATGTCTCCGATACTCTTGTAATCATGGCCTTCGTAATCTCGTAGAGTCAATACACTTTTTTGTTTCGCAGGTAATTCATTTACTGCCAAGCTTACGTATTCAAGTAAATTATTGTATTCATAATTATCAGATGCTACATGCACGGCACTAGTCAGATCCGTATGGTTTTTGTTCTTTCGTATCACATCTATCATGTTATTGTATGCAATTTTGAATAGGTATGCTTTTGCTGTTTTCATTTCCACTTGGTCGATACGAACCCATAATTTCTCAAATGTATTTTGAACGATATTTTCTGCCTCAAACTCATCCCTTAAATTTTTTACTATGAAGCGAAATATTCCATCTGAATATTGCTTCACACATGTATTGTATTCGTGGGTCGTCATTTGGGATGAGTTCTATTTATACGGCTCTTTTTCTAGAAAGTTACACAATTTATTAAAAAATTAAAAATGCATCAAGACTACTTGATATTTAGATTGTTTTAGTCGACAATGATCATTATTCAAATCTGCTATATTGTTTCCTTTTTTTAGTTTACTTCAGTGTAATGGGACTACTTTTGCTCAATAATGAGTGAATGGTTTGGAACGTGGTTTGACAGTGATTATTATCACTTGCTTTATAAAGACAGAGATTTTACGGAAGCCGAGAATTTTGTAGAGAAACTTGCCACGCACTTAAAACCAAATACAGATGATTTAATTCTTGACTTAGCTTGTGGTAAAGGCAGACACAGCGTGCATCTTAACAAATTAGGCTTTGATGTAGAGGGGTCTGATTACAGTGCAAATAGTATCAAATATGCAAAACAATTCGAGAATAAACGACTGCAATTTTACGTGCAGGACATGCGCCTACCATTTCCTCGGAAATATGATTTCATCTTAAATTTATTTACAAGTTTCGGTTATTTCGATACGGAAACGGAGCACATGAACACGTTAAAAAACATATACAAAGGGCTCAATGAAAACGGAATTTTTGTTTTTGATTTCATGAACGTTGATCATGTTTTGGCTCATTTAGTGGCCTATGAAACCGTTACCAAGGGACATATTGATTTTGAAATACGTAGAGACTTAATCAATGGTAAAATAACCAAAGACATCATATTTTTAGATAAACGTATACCCTATCATTACACTGAAAAAGTATCAGCACTCCGATATACTAAAATTATGGAAATGATGACCGAAACGGGTTTTACGGTACAGGACAGCTTTGGTGACTACGCCTTAAGCCCTTTTGATTCTGAAAAATCAAAAAGACTTATATTAGTACTTAAAAAATGATTGAAACCCTAGGATCATTAGATAGAAAAATATTTATTGCCATACATCAAGATATGGCAAATGATCTCTGTGATGTAGTATTTCCTTTACTACGTGAACCGTTAACATGGATTCCTCTTTATTTATTTTTTGGATATATGGCCGTTAAAAAATACAAACTAGAAGGTTTTTATGTGCTGCTAGCAACTGGTTTTGTTGTGTTGCTATGTGATCAATTTTCTGCAAGTATTATGAAGCCTTTATTTGAACGATTAAGACCTTGCCACGAACCAACATTGACCACTCATATCCGGCATTTGGTAAACTGCGGAGGACAGTACGGGTTTATATCTTCACATGCCACCAATCATTTTGGAATGGCCGTAATATTTACTTGGTTTTTTAAACGTATAAGCACTAAAATCTGGTTAAATTGGATATTTTACGTATGGGCAGCTCTTATTTGCTTTGCTCAAGTATACGTGGCAAAACATTATCCGGGTGATGTTTTGGCAGGTATGTTATTCGGGATTTTGATTGGTAAATTAGTTTTGAGTATTTTTACCAAAATCGTGATGATAAAAAAAATATCATCAAAATTGTAGAACTATAAACTCAAATTTACAAACGTGTTTCAAGAAAAAGCCTTAGCCATATTAAAATCCGGTAAAAATGTATTCCTTACTGGCAGTGCTGGAACTGGAAAAACCTATACTCTAAATCAATTTATATCCTACTTAAAAGCACACAAGGTGCCTGTTGCCGTAACTGCGAGTACAGGAATTGCCGCGACCCATATGAATGGAACTACCATACATTCGTGGAGCGGGATTGGCATAAAAGATAACTTAACACACGAAAATTTAAAGTCCTTAGCAACTAAAGTATATTTAACCAAGAACCAGCGGACCACCCATATTCTAATCATTGATGAAATATCTATGCTGCACAGAAATCAGTTAGATATGATCAATCAAGTACTGAAATACATCCGAAACTCAGCTAAGCCTTTTGGAGGAATGCAAGTTGTGTTTGCCGGCGATTTTTTTCAACTTCCTCCAGTAAGCCGCGACCAAGAACCCAGTAAAGATAAATTTGCTTTCATGAGTAAAGCTTGGGTAGAAGCAGCTCCAGTAGTATGCTATCTTACTGAGCAATATAGGCAGACCAAGAACGAGCTAAACACTATACTGAACCAAATACGGAGTAATGATGTGGATGAAAGTGCGGTGCAATTACTCCAAGAAACACGATTTAATGAACACACCATAGAACCGACCAAACTGTATTCTCATAATGCTGATGTAGATGCTATGAACGAGCAAGAATTGAAAGGATTGGAAACAGATGAAGAGGTGTTTTTTGCTAAAAAATCTGGTAATCCTAAAATGATGGAGGCTTTCGTGAAATCACTCATCGTTCAAGAAAAACTGGTAATAAAAAAAGGATGTAAGGTTATGTTTCTTAAAAATGATCACGAACGTGGCATCATGAATGGAACACTCGGTTTAGTAGTAGACTTCAAAAATGATCCAGATGAAAAAGGTCCATACCCATTGATTCAACTCATGGATAAGCGTAAGGTCTTGGCCACTCCGGAAATATGGTCTATTAACAACGAAAAAGGCACCCCAATGGTAAGTTTTGAACAAGTACCTCTTCGTCTTGCTTGGGCTATTACCGTGCATAAAAGTCAAGGTATGACGCTTGAAGCTGCAGAAATTGACCTTTCTAAAGCCTTTGAACCAGGTCAAGGATATGTAGCACTCTCTCGACTAAAAGAGCTTGATGGTTTAAGATTACTCGGCATCAACAGAATGGCTATAGAAGTAGATCCGCTAGCCTATAAAGCAGATCAGCGTTTTCAAGAATTAAGCGGAGAGATAGACCAAATTCCAGAAGAAGATTTTAGTAAAAACTGGGAAAGTCATATCTATGCAAGTGGCGGCACCACAGATGAAAAGGAGTTAAAAAAACACAACACTAAAAAAGAAGCGAAAGAAAAACAAATTAGTACCCATCAAGTTACCATTCAGTATATTGAACAGGGAATGAGCCTGAAAGAAATTAGTGAAGAGCGCGGTATGACATACAGTACGATACAAGGACACATCTTGACCATATCAGACAAATATCCCGATGTTGATATTAGCGCTTACAGACCTGAAAGTGTATTAATGGATCGTATAAACGAAGTATATAAAAAGGCAGAAAGCAAAGCCAAAGAAGATGATTATAGTGGCGATGGAAGATTAAAAAGCAGCATCATTTTTCGAGCATTAGGCGATAAAATAGATTACGCTACTATCAAACTAGCCTATGCTTTTTTGGATATTTAATTGTCTTTATTAGTTTCAGAATAGTATTTCCGGTATTTCTCCTTCAATGATAAGTCTACCTTCTGTAGCTGTTTTAACTTGCTCAATGGTAACTCCTGGGGCAAGTTCTTTTAGTTCAAAACCGCGCTCTGTTACTTCCATTACACAAAGGTCTGTCACTACTTTTTTGACGCAACCAAGTCCGGTAACAGGTAGGGTTAATTTTTGTAGCAGTTTGCTCTCACCATCTCTATTGGTATGTTGCATAGCCACAATGATGTTCTTGGCAGATGCAACAAGATCCATTGCTCCACCCATGCCCTTTACCATTTTTCCGGGTATCTTCCAATTGGCAATATCTCCGTTGTCATTTACCTCCATAGCCCCCAATACAGTAAGATCTACTCTCCCACTTCGAATCATAGCAAAACTTGTAGCACTATCAAAAAAAGAAGAGCCAGGCAAAGTGGTAACCGTTTGTTTCCCAGCGTTGATAAGATCCGCATCTATTTCTTCTTCAGTTGGAAATGGTCCCATGCCAAGCAATCCATTTTCAGACTGCAGGGTTACATTAATTCCTTCTGGCACATAATTGGCGACGAGGGTTGGTATTCCTATTCCAAGATTTACGTAATAACCGTCTTTTAATTCACGTGCTATTCTTTGGGCTATTTGTTGTTTTGTGAGCATTATCTTATTGTTCTCTGTTCAATTCTTTTTTCATAATCCACGCCTTGAAATATTTTATTGATAAAAATACCTGGAGTATGAATAAAATTAGGATCTAGTTCCCCTGCTGGCACTAGCTCTTCTACTTCAGCAATCGTAATCTTTCCAGCCATTGCCATCATAGGATTAAAGTTTCTTGCGGTTGCTTTAAATATAAGATTGCCATCCGTATCCCCTTTCCATGCTTTTACGATGGCGTAGTCACTATTAAATGCTTTTTCCATGATGTACTGCTTTCCATCAAACTCTCTGGTTTCCTTACCCTCCGCAACCTCTGTACCATAACCCGCTGGTGTAAAAAATGCAGGAATTCCGGCTCCAGCAGCTCGGCATCGTTCTGCTAGAGTGCCTTGTGGCAGCAATTCCACCTCTAATTCTCCACTGAGTAATTGTCTTTCAAACTCCGCATTTTCGCCTACGTATGAACTGATCATCTTTTTAACTTGTCGTCCTTTTAACATCAATCCAATACCAAAATCGTCAACACCAGCATTATTGCTAATACACGTTAAATTTTTAACACCTAAACTTACTAGCGCAGTGATACAGTTTTCCGGTATTCCACATAGCCCAAAACCGCCGAGCATCAAGGTCATTCCGTCTTGAATATCTTTTACGGCTTCAGAGGCATTAGCAACTACTTTTTTCATAAATATCTTCGGCGAAATTAGTGTTTTGCTCTAAAGGAAAAAAATCAACTAAACTAAAGTATTTGCAACGAATAAATTTTCACTAAACTAAGAGGGTATTGTTTTTTAAAATAAATTTGTAGTTCCATTTTAAGCACTATGAACAACTTAATTACCAAGTTTATTATACTTCTCATTGCGGTAATTTTTATTTCTTCGGTTTCTCACGCTCAATACGGTAATGAATGGATTAATCCAGG
>JAFMCI010000068.1 GCA_017857855.1 Bacteroidia bacterium | reverse complement strand
GGCAAGTCGGAATAGCCAGTTGTAACGGCGTGCCAAATAATTTGGTTGAGTGGATTTCTTGGCCAAGTGATATCCTTGTTTTGCTTCATTCGGGAGTCGATGACTCGATGAATTCTTTGAGAATACGGAACCCGCGATTCGCCCAAGTAGCGGTGGGCAATTGGGACTCCTTCGTTGGGTATGGCGCGCTGGTAAGGCGGTAACTCATACGGTGGTAATTGGGAAAATGATTTTATGGTCAAGCTAGTTAGAATTAATACAGTGATTTTTTTCATAACGTTAAGCTTTTTCGGTTGAGAGTGTAACGGGTATGTAAAGAGGATTATTACATAGCTTTTCTTAAAAGTAGTAGGTGTAGCCGTTTAACTCGAGAATGTATAATTTATGTAATTATTCATAACGAAGGTTTCGGTAAGAATAAATTAATCTACCAATCGTTTGGTAATTTAACAAGTTAGTTCTATGTTTGGAACATAAAATAATGGCAAAACCAAAGTTAGATCGTAAAACGTTACTCCGGAATTCTCTATCTGTATTTAAAACGATGGGGTACAATGGCACGTCTATGAATGATCTCGCTAAAGCAAATGGTCTGCTAAAGGGCAGTATGTACCATTACATAGAAAGCAAAGAATCACTTATGCTTGAAGTATTAACGGCGCTTAGAGACCATTATGTTTCTAGGGTATTTAACAAAGCGTTTGATGAAACACTCCAACCTTACCAGAGGCTAAAAGAATTGGCTCTGCGCGCAGAAGAGATATTTGTTTTTGAAGAGGGTGGAGATTTCTTGGTTAATATTGGTTTAGAAACCAAAAACAGCGTTCCTGCCTTTACGCAGGTTATTAAAAGCTTCTTTCAAGAATGGATAAACACAATGAAATACTTGTATTCATTTGTATTGGATGAGGCAGATGCTAAAGAAAAAGCTGAATTTATTGTGGCAGAAATAGAAGGGTCTGTTTTGATGATGAAATTATTGGATGATGTAAACTATCTTCACCGAACCAATGAACGATTGCTAAAGGAATACAAAGAATTAGAAAGACAAAAAGTATACAAATAATGGATACGAGGAAAATAAGAAAAATAGCCGTATTAGGCTCAGGAGTTATGGGTAGCCGTATAGCGTGCCACTTTGCTAATATTGGTTTGGATGTGCTCCTACTCGACCTTAAAAACTTTCCCCATTCAAAAGAAAGTGAAGCCGGTACAGATGCTAAAGTAGCACAAGCTGCATTATTATCGTCACTGAAAAGTAACCCAAGTCCCATTTACAGTAAGGATTTTGCAAAGCGAATAAAAACTGGAAACTTGGATGATGACCTGCATAAGATAACAGACTGTGACTGGGTGATAGAGGTAATTATCGAAAGATTGGATCTTAAAATAGATCTCTTTAATAAAGTAGAGGAATACCGTAAACCAGGTACCTTAATTACTTCCAACACGTCAGGTATACCTATAGAAATGATGTTGACGGGTAGAAGCGAAGATTTTGCGGCACATTTCTGTGGTACACACTTTTTCAATCCGCCTCGTTATCTTAAGCTTCTAGAAATTATCCCTTCGTCCAAAACCAAGCCTGAGGTAGTAGACTTCTTCTTGCATTACGGTGATCTTTTTCTAGGTAAAACAACGGTAAAGGCAAAGGACACACCGGCATTTATCGCCAATAGAATTGGGGTTTTTAGTATCATGGCAATCTTTAAAATGATGGTTAAACATGGTCTAAGCATCGAAGCGATTGACAGTGTTACAGGTCCTGTTTCAGGTAGACCCAAGTCTGCAACGTTTAGAACATCTGATCTGGTTGGCTTGGATACCTTGGTTAAGGTAGCAAACGGTGTAGGACAAAACTGTCCTGCTGACGAAATGAAAGAATGGTTTACCATTCCTTCGTTTTTAGAAAAAATGTTGGAGAATAATTGGCTTGGAGACAAAACAGGCCAAGGGTTTTATAAGAAAGGGAAAGATGCGGATGGTAATACCGTAATCGAATCACTTAATCTAACGACGCTAGAATACAGTGCTCAAGACAAGCCTCGATTTGACAGTATAGGGAAAGCAAGAGGAGCCAACAGGCTAAGCAGTAAACTAGGAATATTATACAGCGGCGGTGATCCTGCTGCTGATTTTTATCACGATATAATTACAGCTATTGCCGCTTATTCGGCTAATCGTATTCCGGAAATAGCAGATGATTTGTATCAAATAGATGATGCACTTCGTGCTGGATTTGGTTGGGAAGTGGGACCATTTGAGACTTGGGATTTAATTGGCTTTGATAAAGTATTAGCCAACATAGAAAAGGCTGGATATGTAGTTCCACAATGGATTTTAGATTTCAAAGCAAAAGGGAACACTACGTTTTACAAATCAGAATATGGTAAACGCAAATACTATAATATTCTCAAAGCAGAATATGAAGTAATTCCAGGTACTGAAGCGTTTATTGTACTAGATAACTTCAGAACGCCTGAGCCTGTATATACCAACAAAGAGGCGACCTTGCACGACATAGGTGATGGTGTTTTATGTTTAGAGTTTCATTCAAAAATGAATGCCATAGGAAGCGGCACGCTAGCAGCTATTAATAAGTCCATTGACATTGCAGAAACACAAGGATGGAAAGGTTTGGTTATTGGCAATGATGCACCCAACTTCTCAGCTGGAGCTAACTTAGCGATGATGCTTATGTTGGCCATAGAGCAGGAGTTTGATGAGCTAAACATGGCTATTAAATATTTTCAAAACACCGTTATGCGCCTAAGATACAGCAGTATTCCTGTGGTTGTTGCTCCTCACGGATTAACCCTGGGCGGAGGTTGTGAAATGACATTACACGCCGATTCAGCGATTGCTGCAGCTGAAACCTATATTGGATTAGTGGAAGCTGGTGCAGGACTTATACCTGGCGGTGGAGGAACGAAAGAATTTGTGGTCCGGACAAGCGACAGTTTCTATGCAGGTGACCCACAGTTACCTACCTTAATTGAGCGTTTTCAAACTATTGCAACTGCAAAAGTGGCTACCTCAGGACACGAGGCTTTTGAAATCGGGGTGATGCATCACGATAAGGATGAAGTGGTTGTAAATGGCGGTCGTGTTATTACGGAAGCCAAAAGAAAGGTACTTGAACTGCACCACGATGGATACGTTCAAAAACCACAACGAGATGATATTTTGGTGCTAGGCAGAACGGCACTTGGAGCATTATATTCTGGTGTAGAAGCCTTTGGAATTAGCGGTTATGCTAGTCAGCACGACATGCTCATAGGTAAAAAATTAGCCTATGTTATGGCCGGAGGAGATTTAACTCAGGCTACCAAAGTGACCGAGCAATACCTATTAAACCTAGAAAGAGAAGCCTTTTTAAGCTTACTGGGCGAACGAAAAACATTGGAAAGAATACAGCATATATTAAAAACGGGGAAACCACTCAGAAACTGATATAAGACCTAGGATATAAGATATAAGACAGAAAAATGAATAAGATAAACCTACATAAAGCTGAAAAAAGAGAAGTCATAAATCTTATATCATACATCCTAAATCATTCATAAAATAAAAAAAATGGCAGAAGCATACATCATAAACGGATATAGAACAGCAGTCGGGAAAGCAGGAAGAGGTGGATTTAGATTTACCAGCCCAGTTGATTTGGGAGCAGCTGTAATTAACCATTTAATTGACCATACTCCCGGATTTGATCCGAGTGTAGTTGAAGATATAATTGTAGGGAATGCAGTACCCGAAGCAGAGCAAGGTTTACAAATGGGCCGCTGGATTGGGGTGCGAAGTAAACTACCCATGGAGGTTCCAGGGGTTTCGGTTAATAGATATTGCGGTAGCGGTATAGAAACCATTGCAATGGCCGTAGCAAAAATTAAAGCAGGACTCGCCGATTGTATTATAGCTGGTGGAACAGAAAGCATGAGTTTAGTGCCCACAGTAGGTTATAAAACAGTGCCTAATTATAATATTGCTAAAGATCACGGTGATTATTTCTTAGGAATGGGGCTCACCGCAGAAGAGGTTGCAGTTAAGTATAATATCAGTCGCGAAGATCAGGATGCATTTGCACTGGGTTCTCACCAAAAAGCCTTAAAAGCACTCGCCGAAGGTAAATTTAAAAATCAAATAGTACCTTTTGAAGTAGAGCAAGTAGATTTCGATCCGGCAACAAATAAGCGTGTTACCTCTAGCTACATAGTAGATACCGACGAGGGTCCGAGAGCTGATACCACGCTAGAGGCTTTGGCAAGGTTAAAACCCGCCTTTAAAAATAACGGAACGGTAACTGCCGGCAATAGTTCTCAAACCAGTGACGGTGCCAGTTTTGTGCTGGTAATGAGTGAGAAAATGGTTAAGGATTTAGGCTTAGAGCCTAGAGCTAGGTTGGTGAGTCAAGTATCTGTTGGTGTAAACCCACGATACATGGGAATTGGTCCTATGGAGGCTATTCCCAAAGCGTTGTCCAAAGCCGGTCTTTCACTAAATGATATTGATCAAATAGAATTGAATGAGGCATTTGCTTCACAAAGTTTGGCTGTTATGCGTGGTTTAGATCTTAACCCAGACATCGTAAATGTAAACGGTGGAGCAATTAGTTTAGGACATCCATTGGGCTGTACCGGAGCAAAACTCACCGTACAAATACTCGAAGAAATGAAACTTAGAAACCAAAAATATGGCATGGTAACAGCGTGTATTGGCGGAGGACAAGGAATAGCAGCGATTTATGAAAGACTTTAGTGGGTTTAAGATGTATGATTTAAGATATAGGACTGTTTTAACCAATGTTAATTATCTAAAATCATAATTCAATGAAAAAATAATGAGTAGAACGAATCATAATTTCAGGAAATTAAAAGTTTGGGAAGAAGCGATTGACCTGGTTGTTGAAATATACAAAGAAGCAGCGAAGTATCCCAAAGAAGAAAAGTATGGCATCATTTCTCAGATTCAACGTGCGGGAGTGTCTATTCCATCCAATATTGCCGAAGGATCTGCTCGTGGAACAAACCCTGATTTTATTCGTTTTTTATACATATCTAAAGGGAGCGTTGCCGAGGTAATCACACTTCTATCCGTTGCTGCAAAACTAGAAATAACAAACCAAGAATCAGTTGATGTGATAATTGAAAAACTGATACGTATCGATAATGCAATTTTTAAATTAATAAACACACTCGACAAATAATCCTAAGTCTTAAATCCTATGTCAACAGAAAGAAATAACAACCTAAAAGGAGGTGAATTCCTTATCAAAGAGCAAACTGCCCAAAGCACATTCATACCCGAGCAAGTAAATGAAGAACAAAAAATGTTTCGTGATATGACACGAGATTTTTTGGAAAAAGAAGTTACTCCCCTACGTGAAAAAATTGATAAACAATTGGAAAATCCAGACTTGGTGCCAGAGTTAATGCATAAAATAGCAGAACTTGGTATTTTAAGTGCAGCTTTACCCGAAGAATTTGGGGGTATGTCAGTAGACTTCAATACGGAGTCGGTACTCAGCGAGGAGCTTGGTAAAACACAAAGTTTTAGTGTGGCTCTGGCAGCACACATGGGCATAGGTACACTTCCCATCTTATATTACGGTACCGAGGAACAGAAGAAAAAATACCTTCCAGGACTAGGCGATGGAACGATTAAAGCATCCTATTGTCTTACGGAACCAGACAGTGGAAGTGACGCTTTAGCGGCTAAATCTAAAGCGGTATTGGATGGAGATGAGTGGGTTATTAACGGACAAAAAATGTGGATCACGAATGCGGGATTTGCAGATCTTTTTACGGTTTTCGCACAGGTAGATGGCGATAAGTTTACCGCTTTTATCATAGAAAAAGGAACTCCTGGTTTAAGCTTAGGAGATGAAGAAGTAAAGCTCGGTATTAAAGGAAGCAGCACACGACAAGTCTTTTTGGATAATGTACGTGTACCCAAATCTAATCTGCTAGGCGAAATTGGAAAAGGACATAAGATAGCTTTCAATGTGCTTAACATAGGAAGATATAAGCTGTGCGCGATGGTTATGGGTGGAAGTAAAAAAAGCATAGATATAGCGACCAATTATGCCAATGAACGCAAGCAGTTTGGTGTTGCTATAAGTAGTTTTGGTGCTATACAGCATAAGCTGGCAGAGATGGCTATAAAAACGTATGCTACAGATAGCGCAACGTACAGAGTTTCGGGATTAATAACCGATAAAATAGCAGAACTTGTCGCAGAAGGAAAAACCAAAGTGGAAGGGAAGTTAATTGCAGCAGAAGAGTACAGTATTGAGTGCGCACTGTTAAAAATATTAGGTTCAGAAACACTAGACTACGTGGTTGATGAGGCAGTTCAGATTTTTGGAGGGACTGGTTATTCAGAGGAATATCCTGTAGCAAGTATGTACCGAGACGCACGTATCAACCGTATTTTCGAAGGAACCAACGAGATTAACAGAATGCTTGCAGTGGGTCAACTTTTGAAGAAAGCAATGAAAGGTGAAATCGACTTAATGGGACCTGCCATGAAAATACAAGAAGAATTGATGGAAATTCCTGACTTTGGAGATGATGGAGACGGAAGTCCTTTGTATGAGGACAAAAAAGCGGTTCGTCAAGCTAAAAAAGCAATACTTATGGCTGCAGGAGCAGCAGCTCAGAAGTACATGATGGAGTTGGAAAAGCAACAAGAAATACTTATGAACTTGGCAGACATGGCCTTGGATGTATTTACGGCAGAAAGTACCATTTTGCGTACCGAGAAACTGATAGAACAACAAGGAGAGGAGGCAACAGCAGGTCAAATTGCGATGACTAAATGTTATGTGAATGACGCTATGGAACGTTGCTATCTTTCGGGTAAGCACGCAATTAGCGCGTTTGCAAAAGACGATATGCTCGTAATGATGCATATGGGGATTAAGCGATTTACCAAATACCCACTTACCGATACCATAGCATTACGTAGAAAAGTAGCCGCTTTGCTCATTGCTGAAAACAAGTATTGTTTTTAGGGTGGCGTAGAAGGATTTCGTGTCCACACG
>JAFMCI010000067.1 GCA_017857855.1 Bacteroidia bacterium | reverse complement strand
GTTTAATATGTGGGCCCACCTGGAATCGAACCAGGCACCTACTGATTATGAGTCAGTTGCTCTAACCGAATGAGCTATAGGCCCGGTTATATTCTCCGTTGTTATTAGAGGACTGCAAAAATAAGCTGATATTTTTTTCACACAACAAAAAAGGTGACCATTGGCCACCTTTTTATGATTTGTTATGTTGTATGGGCTAGTTCTGCTTTGTTCGTAAGCTAACTGCCTCCCAATTGCTGCCGGTTATCTAGTACACGATGTTTTTTATGGTGCTGTACGAAACCGAATGATAACCTGGTTTGGCTTTTTCAAATACTTTTTGCGCCCAGAGCTTATCCTCTTTATTTTTAGCCAGACGCTCGTATAGCGGCGTTAGAAACTTTCTTCTCCCCACGCGAATTAAGAATGTTTCAATCGCAGGGTATGCTGGTTTGTAGGATACATCTATGCAATGCTTAAACCAGTCACAGGCAATTTCGCTGTTTCCTGAAGCGGTAAAATTAAAGGCGGCATCCAACTCAGCCATTTTACTTAAATTTAAGTTTTTTAAACCTCGTAAAAAGTATAACCAATGATGTGTGGTGTAGCCCGTAATATCAATGTCTTTTGCTTTGATGCGATTGTTATTAAACTTAGCTATTGCCAATTCTACTCTATCGAGTTCTGCCGAATTTACTTCGGGAGCATTATCGGGTATACCCGGACCATATATCCATTCTGCTGCTTTGACGTCTGCTTTTTCTTGCTCGTCTGTCAATAGGTTTTGGTTTAAATAAGCAATAAAACGCTCGGTATTCATTGGCTTAAATTTGTTCTCCGAGAAGTATTTTTTAAGAAAAGCGTCAAATCTTGTGCGTCCAACTACTGATTCTATGGTTTGCAGAAAAAATCGGCCTTTTTCATAAGCAACATCTGTTAATCCGTCATCAGGATCTTGGTTATCTAAATTTAAAAATAGGTGGGTGTCCTTAATTTTTCCTTCGCTTGTAAGACTTTCAATAGTCTCCTCTAAGTCTCCCATTCCAAGTTTAGTTAACATTTGAGCATAAGGAACTCCAAATATTTTTTCCATGATGCGTTGTTCAAAGTAGACTGTAAATCCCTCGTTGAGCCAGAAGTCATTCCAGGTTTCGTTGGTAACTAAGTTTCCGCTCCAACTGTGGGCTAGTTCGTGCGCTATAAGGGCTACCAGACTTCTATCTCCTGCAATGATAGTAGGTGTAGCAAACGTTAGCCTTGGGTTTTCCATTCCGCCAAATGGAAAACTCGGTGGCAAGATAACTACATCGTATCGGCCCCATGCGTAAGGGCCATACAGCGCTTCTGCGCTATCTATCATACTTTGCATGCTTTCTAATTCCCAAACGGCTCTGTCTAGCATAGCGGGCTCTGCATATATTCCACTATTACGTCCAGTAGAAGCAAATTTTAAGTCGCCTACCGTAAGTGCAAGTAAATACGAGCTAATGGGCTGAACCATTTTGAAGTGGTAGATACCATTAGGGCTTAGCACGGTGTCATTTTCTGCACTCATAAGTGCAAGTAAATTGGAATCAGTTTTTATGGTAGCTTCGTAGGTAAATTTTACTCCAGGCGCATCTTGACATGGCACCCATGTACGGGCAAGAATAGCTTGAGATTGACTAAACAAGAAAGGGTGAACCTTGCCTAATGTTTGTGCTGGCGTGAGCCATTGCAACGCTTTTGCCTGAGGGCTTGTGCTGTAATGAATGGTAACACTTGTGGTATTAGGCTGGAGTGATATGGTAAGCGCTTGTCCTTTTATAGAGTCTACTGGGCCTATGGTATATGGGGTGGCAACGCCGTTGTCGAGGGTTATTTCTGATATAGCAAGATTTCCAATATCAAGAATGAGTTCTTTTGCCTTTTTTGTCTTGTCAATATCCCATGTTGCCGTTCCTTGCAGCACTTTTTTCTCAAAATCAACGGCTAAATCAAGGTTAAGATGCGTAGTTCGAGCTTCGTTGAAGTTAGCATACGAATGGGCGTCGTTTGATAAGTTATCAAATGAAGAATTCTCTCTTTGATTACTAGAGTTGCATCCTTGGCCTATAAATATAAAGGCTAAAAGGACGAGACAAAGTTTTTGCATAGATGGTTTTTAGTAAGAACAGTGCAAGAAAGGTAAATGTTTCCACACGCGACATGCGTCATAATTTTAGTATTCCACAATAACTGCACTTTTTTGATAAAAATTTATATTATTTTCGTGCACCTCTTCTAAAAATGCTGAGAATCAAGTATCAGTGTAAATAAGAGGAATAATTAAAAAAATGAAAAAAATATTTTTTACTTTATTTACGGTTTGCAGTGTGGCGATAATGGCCAATGCACAAACTTGGGATGACGCAGGAGCGGACTCGTGGGGTGACGCCACTGATGGGTCTTCGGATTATCAATATGATCCCGGATCTGCAGCAGCTAGTGACTCATCAAGTGCTGATTCTTGGGGAGCAAGTGATGACAGCTACGGAGGTTACGGCGGACAAGATTATGTCCGATCGGCTAGACCTGACGCTAAAGCGATGCCTTATGTTAGATTTACGGGTATGCCTTTTGACAGTGCCTCACAATTAATCACCTACATTGAAATCGTAGAAGTAATTGCTCCTGACAGATTCTTAGACCTAGGAGGTCAGGATTATTCTGTAGCCGATTCTCTTTATGCAAGAGCTATGGTTTGGATGCAAAATGAGTTTGGCAAAAAAGAAGCCAAACAAATGATAGAAAATGCGGGGATAGACCCGAAAGGAAAAGAAGGACAGACCATCATGGCCAATGTCGTAATGCCGCTGGTGGTAGAAGTAAACAAATATGCTAAAATCACAGTTGGTATAATTAAGTTTGACATGGAGCTTAGATTTAAGGATGAACGATATCGTTATAAATTCGAAAATTTTGAGCACGTTACGCCTAATGCTGTAGGGAAAGAAGAAATATCTACCTACATGGAGTACTACATGACTTCCAAGAAGGATATTAGAAATAACGATAAGATTTTAATTGCGTGTAATTCTCAAATGAATCGTCTTATAGAAGACTTAAAAGCAACTTGTTCTGCTGTTCCGTTTGTGGATGACGATGATTGGTAGCAGATTAATATAGAAATATATAAAATCCCGTTCACCTTAGTGACGGGATTTTTTTTGCACCTGTAATCGATTCTGTTTAGGCGGATTCAAATAGAACTTCAAAACTTTGAGAAGTTGATGGATTTTTGAATTCATAGCGTTGTTATGCTACTCTTCAAATAGTTCTACTTTTTTGGTTTGCGTAATTAGGTCTGTAAACTTGCCCTTGTATTTAGTAGCTCTCACAATATGGTTATCAATCCAATGATAGTTGCCTCCACGAGGTTTGCCGTATAAAACACCATGGTGTTTAAAACCGTGTTTAGCAAGCCAGGTTTCGGTTACCTCTTTGTGGTCTAATGTGCGCGAGGTGAAGAAAGTAATAATATGCCCTTGCTCATACCAGCGGTTTAAGGTTTCTAGTGCATCGGCAAATGGTTGGCAAGTCGCCATTCTCTCAGGTTCTTCATTGGGGACATCTTCAGTTATTGTTCCATCAATGTCAATTAGGTAATTTTTTACCTCTTCGGGTAATTGAGGACTGATGAGATTGCCATTTTCATCCAATAATTTTTTAAGTTGGGGTTGCTCAGACATATTCTACAAAATTAGGAGAATCTGGTTGCAACGTAAAGCTATCTTAAGGTAGTTAATGCACCTATTATCCTCTTTTTGAGCTAAATTAATAGTTGTTATTATTCACAAAACCAACGTGTTACGATTATTTAAGTATTAAAAATACATGAAATAAAAAACCTAATATGCAGTAGCAAAACAATGTACTACAATTGTTCGTAAACAGAATGTACGAAGTGTACATGTTTAATATACAACGTAACACGGATTGAAGTAATCAATACTGTCGGAAAAATATAAAAAACCGCCTCGTAAAATTAGAATCGGAATATGGCTTTTGTCTTCATCCTGCGGGGTGAGCAGCTACCGCACGTTTACAAAGATTTGAAATCGATCCATAGTTACCCGTTTTACATTTAATTTGCCCCTACTTTGGCTCCATTTACACACAAACAAAAAGCATACGTTCAGCTACATGTAGCCGTATTTTTATTTGGGTTTACCGCTATTTTAGGCAAACTTATTACACTAGAGCAAACAGCACTGGTATGGAATCGCCTCTGGATTGCCATCGTTGGACTATTATTTATACCCGGAGCGTTATCAGGAATACGAAAAATAAAACGAATAAATATTCTTCGATTTTCGGGTATTGGTGTCATTGTAGCACTGCATTGGCTCACGTTTTACGGTAGCATAAAGATTGGCAACAGTGCTTCAGTAACCTTGGCCTGTCTGGCTACTTCTACGTTATTCACCTCTTTACTTGAACCTCTGATAACGAAATCCAAATTTCAATGGATTGAATTGCTTTTGGGTCTGCTCGTAATTGTTGGTATAATTTTCTTGAGTGGAGTAGGAAAAACCTACTATCTCGCAATAGCCGTGGGGCTTGCCTCCGCCTTGTTAGCTTCTTTGTTTTCCGTGTACAATAAGAAATATATAACGGGACAAAATTCAATATCGGTCACCATCATAGAACTGGGTGCAGGCTTCTTGTGTATATCAATGTGCTACCCCATATTACAACATTATTTACCACAAGCTCAATGGTTTCCAGTAGGTAAAGATTGGTTATGGCTCATTGTTCTTGGCTTATTTTGTACCAGTTTAGCATTTGCACTTGCGGTAGAATCACTTAAAGAATTGACGGCATTTGTTTCTAATTTAAGTATTAACCTAGAACCCGTTTACGGAATACTGCTCGCCATATGGTTATTAAATGAAGATGCGGATTTAAATGAAGATTTTTATATCGGAACTAGTATTATACTTATTTCAGTCGTATTACATCCGCTTTTATCCAAGATTCAAAATAGAAAGACCAAGGCTTAATATTCTTAGGCTTATCTTAACTTTGCCCCATGCCTAAAAGACATCTCATAACGTGTGCACTTCCTTATGCTAATGGACCTATTCATATAGGCCATATAGCAGGTTGTTTTTTGCCTTCTGACATTCACAATAGATTTTTGCGAATGAAAGGCAAAGATGTTTTGTTTGTGTGTGGAACAGACGAACACGGTGTACCCATAACCTTAAAGGCAAAAAACGAAGGAAAAACGCCACAACAAGTGGTTGATGAAAATCATGTAATCATCGCTAAAGGGCTTAAAGATTTTGGAATTCACTTTGATACTTTTAGTAGAACAACAAATGCCTTGCACCATGAAACTGCACAAGCTTTTTTCAAGAACTTATATGATAAAGGTGTTTTTACTGAGGATGTTACAGAACAGTTTTACGATGAAGAGGCCAAGCAATTTTTAGCCGATAGATACATAACGGGAACATGTCCTAATTGCGGATACGATAATGCGTATGGAGACCAGTGCGAAAAATGTGGTAGAGCAAGTAGCCCATCCGAATTGCTTAAACCTCGTTCTGCACTTACAGGCAATAGCCCTATTTTAAAGGAAACTAAAAACTGGTACTTGCCCTTGGATAAATTACAAGATGAATTTTTAAACAAATGGGTAGAAAGTAGAAAAAGCAGCTGGAAATCAAGCGTTTATGGCCAGTGTAATAGCTGGTTAAAAGAAGGCTTGAAGCCAAGGGCTATGACACGTGATTTAGATTGGGGTGTGCCAGTTCCGGTAAAAGATGCAGAAGGAAAGGTAATGTACGTGTGGTTTGATGCACCCATTGGCTATATCACGGCTACCAAAGAAGCAGCAGGAGCAGATTGGGAAAAATGGTGGATGGATCCAGAGACTGAACTCACTCATTTTCTGGGCAAGGACAATATTGTTTTTCATACGATAATTTTCCCTGCTATGTTACATGCACATGGAGATTTTATATTGCCGACTAATGTGCCGGCCAATGAGTTTTTAAATCTTGAGGGCGACAAGATTTCTACCAGTAGAAATCATGCGATATGGTTGCATGAGTATGTAGAGGATTTTCCGGGTAAAACAGATGAGCTTCGCTACGCTCTTAACAGCATACTACCAGAAACAAAAGATGCCGATTTTACATGGAAAGACTTTCAAGCAAAGGTAAATAATGAGCTAGTGGCTATCTTAGGTAATTTTGTAAATAGAGTAATGGTACTTACAGATAAGTATTACGATGGAGTGGTTCCTTTGGGCTCCAATAAGCTTGATCTTACAGATATTAAAGTAAAGATTGACGAGGCATTGGCGGGATTTAACCAGCGTCAAGGTTTGGAGTATTACATGGAAATAGCGAGGAGTGGTAATAAGTATTTACAAGACACAGAGCCATGGAAATTAGTCAAAGACGAGGCGAATAGTCAAGTGGTGGCTGATTGTCTTTTCACGTGTATAAACGTGGTCAAGGAGATCGGAAATTATGCGCAGATATTCTTGCCTGAAACAGCGAACAAAATACTCGGGTTGCTAAATTTAACTAGTTACCAAGAGGAGATTCAAGTAGGACACAAGCTTAATAAGCCGTCGCTATTATTTGAAAAAATAGAAGATGAACTCATTGCCATACAAATGGAAAAATTGCAAAAGCCTAATGCCGAAGAAGTAATTTCCGTAGCGGAAGAAAAAACGGTGGCAGCTGTAAAATCAGAAATAGTATATGATGATTTTGCGAAATTAGATATTCGCGTAGCAACTATCATAGCTGCCGAAAAAGTTAAAAAAGCAGATAGACTATTGCACATTACCTTAGATTTAGGTTTGGAGCGAAGAAGTGTAGTAAGCGGTATTGCGGCTCATTTTTCTCCGGAGGATATTGTGGGACAGCAAGTAACCTATTTAGCCAATTTAGCTCCTCGTACCTTAAAGGGAATAGAAAGTAGCGGAATGATATTGATGGCGGAAGATGCAGATGGTAAGCTCAAGTTTGTATCTCCAGCGGACAACACTGCTCCTGGGAGTATAATTGCTTAAAATTTGTTCAATAGTTTAAA
>JAFMCI010000018.1 GCA_017857855.1 Bacteroidia bacterium | reverse complement strand
CCTCTCTCTCCGCTAAAAATTTGGTTACGCTATTTTAATGAAATTGAAAGTTATACTAGTCGTATTTTTGTTTGTAATATGGTCAGTAATATCCGGATGGTATTATGTATGCATCGTAAAGCAAAGTTGCCAAGATTCACTTGTTTCTAAGAATGAAAGTCCTATTCACTTTAAAGTAAACGGGAGTGTTCCGTTTTTGGGACAAAATTTCGATGGTCTAAAGAACAATTTACTTCTAAAATTAGGAGAAGATAATGCATTATTGATAATAGGAATATGCGATTCAAGCGAAATTAGTAGTTCCGCTTATGAAAATCTGGGATTAGCAAGAGCCTCATCAACTAAGTATTTATTTAGAGATATAAGCAATAGCCGGTTAGTATTAAAATCAAAAGTTGGCGCTCTAGCCATTCAAGACGGTTACTTGGAGGGTGTAACATTTTCAATACTTCTCAGAAATGAATATATTGAAGAAACAAGTACTGGAGTTATCTTGCGTTTTAATGATGAAGATTTAGAAGAAAATTTACCTACGAAATTAGAAGCGTACCTTACATATTTGTCCATAGAGAAAAGAAGAAATACCATGGAAATCATGGGCCAAACGAAAAGTATAGGACGTGCCATGGATCGTAATAACGTTGGATTGAAAGCAGCTTATGCTATTAAAAAACTACTTGTTCTACGTGGTGTGGATTCAACTAATTTGAAAGTACTATCCATGGGAAATTTGGAACCCATCATTCATAACCCTAGAGACTCAAGCGCAGTGTTTAATAACAGGGTGGAAATACGAATTAACTAAAAACATAAAATGAATACGGAACGATTTTTTGAAGGACCAGGAAGCTCAAATATGACAACTTACATTTGGGAGATTGCCATAGTACTTCTAGTAGCTTTTGTATTGGGCTACCTATTACGCTATTTACTTAACGATAGCTTCAAATCACGAATAGCTAATTTAGAGTCAGAGCTTAATCGTTTGTCAAGCGAAGGGTTAACCAGCTCAGAAGTGGATGCAACAGCAGAATTTAATGCATTACAGGAGCGAATTAAAGAACAGGCCACAGAAATAGAAAAGTTAAGTCAAAAATTAGCAGGGTCTAATATTGAAAAAATATCCCTAGAGAAGCAGTTAGCTGGTTTGACTCCGGATTTAGTAAACACAGCACTAAGTACAACTTCTAACACAGTAAACATAGAACCTGCGTCAACGAAAGAGGTTGTAAAGGATAATCTTAAAAAAATAGAAGGAATTGGACCCAAAATAGAAGAATTGTTAAATAACGATGGTGTGTATTCCTTCCAAGATTTAATTTCTGCAAGCGTATCAAGAATACGAGGTATTCTAATAGCGGCTGGGCCTAATTATGCGGTACATGACCCCAGCACTTGGGCCGAACAAGCAAGGTTGGCGCATGAAGGTTTATGGGACGATCTCTCAGATATGCAAGAACAATTGAAAGGCGGAAAACGGAAGTAATTCGGTTTTAGCTAACCAACGATTTTATTGATTATCGCAGTGGTGCTATTCCCTTCTAAAAAAGGAATTACCTGCACACTGCCACCGTTTTCTATGACGTGTTCTGCTCCTACAATGGTTCCAATGGTATAATCTCCACCTTTTGCGAGCACATCAGGCTTTATAGCTGTAATAAGCGCTAAAGGTGTTTCCTCTCCAAAAAGAATAACCGCATCCACAAAAGTCATCGCTGCTAATTTCATGGCACGTGTATGTTGGTCTATAACGGGACGACTTGGTCCTTTTAATTTACCTACCGATTCGTCGGTATTCACACCGATAATAAGTCGGTCTCCTAAATCTGCTGCTTTCGACAAATAATCAATATGGCCTAAGTGCAAAATGTCAAAACACCCATTGGTAAAAACTACCTTCTCATTATACAGTTGCCATTGCGTTACTTTTTTAGCAAGCGCACTTGCATCCGAGTATAGTTTATCGTTTAGTAGTTCACTCCACATCTTTTATGATTTTTTTATTGGTTTTAATTATAAAGTACGCTACCGAAAAAGCTCCAACGCCTATGATGACAAGGAACTGCAGCGCGTGGGTAATTAGTGTATATGAGCTAGCTATTGGTCCAGTAACTTGATATAAACCTAATGCTGCAGGTACTAAGAGCTCAAAGGTACCTATCCCTCCTGGTACAGGAATAATCATGGCCGCTGTGCCAAAAAGCAATACGGTAAGCCCTGCAGACGCTCCCAAATGTGCTGTTCCGGCTAAAGCATAAAAAATACAGAGAGGCATGCAGAAATACATGACCCATATAAATAGACTATAGATTATAAACTGAAATTTGCGTTTGAGGTTAAAAATAGTTTTAAAACCCTCGACAAGACCTTCTATAAATCCTTTCAATTTTGCTAGTATAGGCAATTGGTAAAACCATTCTCTCTTGATAAATCCAAAAATTCCTACACCGATAAAGATTAAAGCAACAAGTACAGTAACGACTATAGAAGTAGAATTCATTTGGCTATATAGATTCGTGCAAAAATCTGAGATAAGCCTGAATTGAATAATGAAAATACCAAAAGCGATAAGTATGGTAATCAGTAGATCTACAATACGTTCTATAACCACTGTTCCCATTAGCTTATTAAATGGGATGTTTTCTAACTTGCTGAGTGCAGCGGGCCTGGTTACCTCGCCAACGCGCGGCAATGCCATATTTACGAGATACCCTAAAATCACAGCGTGAAAACTAGCAGCTACTGAAGCACTATAGCCTAGCGGTTCTAGCAATAAATTCCACCTAAGTGCTCGGGCTAAATGGCTAAGTATACCACATACTATGGCAATCAAAATCCATGTTTTATCGGCATTCCTAATTTCCAGCCATATAGATGAGGTGTCTTGACTGCCAATGGCATAATAAAACAGCACGCCACCAAGCGTTAAAAAAACAATGGTTTGTAGTGCTGTTTTGGTGTTTTTAGTCAAGGATAGCTTTGTTGTCTTTATCTGGGAATACCAGAGAAGGAGTAAATTTTTTAGCTTCTTCAAACTCCATCATGGCAAACGATATGATGATTACAATATCACCCTTGGCTGCTTTACGCGCTGCCGCACCATTCAAGCATATCATTCCACTGCCACGAACCCCAGCAATAGCGTATGTTTCAAGACGCTCTCCATTATTATTATTTACAATAAGCACTTTCTCCCCCTCAATTAAATTGGCCAAGTCCATGAGATCTTCGTCTATGGTTATGCTACCAACATAGTCCAGTTCGGTTTGCGTAATTTTGGCTCTGTGTATTTTTGATTTTAATACTTGTATAAACATACTTGTCGTTAAACGGGGCAAAGGTACATTTTATTGATTTAATACGAAGTATGAATGGAGGAACTATACTCCAACGGTTTAATCTGAATCTATGTATGAATTAACTTCGAAGTATTGGCGCTATTTTTATCCGAATATCAGACTAAAAAACTGATTTACGGTGCCTACTTGATGTATTTTAATACTGTATTCAGCTTTTTTTACATCCAGTTGGTCTGACATTACAAAGTCTTTGAAACCTAGTTTTTCAGCTTCTTTTAAGCGTTGATCTATTCTATTCACACCGCGTATTTCGCCGCTTAACCCAATTTCACCTGCAAAAACCATTTTGTTCCCCAAAGCCAGGTTTTCAAAAGAGGATATAATAGATGCTGCAATACCCAGGTCTGTTGCGGGATCATTAATCTTTAAACCACCTGCTATATTTACAAACACATCTTGCTGCGATAGTTTATAGCCGCAACGTTTTTCAAGCACGGCTAGCAGCATGTTTAATCGTTTTATATCATAACCATTCGTGTTTCTCTGTGGATTTCCGTAAACTGCAGCACTTACCAAAGCTTGTGTTTCTATGAGCAAGCTTCTATTCCCTTCTAAAGAAGCAACCACTCCCACGCCACTTAAATTTTCACTTCTTTGGTTAATAAGAATTTCGGAAGGGTTATCTATTTCACGCATACCTTCTGATGTCATTTCATAAATGCCTAATTCCAATGAACTCCCGAAACGATTTTTAAGGGTACGCAATATTCTATAACTGTTTTGTGTTTCTCCCTCAAATTGTAATACCGTATCTACCATATGTTCTAGCAATTTAGGTCCCGCCAGTTGTCCGTCTTTAGTAATGTGGCCTACCAGTATGATAGGTACTTCGTTTTGTTTAGCAAACTGTATTAAATGAGAACTGCTTTCTCTAATTTGTGAAATAGTACCCGGCGTAGAATCTAAGTACTTACTGAACATGGTCTGTATAGAATCTATGATAACAAAGGAAGGTTTAACCTCTTTCATTCGTTGCACTATATTTTCAACACACGTTTCGTTAAGCAATAGACATTCTTCGTTGGTTATACCTATTCTGTCGGCACGCATTTTTATCTGGTTGAGGCTTTCCTCGCCGCTTACATAAAGTACTGATTTGTTCATGCGCAAAGCTGTTTGAAGCAAGAGCGTAGACTTGCCGATACCGGGCTCCCCACCCAATAAGATAACAGAGCCAGGTACTATTCCGCCACCTAACACTCTATTGAGTTCAATACCTGGAGCTTTAAGTCTTTTTAGTTCGATGGCATCTACATTAATAATGGGAGTTACAACTCCGTCTATATCGTGCAGATTCATCATAGTAGCCTTGGGGTGATCTATTATTTCTTCTGTTATTGTATTAAATTCTCCGCACGAAAAACACTTTCCCATCATTTTAGCGTAATTGTTTCCGCAGTTTGAGCAGATGTATGCTTTCTTAGTTTTAGCCATTATTTCCCTTTGGTAAAGCGAAAATGGTTGTTTTTATAACGTATAAAAAATATTATACTTTAAAAGATGACTTTCGAATTAAAATAACAAAGGATTAAAATTAAAAAAAGGGGATAACATGCTTTAGGTGCCTAATTTTTTCTATTTTTGTCCGCAATTCGTAATAAGCCTTAAATTAAAATGAAAAAAATCACATCGTTAGTAATGTTGTTATGTGTAATGACATTGAATGTTCAATCAGTATTCGCTCAACCAGACTCTGCAGCAGCATCGTCAGAAACTGACACTGCAGATGCAGTCTCTACAGATTCAAATGAAGTAATCACTGAAGTTGTCGAAGAGACATCAGAAGTGGCGGTTGAAGAATCAGGAATACAAGTACTAAAAAAGAAATTTATTGAAGGTGGCGCATTCTTTATGTCACTTCCTTTAATCTGTTTTATCCTAGGTTTGGCTATCGCAATTGAGCGTATCATATCTTTATTCTGGATGAGCATTAACACTGACAAATTTGTAGCTCAAATAGAAGAGCAAGTTGCAGCTGGAAATATTGAAGGCGCTAAAGAAATTTGCAGAAACACTAGAGGTCCAGTAGCAAGTATCTTTTATCAAGGATTAGATAGAGCTGATCAAGGTTCTATTGATATTGTAGAAAAATCGGTAGTTAGCTATGGTTCTGTGCAAATGGGACAATTGGATAAAGGGTTAGTATGGTTGGCACTTTTCATTGCTCTTGCACCAATGCTTGGTTTCTTGGGAACAGTAATAGGTATGATTGATGCATTTGATGCTATTGAAGCAGCAGGTGATATTTCTCCAGCGGTAGTTGCTAAAGGTATTAAAGTTGCACTTCTTACCACAGTAGCAGGACTTATTGTTGCAATTATTCTTCAAATAGCATATAACTTTATAACTTCTAAAGTTGATGGTATTGTAAACAAAATGGAAGATGCTTCTATCTCATTGATAGATATTTTAGTTAAAAACAAAGTAATAAAAGGATAATGGGTAAATATGGGAAAATAGCATACTACGCTGCAGTAGTATTACTTGTTCTAATATTCTTTGTCATGATATTAAGTGGTAAAGATTATCAAGGAGCTGAAATGGGACTTTATGTTGCCTTAGGATTAGGTGTTGCAGGTCTTATAGCCATAATTTTATCTACAGGTAAATTTCTTGTTGAAAACCCTTCAAATGCCAAAAAAATGCTGATAACCATTGGGTCTGTTGCATTAGTTTGTGTAATTTGTTATGCGGTTGCACCAGGAAATCTATCTCCAAGTTATGAGGAATATGGTGTGACAACAAAGGCAGTGTCTAAAAGAATAGATATGGGACTATATTTATCAGCGTTTTTAACATTTGCTGCAGTAGGTTCTATAATAGTTTCAGAAGGCATCGGCTTATTTAGAGATTAATATAAAATGGGAAAAAGAAGAAGAGATATACCAGAAATTAACGCCGGTTCGATGGCAGATATCGCCTTCTTGCTATTGGTGTTCTTCCTGGTAACTACTACAATGGATATTCCTACTGGATTGCAAGTTGCATTGCCACCAATATCTGAAACTCCACCAGAGAATTCACAACAGAAAAAACGTGAGGTTTTGGAAGTTTTGGTAAACTCAGCAGATTTACTTTTGGTTGAAGGAGATGTTATGTCTATTGACAAGCTGAAGCAAAAGTGCAAAGACCACCTAACTAACGAAGGAAGAGATCCAAGCCTTGCAAGTAGTTCTACTAAAGCAATAGTTTCATTGAAAAATGACAGAGGGACTTCGTACAAAATGTATGTTCAGGTTTATAATGAGCTTACTGCAGCATACAATGAAGTGCGAGACGAGTATTCTATGAGAACTTACGGGAAGAGTTACTCTGACTTAAGTCCAGAAAGAGAAGAAAATAAGATAAAGGATGTTAAATCAAAGTATCCTAAAAAGTTATCAGAAGCGGAACCAGTAAATATAGGAGTGAAGTAAAATGTCAAAATTTAAAAAAGACGGTGGAAGATCCACCCCAGCTATTAATACTTCAGCTTTACCAGATATTGTATTTATGCTTTTGTTCTTCTTCATGGTAGCTACCAAGATGAGAGATCGTGAAATGAAAATACGAACGAAGTTGCCACAGGCTACTGAGGTAGAGAAGCTAGAGAAAAAATCTAGACTGCACTACATTTTTGTAGGCCCACCTTTAGATGAGACGCTGGGTACCTCTCCTCGTATTCAACTCGCAGACGCATTTGCAACTGTAGATGATATTCAAACCTACATTACCATGGAAAATGCTAAAAAAGATGAAGCTGAGGTCCCATATATGACCACTTCTCTGAAGGCTGACGAAACGGTTAAGATGGGTATAGTATCGGATATAAAACAAGAATTAAGAAAGGTAAACGCCTTGAAACTAAGTTATACTGCTGCTAAAGCGGCTAAAGATTAATACGTAAGGTTATAGAATTTAAAAAAGAGAGCAATTGCTCTCTTTTTTTGTTTTACGATAGTACCTTGCACCACTATAAAGTATGGCAGATATTGTCGCCTATATTAAAGCACCTATACAAGAGGAGCTGAAAATCTTTGAAGCCCGATTCAAAGACAGTGTTAAGAGTAAAGTTCCATTGTTAGATACCATTATGAATTACATTGTAAAACGTAAGGGTAAACAAATGAGGCCATTGCTCGTGCTTCACTGTGCGAAACTTTTTGGAGACATAAATGAGGCAACTTATAGGGGCGCGGCTCTAGTGGAACTATTGCATACAGCTACCCTTGTACATGACGACGTAGTAGACGAAGCAAACACCCGCCGTGGTTTCTTTTCTATAAACGCACTATGGAAAAATAAAGTAGCTGTTTTGGTGGGCGATTATCTCTTATCTAAAGGGTTATTGCTGTCGCTTAAAAACAAAGATTTTAAAGCACTTGAGATACTTTCTACGGCTGTAGAACAAATGAGTGAGGGAGAGCTTCTACAAATGGAGAAGGCGCGTAAATTGGATATTACGGAAGACGTATATTTTGATATTATTACCAAGAAGACGGCTTCGTTACTCGCTAGTTGTTGCGGAATAGGGGCGCATAGCGCTAGTGCGGATGAAGAATCAGTTGCTAAAATTATTGAAATGGGAGAGGCTATAGGCATTGCTTTTCAAATTAAAGACGACTTATTTGACTACGGCGATAACAAAGTGGGTAAGCCTACAGGTATTGATATAATTGAAAAGAAAATGACACTTCCACTTATTTATGCACTGCGTAATGCAGATAAAAGTGAAAAAAGGGTCATTATCAAGATCATCAAAAAAGATAAAAAATCGAAGGACGAGATCAATGAGGTCATTGCTTTTGTTAAGGGTAAAGGAGGTATTGAATATGCTCAAGAAAGAATGCGCTTTTATAAAGCAAAGGCAGAAAGCGTGCTTAACAGTATAACTACTATTTCTTCAACAGAGTATCTACAAGCGCTTGTAGATTACGTGATTGAACGAAAAAAATAATTTAATTAGTTATAGGAAAATAAGCTAAGAGTGTTCCTAGTTAAAATCTATAGTTAATACCTATGCCAAATATATATGGTGCTCCTACGGATATTTCAGCATTAAGGCCAAGGTTTTGGTTAAGATATAAATTGGCGCCTAGGGGCACTATACCAAGCGCGATGCGCCCACCTTTGAAGGCATCTAATGCTTTAAAATCGTGGTCATTAACATTTACATCGCTGGTACATAAAAGGTAGCCAACCCGAACGCCCGAATAAAAGTCAAAATCTTCGTTTTTGACGGCCCAATGTATTTTGGGTATGGCTCCAATGTAGGTCCTCTTTAATTTGAAATCTATGTGATTTATAACAAAAGTTTTACCTCCTACAACGCCTTTATAATCATTTATCTCGCCTGAAAATACTTGGTGCGAAAAAATGCCACCAAGACTTAAACGATCTGTAAGACTAAAATCAAATGCGGCTGATATCGCTGGTCTTTTGGATGTGGAAATATTACCCACGCTAAAGGAGTCTTTACTGAATAAATCAGCTTTACCGATTGCTTTTATTAGTAATCCTGTACCACTAAAACCCAATCTTACACTCACAAGTTTCTGTTCTTTTTTATGTTGAGCGAAACTTGTACTACTTATGATAAGAACGGAAACAAAGAGATAATATTTTTTCATTTAGGATTTACTTTCAAATGCTCTTTAGGATTCCAAAAAAGGGCGTTAAAATTCACTATTTGGTCATGTTTTACCTCAATTCCTTCTGCTTCAAGTAAATGTTGCATATCATTAACAGATGCAAAATGAAACTTACCTGTAAGCATTCCATTTCGATTTACTACTCTGTGCGCAGGTACTTTAGGTTTTTGCTGATGTGCGTTATTCATTGCCCAGCCTACCATGCGGGCAGATTTGGCAGATCCTAAATAGGCCCCAATAGCTCCATAACTAGTTACACGTCCTATGGGTATGAGTCGTGCAACCTCATAGACATTTTCAAAAAAGGAAGTATTGTTCGGCACCATTTTTGTGTAAATGTGAAAGTTCAGCGCAACGTTAAGCATTTTATATACGTCTTTGCCTTACTATATTTGTACAAAATAATACCAATCAAAAAAATGATAAAAAAGTTGACTTTATTTATGAGCCTTTTCTTTTGCTCAAGTGCTTTTGCTCAGTATGATATTGCAGTAACTATTAATGGTCTGACTTGTGATGACGAGTTATTGCTGGCAAATCATTTTGGCGACAAACAGTATTTACGTGACACCTCAGAATGTAAAAATGGGGTTTTTCATTTTACGGGTAAAGAAAAACTTAAAACCGGCGTTTACTTGGTGGTATTGCCGAAGAAAAACTATTTTGAAATACTGGTTTCAACGGATGAGAATCAAATGAAATATGCGTTTACTACTGACACTACACTAAGTCCCAAGATTACTACAAGCAAAGGTTCTAAGGAAAATGAACTCTTTTTCGAATTCAATAAATTGGCAGTGGAGCAAGGCATCCTAGGTTCACAATTAAAGAAGAGCTATGATGCAGAAACGGATGAGACTGTCAAAAAAGAACTTAGTGAACAACTAAAAAATATTAGCACCTTGGTTTCTGCTAAACGAAGTGCCATAGCAAAATCTAACCCAACGCTGTTCATCGGTACATTATACTTGGCAATGGAGGAAGTTAAAGCTATAGAATTAGAACAGAATATAAACAAGGAAGAAGCAAGAAAAAATCAGTATCTGTGGATGAGAGAGCACTACTGGGATAATGTAACAATGTCTGAAGACGGACTGATGTTGTCTCCTGTTTTTCACAATAAGCTAAAAGATTATTTTGACAATTACATGATTCCAGTTCCTGATTCTGCCATTGCTATGGCAGATGTTCTGATAAATAGAATAGAAAAGGGAGGAAGTAAAGAGCAATATAAATATACTATACATTACTTATTACGCTACTTTGAGGAGTCTAAGTTTATGTGTATGGATAAGGCGCTTTGGCACATGGCTAAAAATTATTACTGTGCAGGAAAAGCATTTTGGGCAGATTCGTCTTACGTCGCAAAAATGTGTGAAGAGAGCAATAAAATGGAACCAACTCTTTGTGACATTCTAGCTCCTGAAATGAGTATGCCTGATACTACGTTTACCAAAAGAATAAGTATGCAAGCTATTGATAAGCCTGTTACCGTACTGGTGTTTTGGGATATAAATTGTGGTCATTGTAAAAAAGAAATGCCGATCATAAAGGCAATGTACGACAGTATGACGAATGAACACTTTGAAATTTATGCGGTGTATACTCAAGGAGACTGGGAGGGTTGGAAAAAAAGGCTGGCAGAGGAAAAATACGATTTTATAAACGTGGCTAATGCGTTTGGGGACGATAAATTTAGGGAATATTACAACATACGAACCACACCTCAAATCTTTGTTTTAGATAAAGACAAAAAGATTCGCTTTAAAAAGATAGGTGCACATGATATAGCAAACACCATTCAGTTTTTACTGGAGGAGCAAGGTGTGGTAGAGCCAGAAAAGAAAGAATAGCTAGGCGTATCACGCTTCTAATCTCTTTCTTAAATCATGGTAAATCTGCTCCAGAAGTATAGAAACACCGAGGCTGTAGTAGGGAGAGGAGTACTGAAATGCCGTCTTTTTTCCCAGCTGTAATCGATAACCAAAACCTCCTCTAATTCCTACCCAAGGTAGCAGTTCTATGTAGGCGGTGGTTCCTATTTCTAAGGGCACCATGTTTGATTTTTCTTTTAAAACTAGGGTCGTTTTATCTGCCGACTTATATTCATGAGATACGCTTCCAAAACCTATTTGCAGCGGAGCACTAAGACTTAATCTTTGGTAATGGTAATAGGTATATTCTATGCCTATGCTGGCGTTTCTAGTGCTCACGTATCTGTAAATAGAATCTTCACCAAAGTTGCTACTTTGCCTAAGCAATGTTTCTTGTATGCCACTAAATCCGTATCCTCCAGCATATAGTGATACTTTCGAATTAAAGGTAGCGCCAGCGATTAAACCATAAAGAGTGGTTGGGGTAGCGTGAACAATGGTGTTTCTGTGATGGAAGCCAATGAAATATTTTGGTTTTTCGGTCAAGGCTATTTTTATAGAGTCAATAAGATTATTCTGAGCAGTAGCTAAAGTAACACAACATAAACAAAAGCAAATTAAAACAGCCCTCATCTGTTTAGTTGGTGAAGAGCAATTTTGCGTTGGCACTGAATAGTTTTACGGCAATTGCCAAAAGGATTATACCGAATACTTTATTTAATATTTTGGTGCCTGCTTTGCCAATAATTTTCTGTATGAAGTTTACGGACTTAAGCACACCATAAATAACAATCATATTAAGTACAATTGCTAAAATAATATTGATGATTTCATACTCCGCTCTAATGGATATGATGGTGGTTAGTGTGCCTGCTCCTGCTAGAAGTGGGAATGCCAAAGGAACTACAGAAGCAGATGCGGTGGCTGCGTCATCATCTTCTTTAAAAATCTGTACTCCTAGGAGCATTTCAAACGCAATGAACCCCATTAGTATGCTTCCCGCTACTGCGAATGATTTTATATCCACGCCAATAAAAGTGAGCAATTTCTCTCCTAAAAAAAGAAATGCGATCATGATAACTCCTGAAACTAAGGTAGCAAGCGCAGGACGGATAGGAGTTTTTTCTTTAATGGCTATTATAAGAGGTATAGAACCAATCACATCAATTACAGCGAATAGAATTAGAAAGGCGGATAAGATTTGATTGAAATTCATTTGCAATTAATCTTCTACAAAGGTGAACTAAATATTGATTTTTAGAAGTGGATCAAAGAATCCTTCTAATTCTCTCCTTTATACTGGCTTAAAGCCTTCAAAAGCTTGTTTGCAATTGTTGCAATAGTGTAAGCTTCTGCATAGCGTCGGACCAAAAGGGCTTTTCATTTTAGTATCGTTACTGTCGCAATAAGGACAGCTAGTTGCTTCTAATATTTCCATACTTATATGCGCACAATTGCGCATCGGTGGAGCAAGGCCATGTTGTTTTATAGCAGCGTGCCCTTCGTCAGAAATTAAGTCAGTTGTCCAGGTTGTTTCAAAACTGGTTTTTACAGTTATTTCACCGAGATTTTCAATCTTACCCAAATGCTCTTTTACCATGTCTTCCATCATTCGCAGAGCCGGACAGCCGGCAAAAGTGGGCGTGAGCGTAACGTGAACGGTGTTATGTTCACCTATTTCTATGCCTGTTACTATTCCTAAATCTACTATAGATATAGTAGGTATCTCTGGATCTTTTACCTGTTTTAATTCATTTCGAATAAACGCTGGTGTTATGTTCATTTTACCAGTCAGCGCTAGGATCTATACTATAAACTTCGGTCATTTCTGAGAGAAGCGGTTGCAAGTGAGCAGTATGATTGCCTGTTCTTCCGCCATATATTGGTGCCCAACTGGATTTTTCTGGGATAACTAGGTTACTTTTTTCTAACAGTGGTATAACTACCTCAAGCCATTTTGCTTGAAGAGCTTCCTCTCCGATAAATATGTTTTCATTGATTAGCATTTCTTCTGCTGGACCGGGTTCGAACATGCCTAAGGCGTAATCCCAAGCAAAGTTGAGAGATTCTTGCATTTTGCCGTTGCTTTCTTCATTGCCGTGCCCTAATTGATATACCCACGTATTGGCGTGCATGGTATGGTATTTTACTTCACCGAAAAATTTCTTAGCTACTTGAGCCAGCGGTTGGTAGGCAGATGTTTTTAAAGCTTCAAAACGCAAATATTCGGCAAAATCAAATAGAAAATGACGTATCAAACTAAAGTCGTACCCTCCAATTGGAAGCTCAACTAAATGACTGCAATGGAATTGTGGGGCATTTCGTGTAAACGCAACGGTATCTGCGTCGGCTTCGCCTAACTGATTTAATAAATTATATAAATGTTCACTCTGTCCCATTTTATCTTGAGCCATACTGGAGAAAGCAATATCTTCCTCTAAAATGGGCCCGAGGCCGTTCCATTCGCTATTTCTATGACCTATGATTAGTTGGTCATCAGCCATTTTATATAATAATTCTTTTAAAGCGTCTATGTTATTCATTGATTCTTTGTTATCGGGTAAAAATAAAGTGCGTTTTGCGATACGTAAAAAAGTTCTGTAATGAAGTTAAGCTAATTAAACTTCATCAGAAGGAGTCATACCTCTTTCTTTAAAAGCTTGTATTCGGTCCATTACCTTATAGGTAGCGGGGTTACGGTATAATTTTTCGGGAGTAGTGGTAAATATATCATCATCTGCATATTCCGTTGCAGAGATGCAGCTACTTGGTGCTACCCAAATATTGGCTGTTTGCTCTCTTCTGGCGTATTGCTCCTTAGCGTATAATAAAGCCATATCTGAATTAGGGGCGTGTACAATACCTACGTGTTTATGTTGTGCACCGCGTTTATTTTGATGAAATACCTCATAGGTTTGAAAATGAAGTAATCCGGTCATATCCTCGTGATTGCCGCCCGATAGATGAGCTCTACTTATACGCGGATCTAACGATTCGATTCTTTTTTTGTCTTCTAATGCCATACTCGTTAATCTGTTGCTGATGATAAATTATGCTTAGGCAAAAGGTCTAACGTGCTCGGCCTCTTCGTTATTAATAGCTCTTGCAACCCATCTTCCATTTTCTTCAGCCATACGTCTCACTGCTAATCTTTCAGCATTACAAGGCCCATCGCCATTTATAACGCGCTTAAACTCTTCCCAATCAGGCTCTGTGTAATCCCAAAGTCCCGTTTCTGTATTTTTCTTAAGTAATGGATCAGGTAGCGTTAATCCAAGGTCCCATATTTTAGGAATGTACATGTCCATAAACTGCTGGCGCATGGCATCATTACTAGCCATTTTCACCTTCCATCTCATCAATGTATCTGAATGTACTGAAGCTTTGTCGCTAGGACCAAAGAAGTGCATCAGAGGCGTCCACCATCGTGTCATAGCCGCTTGTACCATTTCTCGTTGTTTTTTAGTTCCTGTTGCTAAATGCACAACGTTGTCATGACCGTATTTCAAGTGAAAAGACTCTTCGTAACAGATACGCTCTAGTGCACGGCAGTAAGGCCCATAAGATCCTTTACTATTTGCTAATTGATTTACAATCGCACCTGCATCTACCAACCAAGCAATAACAGCACTATCTGCCCAAGTAAGAGCGGGATAGTTAAAGATATTGCTGTACTTTGATTTCCCGGTAATAAGGTCGTTCATCATATCTTCACGACTTTTACCCAAGGTTTCGGCGGCAGAGTACAATAATTGTGCATGCCCTACTTCATCTTGTACTTTAGCCATAAGGGCTAATTTTCTTCTGAATCCAGGTGCACGGGTAATCCATGTACCTTCTGGGAGCGAACCTATAATTTCAGAATGAGCATGTTGCTCTATCATTCGAATAAGTTGCTTGCGATACATGGCAGGCATCCAATCTTGGGGTTCGATTTTGTCTCCTGCATCAATTCTAGCTTGAAAAGCAGCCAATAATTCTGGGGTCTCTTCTTCAGATGAGAATTTCTCGTTTGGGTCTATATATGCGTTACCGTACATGTTTTTGGTGTTATATGTTATCGTTAAAGTATTTATACTGTGTTATACTGTGTCTTTTTTCAAACCGCTTAAAATAAAATCACTTAATTTAGTGGCAATTTGTTCGGAGGAAAGTGATCCATCTTCTTTGTACCACTCTACAATCCAGTTTACGCTGCTTAAAATGGTTAATGCGGCAAATTTTTTGTCGGTTTCATTAAAAATTCCCTCGTTGATCCCTGTTTGCACAATTTCTCTAAACCCTGCTTCATAGGCGTTACGTTTAAGTATGAATTGATCTAAGGATTTGCCTGTTAGGTTTCGCCAATCACGGATAAAAATCATGGCAGAATTAAGATTCTGGGTGAGTACCTTTACGTGAAGATTAATAGCGGTTCGAAGTTTTTCTTCTGCGTTAAAGTAAATATCATTGACTTCTGCAATACCTATCTCTAGTTTATCGGCCATATCAAAACACGTAATTTTGAGAATGTCTTCTTTGCTTTTAAAGTGAGAATATAAACTAGCTGGCTCCATTGATAGCGCTTTG
This sequence comes from Bacteroidia bacterium, assembly GCA_017857855.1. Taxonomy (GTDB): domain Bacteria; phylum Bacteroidota; class Bacteroidia; order NS11-12g; family UBA9320; genus UBA9320. The sequence continues at coordinate 21,782 of JAFMCI010000018.1, read as the reverse complement.
GCAATATCACGCACAGAAGTAGCTGCATACCCTTTTTCTTTAAGTACGTTTTGGGAAGCGGCTAAAATTTCTCTCTTGCGTTCGGTCATTTTTACTCACAAACTAACGTTCGTTAGGCAAATATATAACTTTTAAGGATACATGCAAATTTCTTGCTAATAAGCGTACCTTAAATAGCTCAGCATATTTAAGAAAAGTAGGAAAAAATTTGTGTTATAGTTTTCGGACTACCATAAGACCGTCTCTTATTGGTAGAAGTATATTTTCTACACGCGGATCATCGTGTACCTTTTTGTTAAACGCATCTAACTCCTTCGTATCGTTATCTTTAGCTAGCTCTTTGTGGTCCAATATTTTACCACTCCAAAGTACATTATCTGCAATAATGATTGCTCCATGCGGAAGCTTATCGATGATTAGATCGTAATAGGCACTGTAGTTTTCCTTGTCTGCATCCATAAAGACCAGCTCAAATGTCTCAACTAGGGTAGGTATAATTTGCAATGCATTACCTATATGCAGTGTGATATTTTCTGCATGAGAGGATGCGTTAAGAAACTTGCGGATGCGTGTTTCTAATTCTTCATTTATATCAATGGTATGCAAAATCCCATTTGATTTAAGCCCTTCTGCAAGACATAGTGCAGAGTATCCAGTGTAGGTGCCTATTTCTAAAATAGCGCTTGGCTGAATCATTTTAGAGAAAAAACTAAGTAATTTTCCCTGCAGATGACCTGAAAGCATTCTAGGAGCAAGTACGTTTGTAAAGGTATCTCTGTGCAACTCAGCAAGCAAAGACGACTCATCTGAGGTATGATTCTCGCAGTATTGGGATAATTGGTCTGAGATAAAAGTCATATTGTTATTTTGTCCAACGGAAAGATGCTTCTACTAAGGCGTGATCAGATTGGGCAGCTTGGATGCGTTTGTAGTCTGTGCAGGTGAGTTCTTCATCGTACAAGATATAGTCTATACGCAAAAGCGGGAAGGGTTTTAGATAGGTCGCTCCCCATCCATTTCCTTTTTCAATGAATGCATCTTTTCTTCCTTTTTGAAGTAGTTCGTACGTAAAACTTTGCGGAGTATCGTTCAAGTCACCCATAATGACAACAGGATAAGGACTGTTTTTTATAGCTTCCAATACCGTTTTTGTTTGACTAGACCTAAGTAAAATATGACTTTTAAGTCTCTTAAAGAATTTTAGTGCATAGGTTTTATAGGCCTCATCTACGTCAAGTTTTACTAGCGTATGGTAATCGTTTGAGGATATCATGTTAGACTCGAGGTGAGTTCCCACAAAACGAATGATTTCACCGTTAATTTCAATATCAAAATAGGCGGCCATATTCGTTGTTTTGTGCGCATATTTTATTCGTTCCCAATTGATAATTTTATGTTTGGACACCAAACGAATCCCGTAATTATATCTATTGCTCAATGCATTTAGATTTACAAATTGTTGATGGGGATAATGCTTCCTATTTATGCTACCTTTTTTGTCAAACCATTCGATAAGTAAAGCAACATCATATTTATTTACATTAAGCAGGGAGTCTATTTCTTTGGATGTGTTTCCCCCGTTATAAACCTGTTGAACGTTTGTGTTGAACGATGCTATTTTTAAATCGCCACTTTGGTAGGATGACGCGTTAAATTGAATATTTCTGCCTATAAATGGTGTTCCAAGTAAAAGAAAAGCGGCATTATAAATCCATCGGATACGTTTTAAGCTTAGCCAAAATATGAATAAGAAAATATTGCCTAAAAACCACAATTTATAGCTTAGACCAAAGAAAGCAATAGGCCAAAAATCTTGAGGATCAACATAAGGAGCTAAGTACGCCATCAATAGTCCAAGTATGGCTATTCCGTTAAGGATGTCTACTATTTTTTTGATGACATTTCTCACTTATTCGCTGGCTTTAAATAGCGTGTTTTTTTCGTGCTGCGAAAGACTGTCGTATCCACTTTGAGATATTTTATCTAATATGGCATCTATTTCTTCTTGATTTGGTTTATTTTTTTTAGCTATATTTTCTTTTCGGAGGTGCACTTCATCGGGCTTAAAAGTCCTCTTTTTGTCAGGAAATAATGTGCTAAAATCGGGCAAATTGAATCCTAGTTTCCCTTGGATATGTAAGATATAAATTACGCCAAATAATGCCCCCCCAATATGAGCAAATAGTCCTCCCGTATTTTGACTTACTGGGAACATATATAAATCTCTAAAAACAAAGAATAATGCCACCCATCGCATTTCTACGTCAAACAAACCGAATGGTCTTACTACATAACGGGGCAAGAACATACCTGTGGCAACCAAAATAGCGGTTACGCCTCCTGATGCCCCAAGTAATTTTTTAGTTTTTACAACGACGTGAAATTCCGGGAAAATGTTAAACGCAACCACAAATAAAAGTGCTCCAACAATTCCGCCGCTTATAAAAATAGTCCACATTTGGCGATTAGACAGAAAGTCTTCTAAAATTCTTCCGATAAAAAATAGCAAGACTAAGTTTCCCGCAACATGCCAAAAATCAGCATGAAAAAACACATTGGTAATAATAGTCCAAGGACGGATGAGTAGCGTACCTATATTGCTGGGTATGTAAAAATATTCTAGAATAGAACCTGCCGAAAACCCTCCTAAACGAGCAGCAAAGCCTATTAAAATAGTTAAGATAAACGCTGCAAGATTTACGATGATAATCTGACGTATAGCAGAGTTTCCTTTGCTGTATTCGTAAACTATTTTATCCCAAATATTCATGTGTCTTAATAGAATGTTGTGCGGTTATTTCTGTTCCAATACGTCACTAATAAATAGCCAAAGAGAGCCCCTCCAATATGTGCAAAATGTGCAATTCCAGGAGAGAATCCGCTAATTCCAGAAAATAATTCATAAGCTGCATAGCCAATGACTGCGTACTTTGCTTTGATTGGAATTGGGATAAACATTAAATATAACTCTGTATTTGGCCAATAAATAGCAAACGCTACTAAGATACCAAAAAGGGCACCAGATGCACCTAAAACGGGAACATTATAATTGGCATTTAGCGCACCAAGACTACCTTGATAATTTTGACCACTCATCAGTATATCTCTTCCTTCGCTTAGCATAGTTTGAAAATCTTGTGGATCTACTGAGCCGATCACTTCTTGTATTTGAAAGTAAACAATACCAAAATGCAAGAGGAAGGCACCTAAAGCAGAAAAAAAGTAGAACTGCAAAAATCGTTTAGGACCCCAAATCTGTTCGAGTTTTGCTCCGAACATCCATACCCCAAACATATTGAATAAAAGGTGCATTAGTCCACCATGCATAAAAATATGGGTAACTATTTGCCAAGGTTTAAAATATGCTGAGCCAGGATAAAACATGGCCAAAAGGTTATCAAGATTAATCCCTTGAGATTCTGCGGCAAATTTTCCTAGAAAAAAAAGAACATTAATAATAATGATATTCTTCGTTACCTCCGGTACATTGTATTGATTACTATTAAACTGCATTTTCTGTGTTATTGAAAAAAACGTTCCAAACTGGTTTTTGTTAATTTTACGATGATAGTATTTCCAGATTCGTTGGTAGCTGATTGTTTACAATTCATTAAGTCTGTAATCAAGGTTTTCATTTCAACTTGGGTGAGCGCTTTGCCTGCCTTAATGGCAGCGTTCTTTGCGGTAGCTTGTCTTAAAGCTTCTTTCTTACCAATTTTCAATTCCTGAAAATTGGTTTTGAAATCTTCTAATATTTGTATAATCACCTCTGCACCGTCTGTTTTGCTTAATTCGCTTGGTAATCCATTTATGATAATTGCATTTTTGCCAAATTCACTAGTATCAAAACCCAAGGTGTTTATTTCATCCTGCATTTCAAAGTATAAATTAAGATCAAGTTTACTAAGTTCTAGTGTGCGAGGAAATAGTAATTGCTGAGATGCGACCACCTGATTATCGTTATAGCGTTCAACTAAAATTTGCGCGTGAGCTCGATGCTGATTTATGATGCATAATTCACCTTCTATTTTGGCTATGATATAGGCATTATCCACTTGAAATAGGTCTTGAATATCAATTTCATTTTGTGGCAGCGTAGTTTCTGTATGACTAAATATAGAAGCTTGAAATACAGGCACCACTGGTGTACTTAGTAACTCATCTAGTTGTTCCCAACTGCTGGTAATTCTAGGTTTTGGGGCTTCAAATGGATTAAATCGAATATTGGGTTGCGTAGTTTTAAGCGAATTCTGATTTTCATAGTTCGCATTGTAAAGTTGAGTGGAGGTTGGAATAACCATATGTACACCAAGTGATTTTTTAACCACCGAATTGAGTAAGGTGTATACATGTCTTCCATCTTCAAACTTTACTTCATGCTTAGTGGGATGTATGTTTACGTCTATTTTGGCAGGATCTACATCTAGGAATAATACATAGAATGGATGAGTGCCTTCCTCTAGTAATCGACCATAAGCACTGGATATGGCATGACTTAGATAATGGTCTTTAATATACCTTCCGTTGGCAAAAAGGTATTGCATACCTCTAGTACGTTTGGCTAATTTGGGTGACCCCATATAACCGGTAAAACTCACAATTTCAGTTTGTTCGTTTGCCTCAATCAGTTCCGATTCCTGAACATTAAAAAGATCAGCGATTCGATTCTTTAGTGTCCCTCCTCGGAGTTTAGATAGGATTTTATCTTGATTGGTAAATTCAAAGCTTACGGCTGGATAAGCCAAGGCAATTCTTTGAAATTCTTCAAAAATATGCTTGGTTTCTACCGTTATACTTTTTAAAAAGTTTTTGCGTGCAGGAATGTTGTAGAAGAGATTTTTAACGGCAATAGATGTCCCTTGCGTGGTTGCTACGTTTTCCTGTATCTCCAGTTTACCAGCATTTATAACTATGCGTGTTCCCACCGATTCGCTTTCGTTTTTGGTTCGCATTTCTACTTCGCTGACAGAAGCAATACTTGCGAGAGCCTCACCTCTAAAACCAAGGGTGTGGAGGTTATAGAGATCTTCAGCCTTGGTTATTTTTGATGTGGCATGCCTTTCCCAGCACATCCTTGCGTCAAAGGCATTCATCCCAGTACCATTATCATCTACTTGAATATGGGTACAGCCGCCATTTTTAATAAAAAGTTTAATAGTTGTGGCTCCCGCATCAACAGCATTTTCTACTAATTCTTTTACCACCGAGGCAGGGCGTTGCACTACTTCTCCTGCAGCTATTTGATTTGCGGTTCCTTCGGGTAATAAATGTATAATTCCTGCCAAGTTAAAGTAGTTGTTTCGGGTTCTTATGGTTTACTAAATTTGGGCCTATTAGCTAAGTAAAAAATAGTCAAGGGAAAATGCTCAACTAAAATCACACCTACTTATTTAGGTTTTCTAATATTATTTCTATGAAGTTAGAATTCCAAAGTTTTATTGAAATGAGAGATAACAATAGGACTAAACCAGCTATTTTTAGGTTATAATATCTTGAGGCTTGTGTATTGTGATATCTAGCATCGGCAAATTTGGATTGGTAAGCTTTTCGGATGTTGTTTTTAACTGAATCTTCGGTCTTTTCTAATTCTCCCATTTCACGCTTTATATCGTTAACATGAGCATGTAATTCTTCTTTTTCCTTGTTGTAATACACAGGGATATAGTTGAATTTCCGATGTTGTGGAAGTTTGCTAAATCTGAGCTTTATCATGACTTGGTACAAAATTAAGCTATTCTAACAGAATGGCTTGTTTTGAAGAGAATACCATTTTCGTTATGGTTAAACATGGATTATTCAGACCACAAAAAAATATGCGACGCTGTCACTGGCATTTAGATTCAAAAACTCTTTCGGCTACTATGACATTATTAGCTAGGGCCAACTTATACTCATCGCAAGCGAAATCTACTTCGTTAAGTTCCATGTATAGATTTCCTTTTATATAGTGCACCATTTTATAGGTAGGTATTAGTTTCTGAACAGAGTTGTAGTCTTTAATGGCTCCTTCAAAGTCTTTTATTACTACTTTAATTTCAGCCCTGCGCTTATATAAGTCTCCGGATAGTTTGTCTACAGAAAGCGCTAAGTCAAGATCTTTTAGCGCTAGATCATTTTGGCCTTGACCTATATAAGCATCTGATCTTAGTTTTAAAAAGGATACATTACCGGGATCTTTGTCCAGTATTTTATTATAATCTACAAGCGCTAGGGAGTACTTTTTTTGCTCAACATAACATAAACCTCGGAAGTAATAAGCTTCCTTATAAATGGGATTTAGACTCAATGTTTGGGTAAAGTCGCTTACAGCGTCATCGTATCGTGCGGCATTATATTCTGTAGTGCCTCTATTAAAATAACCCCTAAAGTCAGTAGGGTTAAGCTTAATAAATTGCCCGTATAGTCTAATAGCCTCGTCAAAATTTCGTTCTAAAGTGGCCCTATTGGCTTGGATTAGAATTTCGGCACCTTGTTGCGCTTTTGTAAAAAGGGAGAATGCCATCAATACAAATAGGAATATTTTTTTTCTCATGTACACTTTAAGCTTGCAAATAAAATGCCTCGACTGGAATGTGATTAAACAATATTTTAGGTTGTTCAACTTAAGTGAACACTTTTTTTATGTTTGGTAAAGAACAAGTGTGCTTTTCATCTTGGGTTTGGTCAAAAAAAGAAACCAAAAGAAAAATGAATTTTAGTGATCCGCTATTACTTTCGTTCTAATGTATCTAAAAAAAGGCGATACCATTGGGATAGTATCACCAGCTAGAGCGATCGAAGCGGCACAGGTAGAACCCGCGATACGGTTTTTTGAGAAACACGGTTTACGTGTTTTAGTGGGGGATAATGCATATAACCGTCATGGTCAAATGGCCGGATCGGAAGAAGACAAGATTCAAGATATTCAGGGGTTTATTAGTAATCCAGAGGTTAAAGCCATAATTAGCACAAGGGGAGGGTATGGTTGTGTACGGATTATAGACCAATTGGATTTAGGTCCACTAGCTGAGCAAATGAAATGGTTTGTGGGTTTTAGTGATGTGACCGTTTTTCATTCTCATATACATCAAACGTACGGTACACCTACCATTCACAGTACAATGCCCATAAATATGACTGAAAATCCTACAGAGGAAGAAAAAATAAGCAATGAAACATTAATAGATTGTTTGTTTGGAGCTGACATTTCTTATGTTTTACCTGGACATCATTTAAATCAATCTGGGGATACTTCGGGTTTATTAGTAGGGGGTAACTTAAGTATGTTGTACAGTTTGTGCGGATCTGCGTCGGATATTGACACAAGAGGTAAACTGTTATTTTTAGAAGATTTAGATGAATATTTATACCATGTAGATAGAATGATGATGAATCTTAAAAGAACGGGAAAATTAGATAATCTGGCAGGACTAATAGTTGGAGGTATGAGCGATATGAGGGATAATACTATTCCTTTTGGTAAAGATGCAGAACAAATTATACTAGAACATACTGTAGAATATGGTTACCCCATCTATTTTGGCTTTGAAGCAGGACATCAAAAACTAAACAAAGCGCTTCGATTTGGCTTACGCGCAGAAATAAAAGATAATCGGCTACTTTTGTCGTCTAATTTAGCATAAACCACAATGGCCTTTTACCAAGCTAGTAAGCAATTAACCAAGTTTATCATCAGTGGTTTACTCGCTGTTACGGTTGACTTTATTGTTTATTTTGCTGTATCTCAATATTTACCTATGAATCTAAGCAAGGGCATTAGTTTTTGTTCAGGGATGCTGGTAACGTACAACCTAAATAAATTTTGGACTTGGCGTCAGAACGATAAAGACAATAAGAGACTACTGTTATTCACAATGTTGTATTTACTTGCTATGATCATAAATATCTCCGCTAATCATTATGCGTACGAATTGTTACCCAATTTTGAATTCATAGCATCTTTACGAGATAGTAAAGGAGTTCTGAATGACATGATTACTGTAAAATTGAATAAGGTGTTCGCCTTTATTTTAGCTACGGGCCTAAGTGCCCTATTTACATTTATTGGCCAGAAATATTGGCTGTTTAAATCTAAAAATACTAGTACGTTGGACGCGTTAAAATAGTTTGCGCAATAATGGCTTGTCGCAAGTCAAAGTCTATTTCATCCGTATTGATTTCCTCATCTATTTGAAGCACTTCTAACTCTTTGATAGTTTTGGTTAGACTAGTCTTCTTTTCATCGTTTACTGCATTTTTTTGCGCAAAATTATGCTGACGTTCTTCCTTCTCAAGCTTATCTTTATAACCATGGTTAGACTGCTCAATTAATTGCTCTTCTTCTTGCTCAGGTTGGTATTCACCTCTGAGGTCTTGAAGAATTTCAGCTAAGGTTGGAGTACTCGTTTGTCGTGGTTTTCTTTTAACAGATTGGGAAGTCGATTGTGCAGTTAGTTTCTTTTCTTTGCGCTTTCCAAACATTAAATATAGTCCGTAGAGTATAAAAGGTATGAATCTTAGTAAATCTTCCATCTGACCAAACGAAGGTAATGAAAAAAAAGCTGGTTTTAAGTTTAGGCTCTAATTTAGGAAATAGATACGCTTATATACGTCAGGCTATTACGTATATTGAAGAATGCTTTGCAGCCCCTTGTGTGTGCAGCAGTTATTACACTACTCCTCCTTGGGGAGAAACAGAACAAGCGCAATTTATTAATATGGCATTATATATTGAAACCCATCAATCGATGGATAAATGTTTAACACAACTTCAGGCTATAGAACTTAAGATGGGTCGGGTAAAAACCAAGAAATGGGGACCTAGAAGTATAGATATTGATATTCTCTTTTATGAAGACAACCAAGTGATAACCGAAGCACTTACTGTTCCACATCCTCATATGCATGAGCGCGTTTTTGTGCTTAAGCCCGTATGTGATATTGTGCCTGACTTTTTTCATCCTGTTTTAAAAGTTACCATGAAGAATTTACTCAGGGAACTAGTAGATGATTCAATGCTTTTTTGTAATTAATGCGCTAAGTTTGACCGATGTTTTTGCCTTGTATTGGTTCAATTGGTTATTGGGGTTCTTTGGTTACTGAAAGTAAACCCGTCATTACAACGCTTCATACCTTTCAGAAACAGTCTAGCCTTTCGCAATGCGAGATTGTAACTGCCAATGGTCGCTTAAAGATAAGCGTGCCCACTATAAAGCAAACCCGAAAAGGCGCCTACAGCGAGGTTGAAATAGATTATACGGACAAATGGCAAATAGAATGGTGGAGAGGAATAGAAAACGCCTACAAGAAATCTCCTTTTTTCCTTTACTACGACTATAAACTAAAGCCTAAGATATTCGCCAATGAAAAATATTTACTGGACTACAATGTAGCTATCGTAAGTACTTTGTGGGATATATTAAAAATGGAAATGCCGCTAGAAATAAATAAGGGTACTGCTGTTTATTTCAAAGAAATGGAAGCATGTTCAACTCCGGCTTACCCACAGGTGTTTGATAGCAAGATGCCTTTTTGCGAGAATGTATGTATTTTAGATGCGTTATTTAACCTAGGTCCAGAAACCTTAGATTATTTACTTAGCATCAATAAATGATCCCATCGCACTAAATTTGTTGATACGCTGAGTTACCAGAGTAGCGCTATCTAGTTCGGCCAGTTCCTTCAATGTCTTTTTCAATTCACTTTTAAGGGTTTTAAACATTGTTTCTGGGTCGTTATGAGCGCCGCCTAGGGGTTCAGGGATTATGCCATCAATTAATTTATTGGCCAACATTTTATTAGAGGTTAGATTCAACGCATCTGCTGCACGTTCTTTATTGTCCCAGTTTCTCCAAAGAATGGAAGAGCAACTTTCAGGTGAAATTACAGAATACCAGGTGTTTTCCAACATAAAAACGCGGTCTCCGACGCCAATTCCAAGGGCTCCACCGCTGGCACCTTCGCCTATTACAACGCAAATGATAGGTACTTTTAGCGTGGCCATGACCATAAGGTTTTTGGCGATAGCCTCACCTTGTCCGCGTTCTTCGGCTTCAAGACCTGGGAATGCACCGGGAGTGTCTATGAGGCATATCACTGGCATGTTAAATTTCTCTGCCATACGCATTAAGCGCAATGCTTTGCGATACCCTTCGGGGTTAGGCATTCCGAAATTACGGTACTGACGCTCTTTGGTGGTTCGGCCTTTTTGTTGGCCTATTATCATTACGTTCTGATTGTCTATTTGAGCTAATCCGCCCACCATTGCTTTGTCATCGCCTACGTTTCTATCGCCGTGTAGTTCGATAAAATTTTTAGCAATAGCCGCAATATAGTCAAGTGTATATGGCCTGTCTGGATGTCTTGAGATTTGTACCTTTTGCCAACCAGTAAGGTTTTTATAGAGCTCTTTTTTCTCGTTATTTATTTTTTTAGTAAGCTGAGCAACGGTATCGCTCATGTCTACATTTCCTTTGTCATGTGTGGCTTGGGCTTTTTCAAGCTGTTCCAACAATTCTTCTAAGGGTTTCTCGAAATCTAATAATACTGCCATAAGCGTGTTATTTATGATGGGCAAAAGTAAAAATCTAAATTGATTGCGGTGAATATATCTGTATTAAAAAAGAAATCAGTGTTTGTTAAACGAAAAAGGTCACCCAATTTGGATGACCTTTTGCGGTCCGGACGGGACTCGAACCCGCGACCCCCTGCGTGACAGGCAGGTATTCTAACCAACTGAACTACCGGACCGTAATTCTTATTTTAAAAGCTTGATGTTTAACTATCAAACCCCCTTTTTAAGGGTCTGCAAATATAACCGCGTAGTTTATATTACAAATTCTTTTTTATAATTTTTTATTTACCCTAAACAGGTAACTCTACCATCCTTTAATTGATAGGTTTCAGTGCCTTCTGGACATGTTGCAATTCCCTCATTGTCAAAGGATAATTTATGCCCAAACTTACTCATCCAACCTATATGTTTCCCTGGATTTCCTACCATAAGTGCATAAGGTAATACCTCCTTGGTAATCACCGTTCCAGCTCCTATAAAACAATATTCTCCCAAATCATTGCCGCAAACTATGGTGGCATTAGCTCCTATGCTAGCTCCTTGTTTTACCGTCGTTTTTAAATATTCATCCTTACGAATAACAGCACTTCTTGGATTAATCACATTGGTAAAGACCATGCTAGGACCTAAAAACACATCGTCTTCACAGGTAACTCCGGTGTAAAGACTTACATTATTTTGAACTTTTACATTTTTTCCCAAAACAACTTCTGGGCTTATAACCACATTTTGGCCAATATTACAACCCTCTCCGAGTGTGCAATTCGGCATAATATGACTAAAATGCCAAATTTTAGTTCCGTTTCCTATGGTACAGCCTTCGTCTATTATAGCTGTTTCGTGTGCGTAGTAACTCATTGGTTAAAATTCTCTTGGGTGTGCGTATTTATATAAATCTTCTTCTGGTAAGCTTTTGAAATAATCGTAGGTTATTTTTAAGCCTTCTGCTCTACCTACTTTTGGTTCCCATCCTAATATATCCTGAGCTCGGCTGATATCAGGTTTGCGTTGCTTTGGATCATCTTTGGGTAAATCATGAAAAACCACTTTTTGGTTAGTTCCTGTTAGCGCAATAATTTCTTGGGCAAAATCCAAGATGCTAATCTCATCAGGATTTCCAATATTTACAGGTTGAACGTAATCGCTCATTAGTAATCTATGAATACCTTCTACCAGATCAGAAACGTAGCAAAAACTTCTGGTTTGACTGCCATCTCCAAAAATGGTAATATCTTCTCCTCTCAACGCTTGTCCAATAAATGCAGGGAGAGCTCTACCATCATTAAGGCGCATACGTGGTCCGTAGGTGTTAAATATACGAATGATACGCGTTTCTACACCATGAAAGGTATGATAAGCCATAGTCATTGCTTCTTGAAAACGTTTTGCTTCATCATATACACCTCGTGGTCCAACGGGGTTTACATTTCCCCAATAATCTTCTGTTTGAGGATGTACCAATGGGTCTCCATATACTTCACTGGTACTGGCAATGAGCATTCTAGCCCCTTTAGCAAGGGCTAGTCCTAGGCAATTATGGGTTCCTAAACTGCCTACTTTAAGCGTAGGTATAGGGATTTTTAGATAATCTATGGGACTTGCGGGCGAGGCAAAATGAAGAATATAGTCCAGCTCACCAGGCACGTGAATGTGCTTTGATACATCGTGGTGATAAAATTCAAAGTTTTCTAAGGACATCAAATGCTCGATGTTACTCATAGAACCGGTAATGAGATTATCCATAGCGATCACATGATACCCTTCTTTTATAAATCTATCACATAGGTGCGAACCTAAAAATCCTGCGCCTCCCGTTATTAGTATTTTTTTCATTTTAGTTAGATCCTATGCAATAATATTCATATCCCAATTCTGCCATTTCTGCTTTGTCGTATATGTTTCTGCCGTCAAATATGAGTTTATTTTTGAGTCGCTTAGACACTTCGTCAAAGTCAGGAAGTTTAAATTCTGACCATTCTGTAACGAGCAGAAGTGCATCCGCATTTTCAAGCGCAAGATAGGGCTCATCTACGTAGTGTATAGCCTCTCCTATGAGGTGTTTGGTTTCTGGCATTGCCACAGGATCATACGCAACAATGTGACCACCGGCAGCCTTTATTTTTTCAATTAAAACAAGTGACGGTGCTTCTCGCATATCATCGGTATTGGGCTTAAATGAGAGTCCCCACATGGCAAATGTTTTGCCACTTAAATCGTTACCCAATGATTTGGTTATTTTATTGAATAACACAGATTTTTGAGCCTCGTTTACTTCCTCTACGGCTTCCAAAATGCGCATTCTATAGTTGTTTTGAGCACCTGTTTTGATCAATGCTTTTACATCTTTAGGGAAACAACTTCCGCCGTATCCAATACCTGCGTATATAAATCGGCTACCAATACGTGGATCGCTTCCTATGCCTCTTCTAACGGCATTTACATCTGCGCCCATAATTTCGCAAAGGTTTGCGATGTCGTTCATAAAACTGATACGTGTAGCCAACATCGAATTAGCAGCATACTTGGTCATTTCTGCACTGGGTATATCCATAAATATAAGGGGATGTCCGTTCATAATAAATGGTTTATACAATTTGCCCATGGTTTCTTGTGCTTTGTCAGCATCTACCCCAACTACAATTCTATCTGGTTTCATAAAATCATCGATCGCAGCACCCTCTTTCAGAAATTCAGGATTACTTGCAATGTCAAAATCTATGCTTACGCCACGTTTATCTAATTCTGCTTGTACAGCACTTCGTACTTTTTCTGCAGTGCCCACAGGAACAGTACTTTTGGTTACCACCACTACATAGCTATTTATGTTTGCTCCTATTTGTGAAGCTACCTTTAGTACATATTGTAAATCTGCACTGCCGTCTTCTCCCGGGGGCGTTCCTACGGCAATAAAGGCAACGTCTGCTCCTTGTATACTTTCGGATATTTGGGTGCTAAAGTGAAGTTTTCCCTTGTTAAAGTTACGTGTAACCATGGCTTCTAAACCGGGCTCGTAAATGGGCATAATGCCATTTTTTAGATTTTCGATTTTATGAATATCAATATCTATACAGGTCACATCTGTTCCCACCTCGGCAAGACATGTTCCTGTTACGAGTCCCACGTACCCTGTTCCTACTACAGCAATCTTCATGTAATGTTTGATTTAAAGTAGGCAAAGATATTCAATGATTTAAAACCAACACTTGCAGATTAGTAAAGCAATGTGGTGATAACCTAAAATGGCGTTTAGAATTATGCATTATTCTTCTTACTTTGCGGTGTATGTCAAAATTAGCAGCGGTATTTTGCCTTTTTTTATTCTGGGGGGCATCGGCACAATCAGAGATGAAGACCAAAAAAGGTTTTCTATTTACTCCGCACGTGGCTTTTCACAGACCCGGAAATGATTTAGCGGTACGTTTTAAAAATTTTGCATCCATTGGCATGTCTACAGAGTATAAGTTGAAAAACAACTTCATGTTTGGCGTAGATTACGATTGGTTTTTTGGAAATAGTATCAAGCAAATCGGGTTATTTAGCGGTATCGATAATCCGCAAGGTCAAATCATTGATAAAAACGGAGATTTTTCGGCAATTGGTTTAAACATCAAGGGAAACTATGGGACCGTAAATTTGGGATATTTGCTCAATGTTCCTAGTGATGAGCCTTTTTCAGGTATACTTTTTTTGGCAGGAGCGGGAGTAATGCAGCACAAAATTGATATTATATCATCTCAAGTTACCATCCCGCAGCTCAATGGAATTTATGAAGCAGGGTATGATCAACTAACCTATGGACTGTCTACAAAGCAGTTTATTGGGTATCAATACTTGGTATCTAGAAATAAATATCATTTTAGAGCAGGTATTGAGTTTAATCAAGGATTTACCCAAGGCAGAAGAACATGGGATTTCAATGCTAATAAGTCAGGTTTAGACAAACGATTTGATACGACTATAGCTTTTAAAGCAGGCATAATTGTGCCTATTTATACCAAGAGTGCAAGTGATGAAGAGTTTTTTATAGACTAAAGTATTGTTTAGAATAGGATATACCGTTACTACGTATGTTGCGCAATATGTATTGCCAGTAGCAGCACTTATTTCTCCAAAACTAAAGGATTTTTTACACCAACGAAAACACGCAAATCAGCCTTTAAAAGGACCTGTGAAGTTTTGGATACATGCGGCTTCATTGGGAGAATATGAAATGGCATTGCCACTTCTGGATAAGCTTGCACCCAACGGAAATCTAGAAGATATACTGATCACTATTTTCAGTCCAAGTGGCTACACTCAAGCGTTAAAAGGTAAATATGCTTCTCGGTTGATGTATTTACCGCTTGATACTGCCGCTAATGTATCTCAGTTTTATCACGATTATGCGCCGCAAAAAGCAATTTTTATACGTTACGATTTTTGGTTTCACTTCATTAATGAAGGACAAAAAAGAGGCGTGGATTTTTATTTGGTGAATGGTCGATTTAGGCCAAACCATTTTGTATTTGCATGGCATGGAAAGCCGTATTTACAATTGCTTAAGCGATTTAAGGGAATTTTTACTTCGGATACTAAAAGTGCAATTTTACTTACGGATAACGGAGTGGCTGCAGCATATCTAGGAGATACACGATTTGACAGAGTAGATGCTATCGCTCAAACCGCGACTCGATATGAAGATATTGAGCAATTTAAAGGAAATAGAAAACTGCTTATGGTGGGCTCTTCTTGGGAAGCAGAAGAACTATTGACCGCACAATTACTGGAACGCAAACTTGATAATCTAGCCATTGTTATAGCGCCGCATGATCTTAAAAGAGCAAATGAAATTGCCCATAAATTGCATGAATTTTCTCCCAAGAAATATACAGAGGGTGTTTTTAACGCATCAGATCAAGTCCTGATTTTAGATACTATGGGTATGCTCTCTTCTATGTATCAATATGCTGATTTTGCGCTTATTGGTGGGGGATTTTCGGGTGCATTACACAACATTTTAGAACCTGCTGTTTGGGGTTGTTATCTTTCTTTTGGTCCCAAAATTTCTAAATTTCCAGAGGCACAAGAGTTTGTAGACCAGGGATTTGCTATGGTTATTAACTCCGACGAAACCTGGGTAAAGCAGCTGAGTCATTTGCTCGCTAGTCCTCAGGAATGTGCACACTTAAAGCAAAAGGCAACGGACTATTGCGCGAGCCAACTAGGCAGCACAGCCAGGATTGTAAACCTAATGTCACAACCAGTTTAGGAATGGTTAATTCTGGCTTCAAGAGATTTTAAATGTATTTTTAGTATACATTTGAGTTATGAAGTATTTTTTGAGCATACTCTCGTTTATCGTGCTATGCAGTAGTTGTGGAAAGTTGTGCCACAAAGATTTACGCGAGGGTGAAATGCTGATGATTCCAATAGATTTTTCGCAATATGATGCAAGAGAGGTGGGCCGCATTCAAGTTTTGAATGTGAATAATGGCGATACGTTTAGCAGTAGTTTACGAGATAATTATCTTTTTCACAAGACGGTAAGAGAAGAAAATTGGCTTACTGATAACCCTATGGACGGTTACTACTCAAGCGACTTAGACGGAAGTAATCTCTATTTCTGTTTCAGGTTAAGTGAAAACGCTTTTCAAATGTTGGATAGCATAACCCATATTGTGGTTAAGAAGTCACAGGAAAAGGTGAAAGACCCGTGTTATAAAGACCATCCTAACGTACAAATAGATGCGCTGAGTTTTGACCACAATGGCAAGACTTTGTATAAAAACGACACCTTATTTCTGAGAAGATAATTCTCTCACTAACTACGGATTTACCACAAACAGTTGCCTGGTCCAATCGCCCTCACAGCGTACATGAAGCGTATAGGTTCCGGGTGTCAGTTGAGATACATCAATCACATAATGTGCTGCACGAGGATAAAAAGACGTAATTTCTTGTCCTAGATTATTGGTTATGCTTAGTAGGTCTATTGATCCCGAGTTACTCACTATGGTTAATGATGAGCTCGCAGGGTTAGGATAACACCTAAATTTATTAGACTCAATTGAAGAGATAGTGTTTGTTTTAAGGGTAGTGAATTTACGCTTTTCGCTCCATGGGCTGGTATAACTACCTGCCACAGTTCGAACCCTCCAAAAATAGGTTAATCCTTCAACAATTTCTGAGAACGTGGTGGAAGCAACTGCGACTGTATTGGCATACACACCTAGGAAATTAGAATCATTGCTCAACTCTACACGGTAGTTGGTTGCATTATCATCTTTGTTCCATCTTAAGACAACTGTTTTAGGTTGGTTGATAGCTGCATTGGCTGGGCTTATTAAAATAGGCGCAGTTATTCCGCCATTAGAAGTGAATGTCCATGTTACACTATAGTCGTAAAATTCTTGACCTGCAGAATTTCTACCTCTTACGTGCCAGTAATATTTGGTTTTAGCTTTCAGAACTACAGCTATTGAGGTATTAGTGGAAGTAAGTTTCGTAGCCCCGATAAAATTGGCGTTTTCACTTAATTCAATAGCATAACTTGCAGCACCACTGTATGCAGCCCATTTTAATGTTGAGAATACAGAGATATTTTGAGACGAATCTGAAGGTGACACGAGTGTTGGAGCCTGTCGTGCTTTAGTGGTAAAATTCCATGCAATACTCCAATCGCTAGTGTCTTTACTGTGAAAGAGCTTTACTCTCCAGTAATATTTTTTGTTAAACTCGATGTAATCGGGCTGTACCGTAAAATAATGGAAAAATGAATTTTGTACAGTATCGGTACATTCTAAGGGTTTTGAAAAATCAGCCAGGGAGTCTACTTCAAGAATGTAACCTTTGGTGCCTTTTATGGAGTTCCAGTCTAAGCTAGTTAAGGTTAGATTTTTAATATTATTGGAGGGATAGTTTAATCTTGGAGAAAGGACTTTAAATTTCCAAGTGTCGCTCCAGGCAGAAGTATCTGTTGAAGTGAATAGTCTAACTTTCCAATAGTACAAAGGTCTAAAAAGCAGATCTTCTTGTGTCAGGCTATTTTCTGTAAGCACCGTATCAATTAACTTAGGAGATGTAAATGAAACACTTGTATCGAGCATTACGTGATAGCCAGTAGTCCCTTTCATGGCTTGCCATTCCAAATTAACTTTTGCATCAGTACCTAAAATAGCACTGTTAAAGGGCAATTGAAGGGTAGGAGATATTATAGTGTTGAATTTTTGGTTGATGCTCCAATCGGATGTATCTTTAGCGTGCCAGGCTCTTATTCGCCATTGGTACCTAGTATTAAAGCGATATAGCAAGCCTTTCACTATTTGGTAGTTACTTTGTCCCATATCTGTTAAAGTAGTGTCTAGGAACAATTGATTGGTATAATCGCCATTTACGGCTACCTGTATTTGATAGGCCTGTACACCATCCATATCTGCCAGTACTAAGCTGTCTGTAAGTACTACATTGGTAGCGTTATTAAAGGGGTAATAGCTGTTTGGATATTTTGTTATGGTTACCGTTCTGGTTCTTCCCCAATTGCCGGTATCTTTGGCATGATAAGGTCTTGCTCTCACATAATATAATTGCCCAAATAATAAATCATAAGCTGTGGTATCTGCGCCTGTATATTTTAGCACCTTTAGTCCTGCTGAATTAAAATCACTTGCAGTATCTAACTGAATTTCATTGGCTACAGACCCTACAATTGTTCTTCTAGCTTTTAGGGTTGTAGTGGGGTCAGGCCAGTTATCTATGGTTACCAAATCGCTAAAACTAAATCCATCGGTTTTAAAAGAGCTGTAGCTCCATTTGGATGTATCGGCAGTATTAAAAGTACGAACTCTGTAGAAGTAAGTTGTCTCATAATTCAGGTCTGGTATGGTAAATGGGTCAGGATAAAACCTGCGTGTACCATCTGATGCGATGGTATCTATTAATGGATTATTAAAACTAGACACAGTATCTAGTTGCACCTGAAAAGGCTCAATATTACTGCCACTAGTCCATTCAAAAGTGATTGCCGTAGGCTGTAAATACGCCATTGATGGATATTTTAGTTCTATGGAGTCCTTAAATTTAAAGAGTCTGACAATGGTCCAATTTGTGCTTTGTGTGTCACTGAACGCACGTGCTCGCCAGTAATATGTGATGCCGTATCTAAAATTTTGTTCGGCGGTTTCAACGTAATAGATGTTACCCGTATCGTTCTTTACCGTATTGCGAAGCACACTAGAATTAAACGAGGCGGAAGTATCTATTTGAAAAAGAATACTGTCATAGCCAAATACAGTGTGAGTAGACAAATACATCTCAGAGCCTACTTGATTTAGTTTATCTGTAGTAGGGTATAAACTAAGAAAATTGGCGTCGGTGGTGAACTTACGTATGGAAGACCAATTGGAAGAGTCAGTTGAGCTGCGAGATTTTACACGCCAAAAATAACTTGTTCCTAATTTTAGTTTGGAGATATATACAAACACACTGGAAGAAGTTCTAGGAGTAATTAAGCGCAAAGAGTTAGACATTCCAGCGGTCTCAGCGTATTCTATTACGATTTCGGTGCCGCTACTTCCTGTTAAATATATATTTACGCTGGAGCCTAACCCCGTTGTATTATCTGCAGGCTGCTGTTGAGTAGGAGTCGTTAATACAGCGTTTGCCGCAAAGAAACTGAATAAAAATAGTACAAACGATAGAAGTCTAAACATGAGATGGCAAAATTAGGTTTTTTAGGCGAGCAACTCATCCTAAAAGGGATTCTGCTTTAGTACTCAGGCTAAGCTAACTGTGACGATATCGTTCACTTTACTTACTTGCGTAATACCGTTTTTAGCAAGCCCTTTTAGTGCAACGTCCCATTGTTTTCCGCTTAAGTCTAACTTGGTTTTTAGCGTTCCTATTTCTAGTGATCCCTCGTTTTGCATAAGAATATGTTGTATAGCTTTTTCATTTTCGGTGAGCTCTACTACTCTTTCTGCTTTTTTCTCAGGTCTCATTTGAGGGAAGAAAAGTACTTCTTGAATACTTACATTGTTAGTAAGAAGCATTACCAATCGGTCTATACCTATTCCAATTCCAGCAGTAGGCGGCATACCATATTCTAGTGCAGTCAAGAAATCTTCATCTATAAACATGGCCTCATCATCACCACGCGCCATTAGTTTCACTTGCTCCTCAAAACGCTCGCGTTGATCTATGGGATCATTAAGCTCACTGTAGCAGTTTGCTATTTCTTTTCCGTTTACAATTAATTCAAAACGCTCGGTGAGTTCAGGATTATTTCTGTGCACTTTGGTGAGTGGCGACATACTAATGGGGTAATCCATAATAAACGTTGGTTGAATGAGTAAATGCTCTACTTTTTCGCCAAATATTTCGTCTATCAACTTGCCAGAACCCATATTCTCATCTACATCTGCCCCCAATTCAATTGCCGTTTTACGAAGTTCATCTTCGCTCATTTGGCTAACATCAATTCCCGTATATTTTTCGATAGCGCCAAATATGGTCAATCGGTCAAAATCTTTACCAAAATCAATGGTGTGTTCCCCAAAAACTACGGCTGAAGTTCCGTTTACATCTTCTGCTATTTGTCGCAGCATTTGCTCTGTCATATCCATCATCCACATGTAGTCTTTGTAGGCTACATAAAGCTCCATTTGTGTAAATTCTGGATTATGAGTGCGATCCATACCTTCATTTCTAAAGTCTTTGGCAAATTCATACACGCCTTCAAAACCGCCTACAATTAGTCTTTTTAGATAAAGTTCATTGGCAATACGCAAATACAATGGTATGTCTAGTGCATTGTGATGGGTGATAAACGGACGCGCTGCAGCACCACCTGGGATAGCTTGTAAGATTGGAGTTTCTACTTCCATATACCCTTTGTTGGTAAGGAAATTTCGCATACTTGCTACCGCTTTGGTACGTTTAATAAAAGTTTCACGTACTTGTGGATTTACAATTAAATCCACATAGCGTTTTCTGTATCGCTGCTCAGGATCTGTAAAAGCGTCATATATTTTACCGTCCACCTCTTTGGGCATAGGCAGTGGATTAAGTGATTTACTTAATACCGTAAGTTCTTTTACATGTATAGAAAGTTCACCAGTTTGCGTGCGAAATACATATCCTTTTACCCCAATAATATCTCCTAAATCCAGGAGTTTTTTGAATACTTCTAGGTACATGGATTTGTCCTCACCAGGACAAAGTTCGTCTCTATTGAAATACGCTTGAATGGATCCTTGCTCGTCTTGTAATTCGGCAAAACTTGCTTTACCCATGATGCGTCTACGCATCATACGACCAGCAAATGAGATATTTTCAAATTTAGCTGGTTCATTATCAAACTGTTCTGCTATTTCAGTACTCGAAAAATCTTTGGCATATACATCAGCAGGATAAGGGTTTATTCCTAGTTCTCTAAGTTTAGAAAGTGACTCCCTACGTTGTATCTGTATGTCGTTTAGCTCCATTGGTGCAAAAAACGTAATTTTTTACTCCATATTGGTTATTCAAGGTGATATAATCCGTTTTTTTTCAACGGAACAAGAAGTTCAATTGTCGTGGTGTTATTACACCCTATAAAAACGTAAGGCTCCAAATGCCAAAAGGCAAATGATTAGGGTAATAATAGAAACGAATTTATATTTTTCTACGGCTGGAGATAAATAGGCAATAGTTACAGAACTAATTCCTTTATCCAATATTACGCCTTGATAAGCGCCATTTACTCGCTCTACACTAACTTCTTTACCATTAACTGTAGCCTTCCAAAAAGGAGAGAAGAAACGACCAATAACCAACATGCCTTTTTCAGCAGCATTTACCTTAAATTGCTGTGTGCTTGGCTTATCTACCGTGAGTGAAATATCCTTGCTGCTTGACGGCATGGAGGATGACAATGGCGTAGCAAACGCACTGTCTACCAATACGTTATTCCCAAAATCAAAGCTGTCGTATACCGTGTTGAGGTGATAGGGTGTTGTTTGATACACCACGCGGGCATAGGGTACAGTTTCCGTTTTTAATAATTGAATACCGGTTACTTGTTCATTTGCCCCGTAACTAGGCTCAAGAATAGTAGTAGTTTGCATAACCTTATCGATATTCATTCCTTTTGGATAGGTATGCTTTAGGGTAAGTGCATAGAAACCGTCTACATCATGACTCTGAAAAAGCATGCCGTGGTTTCTGCGTATAGGACGAATTTTTACATCTCCGGGTCTGTGACGATAGAAGTCAA
>JAFMCI010000017.1 GCA_017857855.1 Bacteroidia bacterium | reverse complement strand
AACTTTCCCCTCCTTTACTCCATAAATCTGTATAAATTTGCCATCACTAAATGAAGCTATCTTTTGACGATACCCAACGTGCATTTGCGCATAAGTCAAACTTCGACTTGCAAAAAGCTTATCGCTTGTTTCAAACCTTTTCTTATCCGTGGTTGGTCAACAACGGACCTAAACTGGCCAATTTCGCGTTATCCATAGGTCTACCTATCAATGGATTGATCAAAAAGACCATATTTCATCAGTTTTGTGGAGGAGAGACGATAACCGAAAGTGCAAAATCTGCCATTGAATTACATGCCAATGGGATAGGGGCAATCTTAGATTACAGCGTAGAAGGCGAGGCCGACAACCATGCGTATATAGCTGCATTTGAAGAGCTCAAAAAAGTAATTTTGGAAGCAGCGCATCAACCTGCATATCCATTTGCCGTGTTTAAATGTACGGGAATTGGTTCGTTTAATGCGTTAGTAGCGGCTTCTGAAGGTAGCAGCTTAACTGCAAAGCAAACGGAGGACTTAGCCGAATTGTCTACTAGAGTGAATCAACTTTGTGCACTCGCTGCACACCATAAAGTCAAAATTTTGATAGATGCAGAAGAGACCTGGATACAACAAGCCATTGACGAATTAGTGGTTGCCAATATGCGCGAATTCAATCATGAGCAGGTGATTGTTTATAACACCATTCAGCTGTATCGCACGGGAAGAATAGCCGAAATACAGCGGCAAATCGCGGCTGCACGCGCAAGTGATTATAAAATAGGGTTTAAATTGGTACGTGGCGCTTATATGGAAAAAGAACGATTGAGAGCTGCCGAAAAAGGCTATGTGAGTCCAATACAAGTGTCAAAAGAAAATACAGATAGCGATTACGACGAGGCACTCCGGTTGTGTTTTGAAAATAGAGATGTAGTGAGTGTGATGGCAGGTACCCATAATGAAGCAAGTTCCTATTTGCTTGCACAACTTATAGCAGATGCTCAGTTGGATAAAAAAGATGATCGATTTTGGTTTGCGCAGCTTTATGGCATGAGTGATCACATCAGTTTTAACTTGGCACACGCAGGCTATAATGTAGCGAAGTATTTGCCCTATGGCCCGGTAAAAGAAGTATTGCCTTATTTAAGTCGTCGTGCACAAGAAAATAGCAGTGTAAAAGGACAAGCCGGGAGAGAACTCTCACTGATTATTACCGAAATAAAACGCAGAAAACTAGCCTAAATCTGGTTTCACCCTTTTTGATATTGGTTTAGCGTTGAGTTAGAACAAACTTGTATCATTTGCTCTTACGCCATAACCCACATCGGCTTTTAAGTTTTTGCCTTCAGCGGCGGCTTTTGCCAATTGGTCACAAATTTCATTTTCGGGAACACCACTATGGCCTTTCACCCAGTGAAAATGAACGTTATATTTGGGGTATATTGCTAAAAATTGACGCCAGAGATCAGGATTTGCTTTTTCTTTGAATCCTTTTTTCTCCCAACCAAAAACCCACTTTTTCTGTACGGCATCTATTACGTATTTGGAGTCGGAGTATATATGTATTTCTTTGTCGTTGGCGGCGTCGTTTAATAAATGCAGTGCTTGGATAACGGCCATAAGCTCCATACGGTTATTGGTCGTTTTGGAAAAACCCTCGCTGGCTGTTTTACGTAATCCTTTATACTTAAGCACGATACCGTAACCACCTGGACCAGGATTACCGAGTGAGCTACCGTCGGTATATATTTCAATTATGTCCAAGGGAGTTTATGTTCAGCTTTAAGTTGTAATAAATCGGCCACCACAAAATTACTTCCGCCAATGAAAAGGAGGGAAGAGTCGGCATGGTCGGAGTCTGAAATTTGTCGTAAACTATCGTTTATTGCGTCTAAAAGAGTTGCATGTTGCGAGGTCAAAATACCAAAAGAAGTAAAGGCCTCGGCGGCAACATCAGTTTCCATACCTCGTATAACCTGGGGTTTTACCAAGTGAATAGACTGCGCGGGTGGGAGTAGAGGTACGATTTTATTAAGCTCTTTATCAGATACAAAGCCCAATATAAAATAAACATGTAGACCTAAATTTCGAATTTCATCGGCTATTAACCCAATTCCTTCTTCGTTGTGGGCCACATCGCAAATGACCAAGGGCGAATCATGCAACTTTTGCCATCTTCCTTCAAAGTTAGAAATGCTGCACACATGTTCCAGTGCATACGCCGTTTTTGCTGCTTGGGTAGGAAATTGAGCTTGTAAAATGGCTTCTACTTGCAACGCACATCCGATATTCCACGATTGATGCTTTCCTTTTAAGTCAGAAATAAATGAATGTGTTTGATACGTGAAGTGTTGTGCTTCCTGTTCTTTCGCTTTCGCTAAAATAACCTGTAACGGACGTTCCGATATATTTCCCGTAACCACCGGAACGTTTGGTTTTATAATCCCTGCTTTTTCGCCGGCAATAAGTTCGAGCGTATCCCCCAACATATCTTTATGATCATAACCTATGGAGGTAATAACACTTGCAAGCGGGAGAATGATGTTGGTACTGTCTAAACGTCCACCTAAGCCCGTTTCAATGATGGCAATGTCCACCTTTTGTTCCGCAAAATAGCTGAAAGCCATAGCAACCGTAATTTCAAAAAAAGAAGGTTTTAGTTGTTCGATGAGTGGTGCAATGGTCGCTGTAAATTGGATTACAAATTCTTTGGAGCACAATTCTCCGTTGATCTTGATGCGTTCTCTAAAATCTACCAAATGGGGCGAAGTGTACAATCCTACTTTATAGCCATTGTTTTGATACATAGACGATAGGATATGAGATGTCGACCCTTTCCCGTTGGTGCCGGCTACATGTACTGCTTTAAAAGAATTTTGAGGATTACCCAAGGCAGCGCAAAGGGCAAGCGTATTGGTTAGATCTTTTTTGTAGGCAACGGCTCCTATGCGTTGGTACATAGGTAATTTGGCAAAGAGATAGGCTAAGGTTTGCTCGTAGGTCAAGCTGTTGACTAATTTACTTTGAAAGTATACGTAAAGTGACCACAACCTCCGTCAGAACCACTAACGTTCTTAAAAGAAGATTGTTTGATGGAACTTATAGCTTTGTTGATTAATCCTGAATTGGTGGTAGTGCCAGGGGCGCCACGCAAAGGATCATGTTTTACGGTAGTAACTGTTCCGTTTTCATTCACACACACGTATAATCTTACTACTCCATTATCTTGTACACCGCCTGATGGAGGGTTTATTTTGGCATCAAAACCACCAATTAATCCCACAACGGGTCCGCTTGTAGGTCCGCTACCAGTTCCTGTTCCTAATTTACCTTTTCCACCATTACCATTTGGGTCGCCATCTGGTGTACCGTCTGGGCTGCCTTTGTATCCCCCGCTTCGGGTATCGTCGCCAGCGCCTTTACCAGATTTATCTTTTCCTATATTTATTTTGGGAGCACTTTTGGTAGGTGCGGGTTCCGCTGGTTTAGTAGGTTCTGTTTTGGGAGTTTGCTCAGTGGGAGTTGTTTTAGGCTTTACTTTAGGAGCAGGTTTTGTTTTTTGAACCACAGGAGCTTCGGCATCGTCACTGGTGAGCTGGCTTTGTGGGGTGTATTCGGGAACGCTGGGTGGGGGAGTACTTTCTTCTTGCGCAGAACTGTTATCAGGTCCACCTTGATCTGGTTCACCCAAACTAATAGCAACTCCGCCGGCTTCTTCGTCTTTTGCTTCCGCAGTGGTGCATGACTTACTTAAAATAAAAAGCAATAAAACAAGAATAATGTAAAACACAGTTGTGCCTACCATCGCTTGCTTATCTTCTGTTCTATTAAAATCTATCATACTTAAATCCGTTGGTGTTAATCTACTTTGTCCAATGCAAGTACAACCTTGGCACCTGCTTGGTCTGCAATCATCACTACATTCATAACGTCGTCGTAGCGTATATTCTTATCTCCACGTATACTTACCGTTGCATCCGCATTACTGGCCAATACAGCAGCAAGTTCACCCGGCAGTTGATCGATTGTTATTTTCTTATCGTCAATCGCATAAACCAAGTTTTCATCAATAGAAACCACTATTACTTTATTGATTGGATTTACTTTATTAACACCTTTAGGCAATACTAATTTAAGTGCGGGCTCTTTAACAACGGAACTAATAATGATGAAAAAAATCAATAATAAGAATACAATGTCCGTCATACTTGACGCATTGAAATCGGTATTGATTTTACTATTTCTTCTTAAATCCATCGTTATTTTCCTGGCTCGTGCATAATATCTAGGAATTCTACCGTGGTAGCTTCCATTATATATACTACTTTATTAATAAAACTACTTAGTAAGTTGTAAGCGATGTAAGCAAAAATACCTACTACAAGTCCGGCAACAGTGGTCATCATGGCTTCACCAATACCACCACTTAGTAAATCAGCAGTAATTTGTTGACCTGCATCTTGCATTTGGTTAAAGGTACGAATCATACCCGTAACAGTACCCAAGAAACCAAGCATTGGAGCTGCTCCAGAAATGGTTGCCAGAAGCGCCATTCCTTTTTCTAATTTATACACTTCTAGTTTACCTACATTTTCTACGGCTACGCTAATATCTTTCAATGGCTTACCTATTCTAGATAGACCTTTGTCTATCATAAGACCAATTGGAGTTCCGTTGGTAACACACAAACGTTGAGCGCCCTTTAAGTCACCTTCGGTCACCATAGATTTTATATTTCCCATAAATTGAGAATCGAGCACACTGGCTTTTTTGATGGTAAGATAGCGCTCAATGCTAAGGTAAACGGCTATAACACCCAAAATGCCAATAGGTATCATTACGATTCCACCTTTCCATATTAAACTAAATATGTCCATTCCTCCACCTTCAGTAGTAGTTTCAGCTACGGTTTCTGCAACTGCGGCTCCACCTTGCACTATTTGTAATAGTATGCTCATTTTATTTTTGTTCTATAACTAGTTTATGGTTCATTTTATTTTGTAGAAGTGATTTGTATTCATTGGCCAGTTCTTCACTGTCAAAAGAAATCACAAATACATTCGAGGTGCCATCTTCATTCGTTTTAAGTGCCACATCGTTATACATCTCATCTAATTGGCTTTTGAGTTGTTCAGCGGTTTGAATAGATTCTACTTGAGCGTATATACCGTAGGTATTGTTTTCAATGGGTATAATAGCAGTAACATTTTCTTCTGTTGAAACATTTAGGTTTTTAGTTTCGAAAGAATCTGATGATAAATAAGGTGTTTCCAATAATGAAGCAACTTGGCTATCTAATTCAGCATTCGAAGCGAGTTTCATTTCAAAATTGAGTAAAGCAGCAATAATTCCAATTAAAAATAAAGATCCAAGACTATTGATTATAGTAAGGCTGGACGATTTTTTAGAGCGTTGTGGTTGTACTTTATTTTGTTTAGCCCGTTTTTTAACCTCTACAGATTCTTGTCTGGCTAGCCTTCTAGATCTTGCAAGTGTAGGGTCTTTTTTTCTAGATTCTTCTGAAACTTCTGCTGTAGGCTTTGAGGCAATTTTAACTTCTTCTACGATTAAAGGCTTTTCAGGGATAACCTTAATTCCGGTTTTAGGCTCGGCTACTAGTTCTTTCAGTCGTAATTTAGGTAGTCCAAAAGATTCACGGCTAAAATTAACGAGATAATGCGGAACAAATACGAGTTTAGACTCTTGTGTATAATAGAAAGTACCTACTTCAGCTATTTCTACATTTCGTTTATTTTCAAGCTCAACCCACAGTTCGGAAATGTAACTTTCGACTGCTTTAAGTCCGTCTTCATAGGAACATTGTAAACGTAAGCTTAAGTGATTAGCAACTAAGCCGTCATTATTGATTATTTGTCTATTAAAGTTAATTACTTCCTGTTTAGGCATCGCATATTGAGCAACTGCGCTTCGTTCTGCCTGTTTTTCATTAATCAAGAACGCACCGAATCCTGGCAGTATAACACAATTGTGTTTATACAGTAAAAATGATATTTCTTTTGCCAAATTCATGTGATGCAATATTAATAATTATATAGCTGTATTTTCAGCTAAAAGTATTAAAAATTCTTAAAGCGAAAATGTAATACCGGCAAGTGCGTTTAAGCCCTGAGCTCGGTAGTTATTCCACAGTTCGTATCGTTGGTTTAGTATGTTGTTTACACGTACAAAACCAGAAATATTTTTCTTGTATCGATATTCAAAACCTAAATTTACATCATTGATAGCCGCTAGAACAAATTCTCCTCCACTTAAATCGACCGCATTTCTAGCGCTTGTTGCAAAATATCCACCACGTATATAAATTCGATCTGCTAAGCGCACCGTAGAAAATAGTGCCGCGTCATAGGTGGGCAGGTGCCAAGCTTCCTTTTCAGCTGTTAGGCTGTAAGAATATACATTTCCTCTAAATCCAATTTCAACATGTTGGTTCACCGTAAATTTTAATTCGCCCGAGAAAGTAAAGCGGCTCATGTCATCTTTAACAGTAGTAAAATTACGCAGTGTATTGGTGTCTGAAACAAAGAAGTATTGATCCGTTATAAACTCTTGAGAAAGATTGACCCCAAACGCAACAAATCTTTTGAAGCTGCCATTCATTCCACCTTGAAATTTCAAGACATAAGTATTGGCATATTCAATAGTATTACCAAGGAATAGGTTCTCATAGCTCAATGATTTTAAGGTGTTCTTTTGAAAGTCTCCGTTTATGCCCACATAGCATCTCAGAATTTTGGGAACCAAATAAGTTTCTGCTTTAATATAAGGTGCAGGTTTAATAACATTAGTAGTAGAATCAGAGAAGTAATTCAAGTTGGCACCTATATCTAAATTCCATTTTTTATAGGTTAATTCATAATGAGGTTTAAAGTCGATAAAAATACGGTTATACTTCGCAGTTTCGGTAAGTTGCGTGTACGTAGCACCTAAATCTAAATGAAGTCTGCCTTTTCCTGCACTAAAGTCATTTTTATTAATTACCCTAAACGTGTTCTCACTTTCACCCAATTTATCAAAAAGATTAAAGCCAATATCTAAGTTGTTTTTTAAATTTAATCTACTATTTATTTTTGATTGTTGTCTGGACCATTGTGCGTGGGCATTCATGTCATTGTATATTTGATTAATGTCCTCTAGCTTTCTTTCAGAAGTATCTGTTAAATAGCCATAGTAGTGCACTACATTTCTTTGGTAGTCAATTTCTCCAAATAAGTCATTTCCTTTTTCTCTACTGCCAAATGCGGTCACTTGATTTTGGCTAAACAGGGCTTGATTGGGATCTTTAGATGCGTTAGCGGCGTGGTGTTTTACATTTAGTCCGTAGGTGTAATACTTGTCCTGAGTATTGTGAATACTTGCGTTTAGATAAGAAGTCAAGTAATTTCCACCGCCTACTTCTAGGTAGTTATCAAAAAGATCTTCTTTCTCTTCAGGTTTAATAAATATAGGATCTATAGGAGAATAAACCGACTTAGGCTTGTATGCTACGTTCGGAAAAACGTATTCATAAACAGGAGGTTTTACTTTAGGGTCTTCCATACTCGGAAGGATATCTATTTTTTTGGTCTCTTGTACATCAGGCACATAAGCGGTTACTATAATAACGCTGGTATCTCCAGAAGTAATCTGTGCTTTGGCTGTGGCTAACCCAGTAAAACAAGCAATGAAAAGGGCGATTTTTTTCAAAATAATGAATGATCTACGTTGTAAATATGCAACGAAGTTACGTTTAGTGTAGTATATGTTTTGGGGAGATAAAGGATTTATATCAACACATTTTCCAATTGTTGTTTTTTGAGAACCATTAGTATATATTTGGGTTTAATAGTTTAGATAATAATAATGTCAAAAAGCGAAAACGAAGAAAAACTGAAATCACTTAAACTCACCATTGACAAGCTTGAAAAGTCCTATGGTAAAGGAGTAGTGATGAGAATGGATGATGAGAACATTGTAAAAGTAGACACGATTTCTACAGGTTCTCTAGGATTGGATATAGCCTTAGGTGTAGGCGGTTTTCCTAAAGGAAGAGTAATTGAAATATATGGCCCGGAGTCTTCAGGTAAAACAACCTTGGCTATGCATTGCATCGCCGAAGCGCAAAAACTAGGAGGTATTTGTGCATTTGTGGATGCAGAACACGCTTTCGATAAATTTTATGCAGAAAAAGTAGGTATCGATACCAATGAATTACTAATCTCTCAGCCAGATGATGGAGAGCAAGCGTTAGAAATCGCTGATAACTTGATACGCTCAGGTGCTATTGACGTTATTGTAATTGACTCGGTAGCTGCGCTTGTACCTCGTGCAGAATTAGAAGGAGATATGGGAGATTCTAAAATGGGTCTACACGCT
Source organism: Bacteroidia bacterium (assembly GCA_017857855.1). Classification (GTDB taxonomy): domain Bacteria; phylum Bacteroidota; class Bacteroidia; order NS11-12g; family UBA9320; genus UBA9320. Next base: position 29,784 of record JAFMCI010000017.1, on the reverse strand, counting down.
CGTTTAATGTCTCAAGCACTACGTAAACTTACAGGTACAATCAACAAAACAGGTTGTATTTGCATATTTATCAATCAGTTACGAGAAAAAATAGGCGTTATGTTTGGTAACCCAGAAACAACTACTGGAGGTAATGCACTTAAGTTTTATGCTTCTGTAAGATTGGATATTCGTCGTACGGGTAGTATAAAAGATGGGGTAGACATTATCGGAAATCGTGTAAAAGTGAAAGTAGCCAAGAATAAGGTAGCTCCACCGTTTAGGGTCGTAGAGTTTGATATCATGTATGGCCAAGGAATTTCAAAAGCAGGAGAAGTAGTAGATCTTGGAGTTGAAAATAACGTCATACAAAAAAGTGGTTCTTGGTTTAGCTATGGCGAGACCAAGTTAGGACAAGGTAGAGATTCAGTTAAACAATTGCTTATAGACAATCCAGAAATGATGGAAGAAATAGAGCAAAAAATTACGGATATAATAAACGGCGTAGAACCAGTGGCTTTAGCCGCCGGTAAAAAGTAGTTGAAAATAAAGTAAACGGGAAAACCTTCTGTCTTTAAAACGGGAGGTTTTTTTATTTACCCCTAAACCTGCGATATGGCGCTGCGATGTACATCATCATCAGGCGTGACATGCGATAAGAAATAGGAGAGGTAAGTACGGTAAATGCGATTACAGTACCTATATAATATCCTAAATTTACATCGTCACTGTAGGTAAAAAAGAAAAAACCGATTATGATAAATGAGGCTACGCTGTATGCATAACTAAAGTACATAGCACCCCAAAAGAAACCAGGTTCTGATTCGAACTTTACATTACAACTAGGACAGTGATCATGCATCTCTCTAAAATGTTTGAGATTTGATGCTTTGTGCGTAAAGACTTTGCCTTTGTGACATTGCGGACATTTACCGCCAAAGAAGGATGGTATAGAACTCATGACCTATTTCCTTCTCTTGTTATACCAAACAGTACCAATAACGGCGATGGCGATATACGGAGTGGCTAATAAGTATAGTATGCCGTCATTAAGGCCTCTTCCTTTAGAATTCGGATCTTTCATTCCGCTCTCTACGGAAGCTTTGCACATAGGACATTGTGCATCGGCGGTTAACGCTACGGCCGATAGGAGAAATAGAATAAATAGTATCTTTTTCATGGTCACGAAGTTAAGGGTGTTTATGGATAAAGAAGAAGTTCTGTATGTGACTAGGGTTACTTTGTATTGCTTCTAACTTACCGTGTTGCAATACCATCGTTTTATAGCCTAAACTTTGCAGATAGTCAAAACAATCTAATCTGTTTTTATTATCCCAAAGCTCACAGTAAATAACGGGCTTGTCGGTTTTTAAAATATTTTCTGCTCCTAAGAAAACCTCATACTCAAAGTTTTCTACGTCGATCTTTATAGCATCAATTTTTTTATTTTTTAACTCCGGTTGATCATCCAGTTTTAAGCATTCTGTTTCAAAAATACTCCCGTCATTAAACTCAGTCATTTTTGCGTCTACTACATGACTAAGCCCTTGTTTTTTGACCCCATCTACCTCGGGTAAAACCAGTTGAATTGATTTGTTCTCATTCCCGAGCGCATTAGTAAGTAAGTGTAAATTATCAAGATTATATTTGGCTTTCACCTTTTCTACCACTTTGTAGTTATTTGGCATGGGTTCAAATGCAAAGGTCTCTTTGGTGTTTTTGGCAAGGTGATAAGACATTAAACCGAGATTAGCACCAATGTCTAAAGCGATATGGTTCTTTTGTAACATATTAAGAAAATAAAAAAAATCATTTTCGTGCTTATCATATTTCAGCGTACGAAGTTTGTAAAGTGTGAAATACCACAAGTAAGCATCGTATCCCAATACTCTTTGTAAGATCCGTTGTAAGGTCGACTTCAAACTAGTTAGAAAGAGTAGTAAGGGGAAATAAGTACGTAAACTAAAACTCCCGTGATTGCCACATATAGCCAAATAGGATAGGTGAAACGAACAATTTTTCGATGCTTCACTATATTGTTATTTAACGCATACCAAAATGCCAATAAAATCATTGGTAAAACGATAGCTGCTAAAAATATATGAGAAATAAGAATGGTGTAATATACGTATTTCATAGCCCCTTCGCCACCGTAGCTGGTTTCCGGTACAAAGAAATGATAGGTTACATAGCTTAATAAGAAAACGGCAGATAAACAAAATGCTGTAATGTTGAGCAATTTATGTTTTGCTATGTTGCCCGCTTTGATAGCACTAAGCGAGAGAATTAATAATACCGCACATGTTGCATTTATAAATGCGTGCAGCATAGGTAACTTGTAAATAAAAGCAGGAAACTCGTTTGGTGGATTGAGTATACGTTTGTTTAGTACAACCACTAGTAGAAATACTACCACTGATACCACCATGGCAATCCTAAAAAATGCTTTATCGCTTAGCTTCATCTTTTTCTTGGTCTTTATATGTCTTTAATAAGAAACGGGCGTCTTCTATCATTTTCATGATATCGGTAATTTCTAGTCCGTCGTAAATTCCTCTCACGTGAAAATCTTTGTCTACTAACATTATTTTTTCACTATGTATAAAATCAGTTGTATCAGGAACCTCCTGAATTACCGCTTTATAGCTATCTCTGGCTAATCGGTAAATAGTGCTTTTACTTCCAGTTAAGAATTTCCACTGATCGTCATTTACTTCAAACTTATTGGCATATTCTCGAAGTACTTCGGCCGTATCATTATATGGATCTACTGTATGAGATATAAATAGTACATCCGTGCTATTTTCTAATTTTTGTGATGCAATTTTAAGATGCCCATTGATAGTTGGACATACCTCTGGACAAGATGCAAAAAAGAAATTAGCTATATAAACTTTATCGCCAATATCTTCACGTGTAAATACTTCTCCATTCTGATCAATTAAAGAGAAGCTGTCTATGTAATAAGGTACTTTTTCTCCTAATTCATCGGTAGAATATACGGGTAATTCTGTGTATTTAAATTCCTTTGACTGCCAATAAAAGGCAATAAGAACGGGTATAAGGATAATTATACCAACTATAATTAGTCCACCTACTCTTTTCATATGTCTTTATTAAATAGTTCCCCAGAAATTCCCTTCAAATAGCATCCAAGCTATGAAGAAAATAATGAACATCATAGGAATTATAATCATAGAAGCAAAACCTAATTTCTCATGCTTCATGTGCATGAAGGTGCCTACGATGTAAATGGCTTTTACAATACCTAACGCTATGAAAATAATGTTTCTAGCCATAGATGGAGGCATAACAAAATAGAAAGCAACATCTATTACTGTAAGGCCTAAAAGTATCCAGAATTTAAGCCAGATATCTTTAGTACCGTGGCTGTGCGTATGCGGTACCCATACAGTAGGATCGTAATTTACTTCGTCGTGTATATCTGCGTTATGATTTGAATGTGAAGACATAATTGTAATTTTTTAAGGTTAAAATTAGATTAAGTAGAAGAAAGTGAAAACGAAAACCCAAACAAGGTCAACAAAGTGCCAGTATAAACCTACTTTTTCTACCATTTCGTAATGGCCTCTTTTTTCGTAAGTACCCATAAGGTTGTTGACATAAATAATGATGTTAAGCACTACACCCGAAAATACGTGAAAACCGTGAAATCCTGTCACACCAAAGAATAGGGCTGCAAATGTAGGAGGTCCGTACGGATTGCTGTACATGCGTGATCCGGCTCCTATAAACTGTGTCCATTCCCAAGCTTGACAACCTAAGAACATAAAACCACCTATAATGGTCCACAGCATCCATTTACTAACTGCGTCTTTATCTGCACGTTGACCAGCTTCCACTGCCAGTACCATAGTTACTGAGCTCAAAATAAGGATAAGCGTCATTAAAGACACGAAGATCAGCGGTAAGTGCATACCATGAAAATCGATAACACCAAAACCAGGAAAGTGATTAAATACTAAATCTGGTGATGGCCAGTGACTTTCACTAAAAATACCCGTTTCACCCATTTTTTGAACAAAGTAATCGGTATGATCAGCGTGTGCTTCCGCCCCATGTGAAGTATGAGCGGCAGCATCTGGTGTATATTTTTCTATTAAGTTATCAGCGAAGGTAAAATCAATTCTACCATCTCTCATAGGAATTCCGTCTGCTTCAAGCTTTGCTGGAGTAACATCTTCAATAAATGTATCCGTAGATGAAAAGCTATAGCGTATAGCTCCATAGGCTGTTAACAATGAAGAGAATGTAAATGCATCAGATAGTAAGAAAACCCACATCATGAGTTTACCGTAACTTACCTTAAATGGAGAGTTTCCTCCTCCCCAAGTGCTTGATTGTGCTATTGTTTGTGTAGACATTGGTTAAAAATCGGGTGCAAAATATAAAAACAAATACAAATAAACCCACAAAAGACCTACGAAGTGCCAATAAGTATTGCACATGTCAATACTTAATAAGTTTTTCTTGTGAACTTTGGCATTTAAAGTCTTTATGTAAGTTGAAATCAGGAATAGTATTCCTGCTAAAATGTGAACTAAATGTATAGCCGCAATGGCAATTAAGAAAGAGGCCGAAACTTTTTCTCCTTCTTTTGGATTTACAAAATATAAACCTTGTTCTTCCATAACAGACCATCCCCAATATTGAGATAATGTAAAAGCGATGGCTAACAAAATAGTGATGACTAAACCCAGTTTTACTCCGCCAATTTCGTCTTTTTTAGCAGATCTGTATGCGTACCACATACTCAGTGAGCTTAGTAAAACTATGATTGTTGAATATAAAAAAACGGTGGGTATCGGGAAATCAAACCAATTACCATCACCTCGTCTTACGATGTATGCACTGGTTAATCCAGCAAAAAGCATTAAAATTCCGAGTAAAAGCAGCCAAAGACTGAATTTTTTAGGATGAATGCCGGTGTACTCTACTTCTTCTTTCATGTTAATTTATATCTTATCTATTAATAACGATATAAGGACCAAAGGGTTGTAAATAATAGATGCAAACATCAATTTTTTTGCGTCTGCCATCGACAGTGATTTATATAGTTGAATAGCCAAAATAGTTAAGGTTAAAGAGCTAGCGGTAATTATAATCGCACTGTATAATCCTGCCATTCCAATAAGGTACGGAATGACACTAACAGGGATTAATAAAACACAAGATAAAACAATCAACATTGCAGATGATTTTGATCTTGCTGATTTTAATGGCAACAGTCTATAACCTGCTTTTTTATAATCGTCGTCAAGTATCCATGCAATTGCCCAGAAGTGCGGGAATTGCCATATGAATTGAATTAAAAACAGAATACCGGCAATAGCAGAGAATTTACCTGTAGCCGCAACCCAACCCAGTAAAGGTGGAATAGCACCCGGCACAGCACCTATGTACACAGCCACACTCGATACTCTTTTGAGTGGCGTGTAGATGAAGGCATAACTAATTAATGATCCGACACCTAAAATAGCAGCGTATTGATTAAGAAACGTTCCTAGTAAATAAACACCTACGATACCTGTGATAGTGCAAAAAACAGCGGCTTCTAATACGCCCATTCTATTTTGGGCTAACGGTCTATTTTCTGTGCGTGTCATCAATATATCGTAGTTTTTTTCTACGATTTGATTTAATCCATTAGAAGAAGAAACAACCAGAAAGCCGCCAATGATTAGTGCAGACAATTCAGTCCAATTAACTCCGCCACTCATACCAATTAGATAGCCTAAAACAGAGGAGAGCACTACTGTAAAAGTCAATCTAAATTTAATCAACTGATTGTAGTCGCTTAACTTAGCTTTGATGCCTATGGATTCGGTGTGTATTACAGTTGATTTCAACTCGGTTATCTCTCTGATTTTGATGTGCTTATAAAAGCGGTGCAAATATAAAATTGTAATACAAATATGGCTGCTCCAAAACTAATATGGAATAGTTTTGAAATGGATGCAGTTTCGGGTAGTAATGCCATAGGACCGAAGCCTAATTGAGCAACGGCAAGTATAGCAATCCACTTTACATATTTAATTGATTTGTAGGTTTTTGGGATCTTAATAAGCTGGTAAATAGCCATTATTGCAGTGAGTATACCCAACAAACCGTGGTATTGAAATGTGGGTGCTAATGCGTTCGTTTTTTCACCAAAATTTAAAACATGATTTAATACATCATAAAGCTCTCTTAATTCTGCGCCTAAAATTACTTGTATGGCTATCAAAATCATTAGAAAAAAAGCCATTCTTTTCTGACCACTTGTTAAAATACTTGATGGGAAAGGTTGTGCAAAATGTCTAGCAATAATAAAAAAACAGATAGATGCAAAGGCAGCAATAAAATGAGCTGTAACTATGCCTCCAATCAAATTGGAATTCACAACTACTGCACCTAGCAAAGCATTCAAAAAAACAGAGATAAATCCAAGGGTAGTAAAAATGAACACCTTTTTATTATTCCGTAAATATGGGATTGATAAAAGGAAACACGCAAAAACGATAATACCTGTAACAGCTCCCCATAGTCTGTTGATATATTCTACGTAGGCTTTTAAAACATTAAATTGATGTGATTCATTTAAGGAAGTGTTATTTTCTATTTCTGCGGCTTTATCTGTTAAACCAATTTTTTTTAGTAAAGATACAAAACGTTCTGTTTTTTGAACTCGCTGATTGGTAAAGAAATCTTCATAATTAACAGGTAATTCACTTTCGGAAGTAGGAGGGACGTACTCGCCAAAACATTTTGGCCAGTCTGGACATCCCATGCCACTTCCGGTGCTTCTTACTAACCCGCCTATAACAAAGAGCAAGAAGATAAAGAAAATGGAAAGCCAGTTTAATTTTAAGTATGCGTTATGTCCCATGGTTAGCTTATTTCTTTAGGTGATTAATCAAAAAAGCCACTCACGAGGTGAATGGCTTTTCGTATTTCATCTTAAACCGTTCGTGGCTTATACCAATTTCTAAGTAGGGTAAAGAAATCTACAGTTTCTTTTACTGGAGAATCTTTACGTGCTGGATCAACAGAGGTATTCTTTTCGAATAATTCTTCTGCGCTATGCTCATCCGGAATATTTTGTGGCATAAAATCAGCTTCGTGAGCTGGATTACTGTAGTCATAAGCCCAACGGTAAACAGTTGGAATTTCACCTGGCCAGTTTCCATGTATTCTTTCTACAGGTGTTGTCCACTCTAATGTATTGGCTTCCCATGGATTTTGAGTTGCCTTTTTACCAATAAAGATACTAGAGAAGAAGTTGTATAAGAAAACAATTTGAGCAATACCACCTAAAATCGCAGCTAACGTCATTAATACGTTTACATCTGCCCATACATTGTATTCAGGTAATAGTGTGAATGCGTAATATCTACGAGGTACACCAGCTAATCCCATAAAGTGCATTGGAAAAAATACCAAGTAAGCAGATATGAAAGTTAACCAGAAGTGGATGTAACCCAGTGGTTTGTTCATCATACGTCCAAACATTTTTGGGAACCAGTGATAGATACCTGCAATCATTCCAAATATAGCGGCACAACCCATAACAATGTGGAAGTGACCCACTACGAAATAAGTATCATGTAATTGTATATCTAGCGCGGCATTTCCTAAGAATATACCTGTAAGACCACCAGAAATAAAGAACGAAACTAATCCTATAGCAAACATCATGGCATTGGTAAAACGTATGTTACCTCTCCATAAGGTAGCTAAGTAATTAAATGTCTTGACAGCGGATGGTACAGCAATAATCAAGGTAGTTACCAAGAATACAGCACCAAGAAGTGGATTCATACCTGTTATAAACATATGGTGTCCCCACACGATAAATGATAAGAAGGCAATACCTAATAATGAGATAACCATTGCGGTATATCCAAAGATTGGCTTACGTGAGTTTACGGCTATAATTTCTGAAGTTATCCCTAAAGCCGGCATAATAATAATATATACCTCAGGATGACCAAGGAACCAGAATAAATGCTGAAATAATACGGGGCTACCACCTGTGTGCTCAAGTGCACCTGCAGAACCTAAGTAAATGTCTGATAAATAAAAAGAAGTTCCAAAACCTCTATCAAAAAGCAGTAGTAAACCACCTCCTAAAAGTACCGGGAAAGAAAGGATACCAAGAACAGCTGTTAGCATTAACGCCCAAACCGTTAGTGGTAATCTAGTCATAGACATACCTTTTGTTCTCATATTAAGCACAGTACTTACATAGTTAATACCTCCTAGCAATGATGATGCGATAAAAATAACGATGGCTACTAACCAAAGTGTCATCCCCATTCCGCTACCAGCCATAGCCTTAGGCAATGCACTAAGGGGAGGGTAAATCGTCCATCCACCTGAAGCAGGTCCTGTTTCTACAAATAATGAAGAAAGTAATACCACACTACTTAGTAGGAATAACCAATAGGAAAGCATATTCATAAATGGAGAAGCCATATCTCTAGCTCCTACTTGTAAAGGAAGAAGAAGATTAGCGAATGTTCCACTAAGACCAGCAGTAAGTACATAAAATACCATTATGGTACCGTGCATAGTTACCAATGCCATGTAATATCCTGCATCTAAATGGCCGTCTGGCGCCCATTTACTGCCAAATAACCATTCCAAAATAGGGAAACTAGTGTCTGGGTAAGCAAGTTGTAAACGGAATGCTATAGACATTGCCATACCAATAACCCCCATTATTATACCTGTAATAAGGAATTGCTTGGAGATCATCTTGTGATCCATACTGAATACGTACTTCGAGATGAAGCTTTCTTCGTGGTGGTGATGATCGTCAGTGTGTGCGTGTGCTGTTGCTGTGCTCATTTCTTTTATTTAACGTTAATCCGCTTGATTTTGTTTTGTTAGTTTAATGCTACAGTTTCAATTGTCGAAGTAGAGTCTGAAACACTTGTAGGTAATGATGGTGTTTCTGGTTTCTTAACAAAAAGGGCAGCTTGCTCAGCCATCCATTTATCATAAGAAGCTTGATCTTCAACTACTACTTTCATCTTCATGTTAAAGTGTGCGTTACCGCATATTTTGTTACATACTAAATAGTAGTCAAACTCTGGATCTCCCTTAATTGCTTGCATTTCTCTAGTAGACTTAATAGGCGTGAAAGTGAACTCTGTAGGTAATCCTGGTACTACGTTCATCTGTGTTCTGAAGTATGGCAAGTAAGCAGAATGGATCACATCTCTTGCTCTAAATCTCAATCTTACGGGCTTATCTTTAACCAAGTGAATTTCACCAACTACTTGGTCATCATCTCCTTTACCGTCAAACATTCCACCTTCTGCTGCTAGCGCTTTTTTAAGTCTGTCTATTTGAGTGTGTCTAGCTCTAATCAATAATTCTAAGTCTGCTTTTTTGTCACCAGAAGTATATGCTTTGATCTTATTTAATTGGTCTTTTCGTTCATCGTCTACAAGCCCACCTAAACCAGATTTTAGTACTGCAAGCTCTTTAGGAAGCCTCATGAGAGCGGTGTCCATAGATAATATGTCTGCTTCAAGTTCTTTAATAAGCTCAACAGCGTGCTCTCTGTTAGCAACACCTAATGGATTAACTCCATTGATAAGGTTAAAGTTTGCTTTACCTAATTCTCCGTCTGCTCCAGGATATCTAGCATTCCAACCAAATTGGTAGGCAAATACTTCTATCTGTTGTGTTTTACCATCTGGATCAGAACGTAATACTTTATTCCACATTTTAAATCCTCCAGAAACCAACACAGCTAAAACAATCGCCGGGATTAAGGTCCATACATACTCAAGGTTGTTGTTGTGAGATAAGAAGTATGCTTTGTGATTAGGTTTTTGTCTGTATTTGAATGAGAAGAAGAATAAAAGGAATTGAGTAACAAAGAACACTGGAAGTGTAGCTATCCAGGTCCATCTCATCATTCTATCCATCTCAATTCCGTGCTCAGAGGCAGATTCGAAATTGGCAAGGTTGAATTGATTGTGTATGCTATATTCATAAATTACCAAACCGAAAAAACCCACTAAGAATACCAACATCATGTAGGCGTTAATGTTATTCCAATTTATAACTTCTCTTCCGGTGATGTTAGATACCAATTCAAGTATTCCAAGAATCATTAAAATAACGGCAAAAACCAACAAGCACATTACAACTACTATCCAGTTAATTTTACTAAATAACCCATCGCTAACCGGCGCAATTTCTTGAGTTACAGAAGCGTCAACAGCGATAGTCCCTCCATCACCTCCGTTGTCTATCCACATCAAAACACTTGTAATTTGATCATCAGATAGGTTTTCGAATATATTCATGGCAGCGCCATTATATTCTGCGTAGATTTTATTAGCTCTTTCGTCACCGCTCTTTACTAATTTCTGATTGTTTTTAATCCAGCTTAAAAGCCAAGTGTAATCTTCACTGTACTTGTCAACCACACCTGCAAGTGCAGGACCAACTACTTTATTATTTAAAGCATGGCACGATGCACAATTGGCATTAAACAGCTTACTTCCCTCTTCAATTCGCTCCACAGAACCATCTTGACCATTTATAGGTCGTTTCAAGTTGTTTTCGAATGCAAATGAATACTGAATAATAAAGAGTCCTAGAAATAGGAATAACCCCTTTAATCGGTTGTTGGTTTGAAATATCATTTATACGTTATGATGGTATTAATTGAATAATTTTTAGCGCTGCGAAAATACCTTGAATTTTATTTAAATATAACAGAGTTTTACCAATTATTCCACATTGTAAAATATTTTTAGAATTGGTATAAATAGAATTGAAAATGAAAGGGTTATGAAACACAAAAAGAGGGAAATTTCCCTCTTTTTGAAACCAAAAACTAAAACTAAAATAATGTTAATGTTTACAAACAACTTCAAATAACATTATGGGACAAATCTAAACTCTTATTTTCTTTAGATGTGTCATGACCTAGTCATATCAAGTCAAGAAAGTTTTGTGCAATTACTAAAAAAGGCTTTTGTAGAGCTTAATATATTTGTCGATCAGGTAGTTAGAATTGAAAAGTGCCAGTTGATTTGGGATTTCTAATTCTTTCTGTTTTCTATTACTTTGGATTAACAGAAATTCAATAGCATCCCTAATACTGCACACATCTTGTGGATCGAAATAAGTTGCGGCATCGCCCCCTACCTCTGGCATGCTACTTATATTAGAGGTTGCAGCTGTTTTGCCGTGTAAAAAAGCTTCTAATATGGGTAATCCAAAACCTTCGAATAGCGAAGGGTAAACACAAAATAGTGCATCTGAGTATAATTGAGATAACTCTTTATCGGTAACATTTTGTCTTATTTCGATTCTGTTATCTTCTTTTGATTTTCTTTGAATCTGGCTCGTTGTGTCACCTCCCTTTCCTACCAAGAGTAAACGTATTTTGCCAGGCACATGCTTATATGCCTCCAGAAGAGCTTCTAGATTCTTTCGTTTGCTAAATCCACTTACACACAAGATATAATCTGACAAATCCACTGTTTTTTCAATTGCACGTGGCTTTGGGAGACTGAGCGGAATAACTTCAATTTTGTTGGGATCTGTATCAAAAAAATAGAGTAAATCCTTTTTGGTTTGCTCACTTGGTACTACAATTTTAGTAGCATACTTTTGAGCGTAATCTAACTTTTTCTTGTAAATAAAACGATCTATAACACCATAGTTTTCTGGATATCTAAGATTAATAAGATCGTGGATGGTTACCACTGTTTTAAGCTTAAGCTTGTGTATGCCAAACGGTAGTTCATTGCTTAGTCCGTGGTATACATCTAAGTGCTCGTTTTGTAATTGTTTACATATAAATTTACTCCGCCACAGGGAAGGAACCCATTTGTACCAACTTTTGGGGAATGAAACAGGAGCAGGGCTTGATTTTCCTGTGCTTTTAGGCTGATAAAGTATGGATTCTATTTGGTCTTGTGGTAACGAATTGATAAGCCAGCGTGCATAGTTTCCCAAGCCTGTGCTGTTACTAAAATATCGTTTAGCGTCAAAACCTATTTTCATTTACACAGGCACTTGAAAATCGCGAAGCACGTCATTTAATGAAGTTTTCTTGTCGGTAGATTCTTTGCGTGTACCAATTATAAGTGCACAATTTACGCCATAGCTTCCGGCTGCAAATTCTTTTTGAATACTACCTGGAATAACCACTGAACGTGCAGGAACTCTGCCTTTATATTCTATTGGTTCCGGGCCTGTTACGTCAATAATTTTTGTACTCATAGTGAGGGTTACTCCGGCCCCTATAACTGCTTGGGTTTCCACGTGTACACCTTCTACTATAATACATCTACTTCCAATAAAGCAGTCATCTTCTATAATGACAGGTGCGGCTTGTACGGGTTCTAAAACCCCACCAATGCCTACGCCCCCACTTAGGTGTACATTTTTACCGATTTGAGCACAACTGCCCACCGTAGCCCACGTATCCACCATGGTTCCGCTGTCTACATAGGCACCTATGTTCACATAACTGGGCATCATAATGACTCCTTTGGCTAGAAATGCACCATAACGTGCAATAGCATGGGGTACTACGCGTACACCTTGCGCTTCATAATCTTTTTTAAGCGCCATTTTATCATAAAACTCAAAAGGCCCTACTTCTATGGTTTGCATTTTCTGAATAGGGAAATATAGAATGACAGCTTTCTTAACCCAATCATTTACCTGCCAGCCATTTATCGTTGGCTCAGCACATCTTAATTGTCCTTTATCTATTAGCTCAATAACTTGGCGAATGCTTTTTTGGACGTCAAGGTCTTGCAGTAATTCTCTGTTTTCCCATGCTTTAAGAATGGTTTTTTTTAATTCGGTCATAAAAGTACTGCGAATGTAGAGTTATTAAAATTCTACACATATGAAATACCCTTAAACTTCCGAAAAAAAATGATGTTAAAACTTATCCAAGCCAAACACTCATTTGGTCATCAGTAACTTGGTAGGAAATGTTTTCTTGAAGTGTTGTAGCCAGCGAAATACCCACATAATTGGCTTGTATAGGGAATTTATGATGATCTCTATTTGCCAATACAGCAGTTCTTATACTTTTGGGTGAGTGGTTAAGTACTTCTCTTAAGGCTGCGGATAAAGTAACACCTGAATTTAATACATCATCTACTAATATAACTGGGTTTCCGGCAATTAAACTAGGGTTTTCTATGGTGACTTTTGATGCTAACCCGATGGACTTGTCTAGGTTAATAGTACTAAATAGTATTTTAGTAGATCCGAATTTTTCAAGACGATTTTTTATTTTTTCAGCAACTTCACTTCCTCTGTCGACCAATCCAATCAATACGATAGTTTCTTCTCCGTAATGATGCTCCAGTATTTGCCATGCTATTCGATCAAGCTTTAGCGAAATTTCTTCATGATTTAAGATTAGTGATTTGCTCATGGTTTTATGATTTAAAGGGCAAAACTTCAGATTCCCTAATGGCTAATATCTCACGGTGTACTTCTAATGTCTGTTCTATTAAAGAACGAACACCGTCATTGTAAATCACCCAATCAGCTTTGTTCATACGTTCTCGATCAGTTGATTGATTTTGAATGCGTTTTAAAATATCTTCACGCTTCACGTGGTCACGCTTCATTATACGCTCTATCCTAGTTTCAATAGGACTAGCGATTACGATTACTTTGTGAAGTGTTTTATAACTCATGCTTTCAAATAATAAAGCAGCTTCTTTTAACGAGTATGGTTCATCTCTGTGCTCTTGAGCCCATTGTTCGTAATCATTTTTGACAGCTGGGTGAACCAAGTTATTGAGTAATTCTAGTTTTTCTTCGTTGTTAAAGACAACTTTAGCTAAGTATTCACGGTTTAATTCATCCTTGCGCGTGTAGGCATCCCAACCAAAATTTTCAGTGATTGCTTTTTTGAGCTCCTGGTTGTTGCTCATAATAAATTTAGCGCGAGAATCGGCATCGTAAATGGATACACCGAGTTGCCCAAAAATCTTACACATTGTAGATTTTCCGGCGCCCATGCCACCCGTTATGCCTATTCTAAGATGTTGCATACTCCTAGTCTTCAGAGACGTCATTGGATAATAGCATAGAAGCTTCCATGCTAATTGCAGCTCTGTTTATTTTTAGTTTGATATTATTACCGGCGTCTATTATTGCCGTTAGTTCTTTTAGTTCCACAATTTTACCGTGAAGACCTCCTGTGGTAACAACTTTGTCGCCTTTTTTTAGATCGGTGATAAATTGTTTAAGTGCTTTTTGCTTTTTTTTATTTGGAAGAATAAAAAAGAAGTAAAGTATTACGATGAAGGCTGCATAAAAAAGCAGCATAGTTGTCATTTCCATATTATTCTGCTGTTTTTTTCTCTACAAAAACTTTGATTTGAAGTACTGTTTTTACGGGATTTGTATTTGCCATAATGGTAATGTCTTTAGTTACCATGTCACTTTTGCCAGCGCTATTGAATTCAACTTTAATTTCTCCGCTTTCACCAGGTGCAATGGCTTCTTTTGGCCATTCTGGTATGGTGCATCCACAACTTGCAGTACAACTAGCAATAACTAAATTTGCTTTTCCAGTATTCTTGAATTTAAATGTATGCTCAACGCGTTCGCCTTCTATTATTTTTCCAAAATCCCATGCGGTAACTCCATTGAAATCAAATGCCGGCTCATTTACGGCTCCATCGGTTTCGATAACTGAGGCATCCATTGAGGTGTCTTTTGTACCTGGGCTACAAGCGCCAATGGTAATGATTGTAAGTGCTAATAAGATTATTTTTTTCATTTGTTAAATTAGGGGTTAAGTCATTCTATATTGGTTACAAAATTAACAGATTAGTCTTTATCCGATAAGTCCTCGGCCTTTTTTCTTTATTAAGTCTTTACTATTCCAATCTTTTAAGATTTTATCTAGTGTCCCATTTACGAATTTTGAGCTCTTGGGTGTGCTATACATTTTGGCAATTTCAATGTATTCATTCAAGGTTACTTTAACAGGTATCATAGGCATATGTTTAAACTCCAACAAGGCCATTATCATCAATAAATGATCTATTTTAGTCATTCGTTCGCTGTCCCATCCTGGCGTAAATTCTTGTAGACCTTCTTCTAATTCGGTTCTAAACTCAAAGTATTTTAGGATTAAATCTTCTGATAATTGAAGATCTTCATCTTCATTTTTAAAAAGTTCTGGCAAAACTATAGCACTAGACTTTTCATATTCAGACAGAAGACCTTCTACACTTTTTAGTATTGGAATTTTTTCATCATACCAAACAATGTTCTTATCTTCCATCAGTTGCTCAAACTCAACTGAATGGAGCATCAAATACTTGTAAATAAAAAGAGCGAAATCCGTCTGTACCTTTGGAGTTAACTCACCACTAATGGCCTCTTCGTACTCGGTAGTTTTCTTCAACTCCTTGTAAATAAGAAACATAATGTCTTTTTCTTGTTGCCAATCTAAAGTCGGTCTTGCGCGATACGTACTTATCTTTTTTTCTTCTTCAAGATCTTTAAAAAATACATTTTCAGTAAAAAGCTGAAAAGACTTAATATCCGTCTCTGTGGGTTTAAATTTAAATTCAGATGGGTTGTGTTCTGAAGATATAAAGTGACAAAATTCTGGTCCGAACGATAGAACAGCAAGAAAATTGGTTCCTAATCCGTGTATTGATTTTTGTACTTGGTTTACGACTATACTAGGTCGTGACTGCTCTTGACCGTACTCACCAAATAACGCTTGGAAAGCTTTAATTCTTATTAATCGTCTGTTTATCATTGAACAAAATGCGGGGGCAAACCTAATTAAAAAACGGGAAGGTACACGCTCTATTTGTACCTTTTATTCTATTTTTTCGAATACGTGTATTTCAAAGGGTACATCATTCACCGTCGAAATCTTATAACGGGGGATAACACTATGTATTTTCTTCCATTGAGGATCATCTTCTAGTCTCGCTAGAGGGGTGTTACATTCGTTCGGTCCGAAGTGTGAATCCCAAAACAAAATATCTCCTTTTTCGCTGTATTGAAAGCTAGATTCCCAAAATTCCAATAGCTGATTTTTATCATAAGGATCAATGTTGGCTATGATACTAAAATACGGGTAAAGAATAATTTTAGTTCTGTTTTTCAATCCTTTTTTTTCATACCAATCTGCCACTTTTACATACTGCTCTTGCTCAGCTGAAATGGCAAGTGGATACTTGTAAGCATAATATCTGTAGGGCACATAAATGGTGTTAATAACTAAAAAAAGTAAGAACAGGTTAGTGTACAATTTAAGATTTTTGAGCTGTTGTATAAGACGCAGATGTACTAGTTTTTGCAAAGCAAATGAAACTAAAATAGCCACCATGGGTGCTATAACAGTCATTACTCTAATGTATCCACAACTGCCCATCATACCCAACCACCAGATGAGTACATGCGCGAGAAAATAAGAAATAAATACAGCAAGCACCAGCAACAATTCTAAGTGCTGTTTTATCCCATCTTTTAAAATGTCCCACGCCAAAAATAAAGTTGCCACTACAAGTAAAATACATGTTACCTGTCCAAAGGTGTAATGTCCAGCATATAAGAAATGAGAAAAACCTCCAGAGCCACATACGTTCACACCGGATAATGCAAATGAAATGTAAGGATTTTTAGTGATAATCCAAAAAGGTTCACCTTCAATAATCCAGCCTAGTGTATTAAAGAAAGTACTTCCTATGAGTATATAGGAAATAGATCTAAACTCTTTTTTAAGTAGCAAGAATACTAAAATAACGCCTAAAATTATAAAACCTTCTGATCTTGCAAAAGGTAGAAATCCAGCCAGTAAAGCAGCAAGTGAATATCGCTTATTTACGAGTAAGAACAGAGATAAGGTGACCAATAATGCACTTAAAGGTTCTGTTAAGGAAGATATAATATTATCTAAAAATACAGGACTAAAAAGCGTCATTAATAAAGCAATAAATGCAAATTTAGGCGCTATTTTTTGGGAAATACGGTACGCAAAAAAAGCACTTAATAAAAGACAAATAATGTTGAAAACTACTGCTCCCAGCATCCCAAATTGAACGAAAGGACTTGCCATTAAGTTATAAATTGGTTTACCCCACTGGTCTAGGAACAAGTAGGGATGCGACCAAGTATTCTTGGCAATCAGGTAGTGATTATAGGAGTCCATACCACCTTCTACCCCGGGTGAAATGGTTGCTAGATAAAATAGGAATACGCCTACTAAGAGACTTGCTGAAGCAAGTATAACCTTCTCATATTTGGAAAGCCAGTTAATCAAAACTAGTATGTTGAACGTACGCTAAGTATGTCGTCTATTCGTTTTTGAGCGAGCATGGTAGCTGCTTGTTGTGTATGGATATTTTGAGCTTCTGCTACGGAATAGATATTTAACGTGGTATCGTATATTTTTTCAGTATCACGCATTGCATTTTCTCGGTTGTAACCTATTACTTCAGAATATACATTGATCAAACCTCCAGCATTCACTAAAAAATCAGGAGCATATAACAAACCTTTTTGTTTAATCAAAGTTCCATGTTCATCTTCATTCGCTAATTGGTTGTTAGCCGCTCCAGCTATAATGCTACATCTTAGCGCATTAATATTTTCGGTATTAAGAATAGCGCCCAATGCGCATGGAGCAAATATGTCAACATCTTGAGTATAGATCTCATCGCCATTCACTACTTTAGCGCCATAAGTCGTTGCCGCATATTGCAGGCTTTCTTCATTTATATCAGACACAGTTATTATAGCACCTTCATTATGTATTAGCTCAACAAGATGCATCCCAACCTTTCCAATACCTTGTACTGAAATGCGTTTTCCTGCTAAGCTATCTGAACCGTATGCTTTTTTGGCACTTGCTTTCATTCCCATATACACACCATATGCGGTTACAGGAGAAGGGTCGCCACCGCCGCCCATACTTTCAGGCAATCCAGCAACACTATCCGTTTCCATTTTTACATATTCCATGTCCTTAGTCGTTGTTCCAACGTCTTCAGCTGTTATATATTTACCGTTTAAGTTTTCTACAAAGCGACCGAATTTTCTCATCAATGCTTCTGATTTGTCTTTTTTGGCATCACCGATAATTACGGCTTTGGCACCACCTAGGTTTAAACCTGATATGGCTGCTTTGTAAGTCATGCCGCGAGATAAGCGAAGAACGTCATTTAAAGCTTCTGCTTCTGTAGCATAGTTCCACATACGCGTACCGCCTAGACCAGGGCCTAAAACAGTATTATGTATCGCTATTATTGCTCTCAAGCCACTAGCATTGTCGTTACAAAAGACTACTTGCTCGTGATTAGTTGATTTAACTTCGGCAAATATCCCTAGTTGCTTGTCGTGAATTATTGTTGTCGCTGTGCTCATTTATTTTAACTTTATCTCGTTAATGAATCTTAACTTTGCAGCAAAAGTATATTTAAATTCATTCCGAAAATCACGACCCTTTGAAAGAGCTTCTCTCACTACAGAAATATTTCGTAAAGTACCGTAAATACTTAATGTCGGGTCTTTTATTTATAATCCTTTCAAATTTGTTCGCGATTGTAATACCACCTATTGTGAGAGAATCGGTAGATGGTGTTATTGGGCTGCTCAACAATAATCAACTACCGGAATACAGTAAGTATTTACCGGCGTATTTTGATTCATCCGCAAAATTAGCGGTATTGTCTGGCGTATTGATTTTAGTAGCTGCCTTGCTCAAGGGCTGGTGTATGTATTACATGCGCATGACGCTTATAATAATGTCTCGAAAGATAGAGTACGAGCAAAAGAATGACATCTTTAAACATTATCAACAAATGGGGCAGAGTTTTTTTTCTAAAAATTATACTGGAGATCTCATGAACAGAATTAGTGATGATGTTTCTAAAGTACGAATGTTTACTGGCCCTGCTATTATGTATGCGCTTAATTTGACCTTTATGATTCTCATGGTCGTAGGGCTTATGTTTTCAGTAAATGCAACTATTACGTTATGGGTGTTGATCCCACTTCCAATATTGGTTATAACCATCTATCTAGTTAGCGATTCGATCAATAAAAAAAGTGACATAATTCAAAAAAAACTATCCATAATTACTTCGTACACCCAAGAAACGTTTGCGGGGATAGCGGTAGTAAAATCCTACGGCAGAGAAAATGATTTTGCTAGAGATTTTGATACTTTAAATGAGGGTTATAGGGACGATAACATGGCCTTAGTAAGAATTAATGGTGTTTTTATGCCTGCCGTTATGGGTCTTGTTGGTTTAAGTGTTTTAATTACCATTTATGTGGGAGGCAATGCAGTGGTGGATGGGCGGTTTAGCTTAGGTAATATTGTGGAGTATATATTATATGTTAATATGTTAACCTGGCCAGTAGCCAGTCTTGGTTACGTAACGTCATTAGTGCAACAAGGAGCGGCATCTCAGTCCCGTATCGAAGAATTTTTAAATATACCCGCTGATGAGGATTTAGGTACAAAAACCATTGCCAAATTGGAGAAAAATATTGTTTTTGATAATGTGTCATTTCGGTATGCTGAATCAGATGAATGGGTGCTTCGTCATGTATCTTTTAAAGTTGAAGCAAACACGAAGTTTGGAATCATAGGAACTACCGGAAGTGGCAAAAGCACTATCGCAAAATTATTGATGGGTGTATATGAGCCTACAGAAGGAGAAATTAGATTAGACGGCACTAGTTTGAAGGATTACAGTAGAAAGAGTCTAAAAACGATGTTTGCATATGTTGCTCAAGATATCTTCCTTTTCTCAGATTCACTAAAAGCCAATATTTTGTTTGGTATTACTTCTCCAGAGCAGGCTTCTAATTTGGAACTAGCAGTGGATACGGCTAGTTTAACAGAAGAAATAAAGGGCTTCCCCAATGGATTAGAGACTATCTTGGGAGAGAGAGGAATCACCTTAAGTGGTGGTCAAAAACAGAGAACCGCGATTGCACGGGCATTGGTTAAAAATCCAACTGTTCTACTCATAGACGATGGTCTTTCGGCGGTAGACACCAAAACAGAGGTAAGTATAAAAAACGGCTTGAAAAAATGGGGGAAAGAGCAAACGTTTATTAATATTAGTCATAGAATATCTTCTATTCAGGATTGCGGTGAAATCATTTTTTTAGATCAAGGAAGGGTTGTAGAACAAGGTAACCATGAATTTTTATTGCTTAAAAATGGAGTATACGCTGCTTTGTTTGAAAAGCAAATAGTGAATTCAACCGAGGTGTAAAATAAAAAAATAGTTAAAATAATCTAAAAATTTACGTCATTTGTACTCTTAAGGTACAGAATAATAACAATGGCGGAGTCAAATTTTGACAGAGAAGAAGTATTCTCTAAGAAGGTAAGAGCGGGAAAGCGTACGTATTTTTTTGATGTAAAAGCAACGCGAGGGGAAGAGTATTATATTACCATCACAGAAAGTACACGTAAATTTGAAGATGGTGGGTATGTGAAGCACAAAATATTCTTATACAAAGAAGATTTTAATAAATTCAACGAAGCATTTACAGAAACGGTAAATTACGTTAAGAGTGATTTAATGCCGGAGTACGATTTTGATGAATTTACAAGAAGAGATAGCAACGAAGGTTAAGGTTTTACTTAAATAATGCAGAAATCAATTTGGATTTTTGGAATTCTGGCAGGGCTACTGTGTGCATTGCTGGAATTTCTGTTTTTTAGAAGTGTTGACTCCAATGCTGCTGCTATGTATATAAGTAAACTAGCGGTTCTAGTAATTTGTGTAGGAGCAGGTTTAATTCTTACTAAAAAGTTACTGGGTGGACAAATAAGCCTTGCTAGAACCCTACTTAGTGGTTTGTTGATTTCAATTGTACGTGCTGGCGTTATGATTATAGCATTTCTTGCATTGTATGCTCCGGATGGCTCTTTTTATCAGGCTAAAGTGAATGAATCATTTGAGCAAGCAACACTTAAAGTGGAGCAAGATAAGAACATAAAGCCTGCAGATAAACCAATGGAGCTCATAACGGTTAAACAACAAATAGCTGCCCAATATAAGCCTATGGGTTACGTCATGATTAGTATAGGTAGTAGCTTAGTGTCAGGATTAATTATTTCAATTCTAATGGCGGCTTTTATAGGAACCAATATGATGTATAAACAATAAAAATGGTAGAAATAAAAAGTAATAAATCCACGATAAGTAAGGCAAGTATCGAAGTATTTGACTACTTGTCTGTGCCCGCAAATTACCAGGTGCTTATGCCAAGTAAGGTTCGGTCATTTGAGGCGACAACCGATACAGCTAAACTAGATATTGAAGGAATAGGAGTTGTAGAGCTCGCCATAACGGAAAGAACTAGCCCAACTAAAATAGTAATGGTACCGCAAAATAAGGTGCCGTTTAAATTTGACATACAATGGAATATAGTTTTCGTAGATGAAAACACCTCAGAAGTAGAAGCGATTATTAATGCTGATCTGAATTTTATGATGAAAATGATGGCAGAAAAACTTCTCGCTGATTTTTTAAATGTACAAGTACATAAACTTTCAGAATACCTTAAAGGGTGATAAGCAAGCTGCCTCGATATATTTGGTCTATCTATTTTTTTATATGGTTTATCCTGATATTCTTAGTGCTATATCCCTTGTTTGTGGTGTTATTGTCCAAGCCAAAATGGTATCCACAAGCCCACAAATTGCGTAGATTTTGGGGAAGAATGCTAATGGCTGTAACAGGGCTCTATGGCAAAACAACCAAGGATGAAGAATTGAAATTGGATAAAACGTATATTTTTACGCCAAATCATTTCTCCTATTTTGACATTGTCTCGGTAAATACGCAAATGCCTTATTTTTTTAGTTTTATGGCTAAAAAGGAATTATCGCGAATACCTTTATTTGGCATTTTCTTTAGAACGCTAGATATGCCAGTGGATAGATCTTCTAAAGAAGGAGCAAAACGCGCCTATTATTTGGCGAACAAAAAATTAAAATCAGGAATTAGCCTGCTTAATTTTCCTGAAGGAGGCATTGGCCCACAAGTGCCCAAAATGAGAGATTTTAAACTAGGACCATTTAAAATGGCCATAGAGCATGGTATTGAGGTCGTTCCGGTTACCTTGCCAGATAATTGGAAAAGACTCCCTTGTGGTGAATGGATACCTGCCGGTACACCAGGACGCATGAGAATGCATATTCATCGACCTATTCCTACCGAAAATCTAAAATCGGGAGATGAATTAGTACTTGCCGAGCAAGTGTATGGTATTATTGAAGCAAAGTTTAAAGAAATGAATGGTTTATGATAATAGATGATAAAAAAATAGCTGATTTGGCGCACCTTTCCCGTTTAGAATTTAATGTGGAAGATAAAGAAGCAATAAAAGCAGATTTAGGTCGCATTATTGTCTTTTGTGATAAACTTCGTGAAGTAAATACAGAGGGTGTTGAACCTTTAATCTATTTAAATAACGAACAAAATATACTAAGAGAAGATTTGGCTGAGGTAGGCATGACTAAAAATGATGCGTTAAAAAATGCACCATCTGCTGATTCTGATTATTTTAAAGTTCCTAAAGTAATCACAAAATAATGGCGCTTATAGAGTTACAGAATATCTTCAAAAAATATCAAATGGGTACCACCACTATTAATGCCTTAAACGGATTAGAGTGTAATATCGAAAAGGGAGAGTATGTTGCATTAATGGGACCGTCTGGTTCTGGGAAATCCACGCTTATGAATGTAATTGGTTGTTTGGATTCTCCCACTTCTGGTATCTATTTATTAAACGGACAAGATGTGAGCGGGATGACTGACGACGAATTAGCCAATGTGAGAAACGTGGAAATAGGATTTGTATTTCAGTCATTTAATTTATTGCCACGAACTTCAGCATTGGAAAATGTTGCATTGCCGCTTGTGTATGCCGGCGTAGCCAAAAAAGAACGACTAGAAAGAGCGCAAGCTGTCCTTGAAAAAGTGGGACTTGGCGATAGAGGTGACCATAAACCAAATGAATTAAGTGGCGGACAACGTCAACGTGTGGCCATAGCTCGAGCATTAATAAACAATCCAAGTATCGTTTTAGCAGATGAGCCGACGGGAAATTTGGATAGTAAAAGTAGTGCTGAAATCATGCACTTATTTCAAGCAATACATGATGAAGGCAATACAGTAGTTATGGTTACACACGAAGAAGATATTGCGCAATATGCAAAAAGAACAATTCGTATGCGTGATGGCAAACTTGCAAGCCAGTTAAGTGTTATCTAAATTAAAATAAGAAAACATAGTGAAGATTTATACCAAAACAGGGGATAAAGGACAAACATCTTTAGTGGGAGGAACACGAGTAAGTAAAGATAATGCACAAATCGAAGCTTACGGCACTGTTGATGAGTTGAACTCAGCAATTGGTATAGTTGCAGGGGAAGATACCGTTTATGTGGACTTTTTGCAAGACATACAACACAAATTATTCAATATAGGAAGTGTCTTAGCTTCGGAAGGGAATCTGGATTTTGAATTACCAACTGTTTCAGAAGAGGATATTTTACTAATTGAGAAAGAGATAGATCGCTTAAACGAAGGATTGCCCAGACTCAAAAACTTTATATTACCCGGAGGTAATGTGTTAAGTGCTCATACCCACTTAGCCCGATGTATCTGCCGTCGTGCCGAGCGAAGAGTGGTGACGCTCGAAAATGATGAATATCTCATTCACATACGATTTCTGAATAGACTAAGTGATTATTTATTTGTACTCAGCAGAGAGTACCTTCGCTTAGACGGCAAACAAGAAGTTATTTGGCAAAAGAAATAACTGGCTTAGCGCCCTTGCTGGGCCATTAATTGTTCTACTTGTTGTAAAACATAGCGAGGCATTTCAAAGGGAGCGAATTCTTTTAAACTACGCTGCATGTATTCTACTCCTTTATTAATGTCACGTGTAGTATTCAGTGCATTATTTCCAATTAGAAAATAAACTGCTGCTTTAATAGGAACCATCTGATCTCCGCCAGACGATGGAGCTACTATGGGTACGATAGTTTTAGCCATACTCGAATCGGTTTCTATTTGTTGAAGCATAGCACTACTTAAACTGTCAAACGAGGTAGTCTTTCCAGCGTTAAAATAAATCAGTAATTGTTGGAACAAGTATTTATTTTCTTTTGTGTCAGCGATTAAACCTTGAATTAATTTCTCGGCTTCATCATTCTTGCCAAGTTGTTGATAGGCTGCTGCCATATTTTCTTTTAGGATGTTCTCACAAGGGCCATTCTTACATACTTTTTCGGCGTATCTCAAACCTGTTTCAAAGTTGCTTGACGCAATGTAGAGTCTTGCTAAGGAGTCTTGGTATGCGGGGATATTAGAATCAATGAGCATGATCTGGCATAGCGCCACTCGAGCCAAAGAAGGATCTTTGTTTTCTAAAGCAAGTGCATAAAAAGCTTCAGCTTCTTTGAGGCGGTCAGACTTAGATGTACATGCGGCAATAAAGATTACGGATAAAAAGACTAAATATTTCATTATTTCTAAAGGCAAAAATATTATAAATCAAGGACTTTAATCATTTAAAAAGTGAGAAGAATTGGGATACTAAATCCAAAACAGGAACAATTTGAATGTTATATTCTGTCCAAGTTCTTTTTTAGGTAAATTTGCGCCACACTTTAATAAAGCATGTTCGAAAATTTATCATCCCGTCTAGACAAAGCATTTCAAACCCTGAAAGGTCATTCAAAACTTACTGAGCTAAATATAGCCGAAACGGTAAAAGAGATCAGACGTGCCTTAGTAGATGCTGACGTTAGTTTCAAAATAGCCAAAGATTTTACCAATACAGTAAAAGATAAGGCGATAGGAGCAGATGTATTAACAAGCGTAGCGCCTGGCCAACTATTAACAAAAATTGTAAATGATGAACTTGTGCTGCTTTTGGGTGGAGAGTCTAAACCTATCAACTTAACAGGCAGTCCAGCTATCATATTAATTGCTGGATTACAAGGTTCGGGAAAAACTACTTTTTCGGGAAAGTTGGCTAGTCACCTTAAATCAAAGGGCAAAAATCCATTATTGGTAGCTTGCGATGTATACAGACCTGCAGCTATAAATCAAATCAAAGTATTAGGTGAGCAAGTCGGGGTAAGTGTATTTGCGAACGAAGAAAATAAAAATCCAGTAAGTATTGCTCAAGATGCGATTAAGCATGCTAAAGCGAATCAGCACAATGTGGTTATTATTGACACTGCTGGTCGTTTAAGTATAGATGAGGCAATGATGACAGAAATAAGTAATCTTAAATCTGAGCTAAAACCACAAGAAATACTTTTTGTGGTGGATGCCATGACGGGTCAAGATGCTGTTAATACTGCAAAAGCATTCAATGATAAGTTGGATTTTGACGGAGTAGTTTTAACTAAAATGGATGGTGACACTAGAGGTGGTGCCGCCATTTCTATTAAATCTATTGTAAATAAGCCCATCAAATTTGTAAGTACAGGTGAAAAATTAGATGCATTAGATGTTTTCTATCCAGACAGAATGGCGAGTCGAATTCTGGGTATGGGTGATATCGTTTCATTTGTAGAACGAGCACAGAATACATTTGATGCGGAGGAAGCAGCTAAGCTTCAAAAGAAAATGCGAAAAAATCAATTTGATTTTGAGGATTTTTTGAAGCAGTTGAATCAAATAAAAAAGATGGGGAATATCAAAGATCTTATGGCGATGATACCAGGTGTAGGAAAGGCGATTAAAGATATTGATATAGATGATGATAGTTTTAAAGGTATTGAAGCTATTATACAAAGTATGACTTCGTATGAAAGACAAAATCCTGAGACATTAGACGGCAGTAGAAAAACACGCATTGCAAAGGGTAGTGGCACCTCTGTTACCGAAGTAAATAAACTGATTAAGCAGTTTGATGAAATGCGCAAAATGATGAAGATGATGAATAATGGGGGAGGCAGACCTGCAAAAATGCCATTCAGACGCTAGTGAAAGACCTTCGAAAAAATTACACAAAGGACGCTTTACTTGAAGCGAATTTACCTTCTCAACCTTTTACCTTATTTGAAGAGTGGTTTGCAGCGGCAGTTGCAGAGCCTCTAATTGCAGAGGCGAATGCTATGGTGCTTTCTACGGTTCATAATAATGCGGTAGATTCTAGAGTTGTGCTGCTTAAAGATTTGAGAGAAAGTCATTTTGTCTTCTTTACCAACTACAGCAGTCACAAAGGCATTCAGCTTGAAAAAAATGTAAATTGTACGATTCTATTTCCGTGGATTGCCCAAGAGAGACAAGTTATTGTTAGAGGAAAAGCATCTAAAATAAGTGAACAAGAATCCAGCGAATATTTTGATTCAAGACCTAAAGGAAGCCAAATAGGAGCTTGGGTTTCTGAGCAGAGCAGCGAGATAGCATCCCGAGAAGATTTGGATGCTAAGTTAGATTTCTACCTTCAAAAGTTCAAAAATGAAGTAATTCCTAAGCCAAATCACTGGGGAGGATATGAGATAAAACCTGTAGAAATTGAATTTTGGCAGGGAAGAGAAAATCGGTTGCATGACCGCATTCTTTATTGTTTTGAGAATAATAGTTGGAGTATAAAAAGACTTCAACCTTGATTTAAAAGGGTTCGGATTCTCATTTTTCCGTAAAACCATTTTTAACTCTGGATCAATAATGACATATTCTTCTATTTTCGTAGCCAATAATAAGTGTGTTTGTCGGTCTAAGTAATATCAAAAAAATAGTAAACGGTAAGTCAAAGTTGGTTTATTGGGCTGTAGTGCCAGCAGTAATGCTTGGTATTGCTTTGTTATTCTTTCAAACTTACAGCTTAGTAACAGGTAAATCATTCCGTGATTTTGATTTTCATATTGGTAAACTATGGCATACAGAGAATGCCGCTAAAGAACTGAAAAAGTCGCAAACGGTTATAATGCCTAAACCGAATCTTGTAGGACCTTCTCTTCTAGACCAAAGTTCAAGCCTGATTGACAATCTTAAAAAACAAGTTATATCTGCTTTGCCCGCTAAAAGAACTACATTACAGCCTGCTGACAATATAGAAGTAAAAGCAAATTCTACTTATGCTAAGGAATTGTTTAACCTTACTTTAATTGACAATGTGAATATTAGCTCCTTGATTCAAAGTAAGCAGTTACAAAAATATTATGCCAAGATAGAGAGTGACTATCTGATAAATCCAGATATGTTACCTAAAGAAGGTAAATGGTATGTCGGTATTAGCTTTACACCTACACTCAATTATAGAACCTTTAGTTATGATGCATCTCAGGTAGCGGGTATGGCTCAAGATGATGAGCATGTTTATACCTTTGGTCTTACTGAAACTTCACGTAATCAAACAGATAAGCCTATTACTTCTTATACCATAGGTATTGACGTAGGGAGAATACTAAACGATAAGATTAGTGTTTTTTCAGGATTGCATTATGCTAACTATGGCGAACAAATATTGGTGAGGACAGCTGATCTCAAAAATCCGAATTATGAAACGGCAAAATTTATGGGGACGTGCCCACTCTATGAGCGTTTCGATCCGCAAAATAGAGAGAACAATATCCCTTACACCAATAGTTATTCATTTATAGAAATTCCGGTAGGATTAAATATTAATCTAAGGTCTTTTGAAAAGTCAAGATTAACTATGGATTTAGGTTTAAACTTTCAAAAAATGGACCACGTAAATGCGTTGGTTTATGATTTTGAGACAGATTACTATTATTGGCTTAATAGAAAAGAAGAAATCTTTACTAAATTTGGAATAGGTAGTGAGGTAGGTATTACCCTTAGTCAATATGTAGGTGAGCGTCTGGAATTATTTATCAACCCACAATTTAAATACACTTTAAATTCCACCCTAAAAAAGCCCTCTCCAATCTCTCAAAATCAATACGCTACGGGGCTTCGCATAGGATTTAAACAACAATTGTTTTAATTGACATACATGGGGATATGACTTCAAAAGTCTATTTTCGTGCAGAATGAAACGAGTATACATAGTAGCAGCAGTTCGTACCCCAATGGGTAGTTTTAATGGTAAGTTAAGCGGAATAAGCGCACCTAAGTTGGGCGCAATTGCTATAGAAGGAGCCTTAGAAAAATCTGGAGTTAAACCTAATGATGTAGATGAGGTCTTTTTTGGTAACGTACTTCAAGCAGGAATTGGACAAGCGCCAGCTCGGCAAGCAGCTATTTTTGCGGGACTACCTAATACAACACCTTGTACTACTATCAATAAAGTGTGTGCAAGTGGTATGAAATCGGTATCACTTGGAGCTTCTTCTATTATGCTTGGGCATAACCACATTGTGGTAGCTGGTGGTATGGAAAATATGAGTCAAGTACCACATTACTTGCCAGGCTCAAGAGCAGGGTATAAATATGGTAATTTTACGGCTATAGATGGTTTGGCACATGATGGTTTGAGGGACGTATACAATGATTATATGATGGGATCTGCGGCTGATAATACCGCAAAAATTCATAACATTAGCAGAGAAGAACAAGATGAGTACGCTATAAATTCATATAAAAAAACGGCTGCGTCAGTTGAAATGGGTAAGTTTAAAGATGAAATAATTCCCGTTCCAATTCCACAACGTAAAGGTGATCCAATTCTTATGTATGATGATGAGGAATACACCAACGTCATGTTCGATAAAATTCCTTCACTAAGACCAGCGTTTGGAAGTGATGGCACCGTAACTGCAGCTAACGCAAGTACCATAAATGACGGTGCTGCTTGTATAATATTGGTAAGTGAAGAAAAAATGAATGAGCTTGGTTTAACGCCTATTGCTGAGGTATTGTCCTTTGCTGATGCTGCACATGAACCAGAATTCTTTACAACAGCA
This sequence comes from Bacteroidia bacterium, assembly GCA_017857855.1. Lineage (GTDB taxonomy): Bacteria > Bacteroidota > Bacteroidia > NS11-12g > UBA9320 > UBA9320. The sequence continues at coordinate 888 of JAFMCI010000017.1, read as the reverse complement.
CCAGCCAAAGCATTGCCTATAGCATTAGAAAGAGCAGGATGTAGTCTAGCTGATGTAGATGCATTTGAATTAAATGAAGCATTCTCAGTTGTTGCATTGGTTAATAATAAAATTCTTGAATTGGACCCATCCAAAGTAAACGTGAATGGTGGAGCCGTTGCACTAGGGCATCCATTAGGAGCTTCTGGAGCACGTATCTTGGTTACCCTTATCAATGTACTAAAACAGAATGAAGGAACAATAGGAGCGGCAGCGATTTGTAATGGTGGAGGCGGAGCCAGCGCCATGGTTATAAAAAATATATAGTATTGATCAATCAAAAGGGCACGAAAATCAATGTAAAGCCGTTACACAATTTATGCGTATAGGTTTTATTTTTTCCGTAATTTTTTGGTGTTATGGTGCAAATGCTCAGCGTCATTTGAATGCAGAAATGGATTCTTTATACGTTGATAGTATTCGTAACTTTGAGATTCAACTTGAAGGCTTAAGTAATAATATTATAAATGGCACAGATAAGGCAGAGCGTATTACAAGTTGCTTTTATTTTGTGCAAACCCTCAAAGAAGCACTCAAAGTGCCTAATTCATTTGATTATGACTTTAACTCACTAAAAACCGTATCTGCGTTACGTCCAGATGACAATAGGTTCAGAATTTTTACTTGGAACTTATTACTTGACAGTGGCAGATACATGTATTTTGGAGCTATTCAAATGAATAGTGATGATAGTCTTGTCTTATTCGGTCTTTATGATAGCTCGGAATACAATAGAGACATAACCTACGGTGAATTTGATAATAGGCATTGGATGGGTGCTTTATATTATCAAATACATCATTATGTTTGGAAAAAGAAAGATTATTACCTAACATTTGGCTGGGATGG
>JAFMCI010000066.1 GCA_017857855.1 Bacteroidia bacterium | reverse complement strand
AGTTCTATTTTTTTAAGTTCAAACAACTAAATCTCCGATTAACCAACTTTTGACTAAAGTTATTTTTCTTCTAGAAATGGGTACTTTATCCTCGTTTTTTAAGACTATTAAATTATTTTTTGAGATGCTATGTATAAAGAAACCATTCACTAAATAAGAACGGTGGCATCTCAAGAAATTTTTATCTAAGAGTATATCTTCAAAATAGCTCAATGTTTTCGCAGATACTATTTTGGTGTTATCTACAAGCCAAATATTACTATAGTTTCTATTCCCTTCAATTTTTATGATTTGTTTAAGAGGCAAACGTAGCATTCCGGTTTGTGTTTGTAAAAACAATGTTTGATCCGACACATGTTCAGCTTTTATATTAGCTAAGGCATTTTGAATTTTATCGTGATTCTTTGTTTTTTGGTTAAAATAGAACTTTCCTAATGCGCTTGTCAATTCATCTTTGTCAACGGGTTTCGCTAAATAATCTAGCGCATTAAATCTGAATGCTTTTATGGCATAATGGGTATGAGAGGTAATAAAAATAGTTTCAAAATTAATAATTGACAGTTTGCTTAGCATTTCAAATCCGGTCATGTCAGGCATTTCAATATCCAGAAAAATTAAATCTGGTTTTAACTCTGCGATGAGTTCTAACCCTTCCTTGCCGTTTTTAGCAATACCTGTGACATCAATGTTGGAATGATTTTCTTGAAGCTGATCATATAGCGTTTTCGCTATAAACTCATTGTCATCAATAATTAAACACGTAATGTTCTTTTTCAAATGGGTTACTACAAATTGTTAGTTTATGTTTAAATCACGGCTAAGATATACCAAAAAATCAAATGGGACTTTAGACTACCATGTGATAATTAGATTACCGCTCGATAACTAACACCGTCAATTTGTTTAATCTATATTAATTTAGACGACTGAAATGTCACAAAATCAAATTCAAATCATTTAAAATTATAATGAATCGAGTAATACTGATTATCATTTATCTTCTTATCCATTTTGCCCCATTAGGCTTAGTAGCGGAGAATGCAAATCATAACACGCTCTTTAACGCTTGGAAAAATAAAACATCCAGTCCTAAGGAAAGACTAGAGGCTTTTTACGATTTAGTATATAATAACGTTACTACCTCTCTATATGTACACTCTGATGCGCACGATTTATGGTATGCGGAATTGGATGACGTTACGAAGTTAGCCGTACAAACAAACAATGAGTCCTATCTGACCCGGGTTTTTCTATTTAAGACAAACTATGAAAACGTTGTGTATCCCGAAAGGGCTTGTGCCACAGCTCTTAGAGCTATAGATTTAGCCGTAGATCATAAAGACTATGTGACACAGTTAAAATTATTTTTCTATCTAAAGATTCTAATTCCATGTCCTCTTGAAAACATACGAACTAAAGAGTTTACGCTTGACAAGATGCGTTTTAACATTGCTAATCGTATTAATAAAGTAAACGAACGAATGGAAGCAGAATCGATTATAGGATATTATTTCGTAATGAAATCAAAATATCCTGAAGCCATAAAACACCTTACTAATTTAGTGGAACTGGCCAAAAAGATACGAAACAATAGGGCTTTAGGTGTAGCGTATGAAGATTTAGGAACCATCCACAGTGATATTGGTAATTATAATGAGGCTCAAAGTTATTTCGAAAAATCTCTTCATTGGGCAAAAAGAGCAAATGACTCATTAACAATAGGAAGACTCTACATGGGCATTTCTAGACTTTATTTACGCTTAGAAAATCCACAAAAAGCATTAAGGTATATAGATTCTTCTATCTACATTTTATCGCCAGGATCAAAGACGTATAAAGAATGTGACGAATGTCTAAAAAAAGCGTTGACAGATAAGGCAGGCGTTTATAACATGCAAAAACAATATACAAAAGCGCTGGAAGAATTACTTCGAATGAGATCATACTATGCTGATAATTTTTCAGCTGGAAATGAGTTCTATTATTCTGAACTAGCGACTGCCTATTTAGGCTTAAAACAGATGGGTTTGGCCATAAAAGTGGCAGAAAAAGGGCTACTAAATCCTAACGTACAATTAAATGAATCAAAACGCAAGTATGAAATTTTATATTTAGCATGGTCAGATTTGGGTAATTATAAAAAAGCATTTGAAGCGTACCAAAAATTCATTAGTATTAAAGATACGCTTTGGAAATTTAGAAATGTTCAGGAGGTGACGCGATTAGAATTAGAAAGTAACTTTACGAATGAAAGCTTAAAAAATAAATTAGAATATACAGAAAAACTGAATACCGAAAAAAGCAACCGAAATATTTTCATCGCCTTCGCGATTATGGCCTTTACCTTGGTTATCGCTCTTTTTTATCGCGTGCGATTTATGCGTAAAACTCAACTAGCACTCGAAGAAAAGAACCTGCTAATCGAAGCAGAGAAAGAGCGGGCAAAAACTTCTGAGAAGGCAAAACAACAATTTTTAGCAAATATGAGTCATGAAATTAGAACACCCATGAATGCCATCAAAGGAATGACTGATATTTTACTTCGCAGGAATCCCCAAAAAGCACAAATAGCATATTTGGATGCAATTAAAAAATCCTCAGCATCATTATTGATTATCATTAATGATATCTTAGATATATCCAAAATAGAATCAGATAAAATCGAATTAGAACGTATCCCTTTTTCTCTGAATGAGTTGATAAGAAATGTGCACGTATTGATGCAATTCAAAAGCGAAGAAAAAGGGTTGGAGTTAAAAACGATAGTCCCAGAAAATATACCGCTCTTAATGGGAGACCCCAATCGATTGCGACAAATAATCATTAATTTGGTAAGCAATGCGATTAAATTTACCGAACAAGGCTCTGTTACAACTGTCCTTAAAGTAATCGAAGTAGAAAATGAAAAAGATGTTTTAAAAGCAATGTTTACGATTATAGACACGGGTATTGGTATTGAAGATGGGAATATTGAGAGAATATTTAATTCATTTGAACAAGCATATTCTGATACGAGTCATAGGTTTGGTGGAACTGGTTTGGGGCTCAGTATTTCTAAAAAACTTGTTAATCTTCAAAAAGGTGATATTTGGGTAGAAAGTGAAAAAGGAGTAGGAAGTAAATTCCATTTCACCATACCTTATACTATTTATAAAACCTCCGATGACCTTGATAGCGGGATATCTCAAGAAAATTCCATAAATATGGCTTCAGAACTAGAGGGATTATCTGTTTTGGTTGTAGAAGATAATGCGTTTAATGCAGTTGTCGTTCAAGATGAATTAAAAGATATTATCGCTGGCGTAAGTATTATCACTGCCAAAAATGGATTAATAGCATTGGAACTAGTTAAGCAACACCATTTTGATATCGTATTAATGGATGTTCAAATGCCTGTTATGAATGGTTTTGATGCAACTAAAGCTATTAGAGCTCTAGACACCGACAAACGAAAAATTCCTGTTATAGCAATGACAGCTAATGTGTTAAATGAAGAAATAGAAAATTGTTACAACGCAGGTATGAACGAGTTTATTGGTAAACCATTCGATTCACACAAATTAATTCAAAAAATGTACTGGCTACTTAAAACTCAAAATGGATAGATTAGTTAATTTAAGTTTTTTGGAGAAATTTACAGGAGGAAATCAAAGCAAAATTAAAAGATACATAAGTATGTATCTTGCCACGGCTCCCGATATTCTAGAGCGAATGAAGAAAAATTTGGATGCTCAGAATTGGTCAGATCTGGGAATCAATGCACACTCGCTTAAACCGCAAACCGATTTTATGGGCATTGTAACTTTGAAAAACAAACTCATTGAAATAGAAAACAACTTAAAAATAAATAATTATGAGCGCTTAACTGACCTCGTGGTTTCAGCTTATGAAATCCACCAAAAGTCGGCGCTTATTTTAGCTCAAATTCTGAAGGACTTATCTACGTCAGATTGAGTTCATAAAACATTCGTAACTAAATGATTTCCTATTTTTAAAACTTATATTTTTTAATTTTACTAAGATTGAACGGAGGCAGACGGTACGCTTTTTACCGCTAGATAAACGCACTTGCCTTTAGATAACTCTACTCTTACAGCTAAATAATTCAAGATAATTTTGAGAAATAATCTAACTGTAACATTTAACTAGAAATACCAATTAAATCATGAAAAAATTATTTATCGTAATCCTCGCATGTTTTTCACTTTGCACTATTCAACTGAATGCGCAACAAATTTTCTTTGAGAATTTTGATGCATTAACACCGCCTAATCTACCTACCAAATTCAAATCAGTAGATCAAGACGGTGACAAATATGGTTGGTTAACCGATGATTCAAAAAATATTGATCCAAATTTCACCTTTGGCAATGTCATAGTATCAGAATCTTGGGTTCCAGATGGAACAACTGCGGGCAAGTCCCTTAAACCGGATAACTTATTAATCATAGGACCAATAGATTTATCTGGAGTTACGAGTGATGTTAGACTCAGGTGGAATGCATTTTCTCTGGGATTTGGAGGCGAATACTATGAGGAAACGTACTCTGTTTATGTATCTACATCTGAGACCCCTGGGACCCCTGTTTTTGAAGATACATTAGCTGCAGGTTATACGCTTTTTAAAGAAAACATAGATATTTCTAATATGGTTGGCCAAGAAACGGTTTATATAATGTTTAGACATCATAACTGTACAGATAAAATGGCCTTAGTTCTTGATGACATCAGAATTGAGTATAGTCATGATATTGACATGGAGTTGTCCTTACTAACTATCCCAAGTATACATGGTCCTGGAAATGTTAATATTACAGGAGTAGTTACCAATCTTGGATTAAACCCTATATCTTCTTTTGATATTAGATGGGATGATGGTTCAGGATTCAAATCACAGACCTTTCAAATAAACCTAGATCCCGATGAATCGTACACTTTTTTACACGGAACACCTTTAACCTTAGCTGCGAGTCAATCTAGCACTATAACTGTAGAAGTAGTTGCAGACAAGGATGAACTTGCTGAAAATAACTCGATTACTACCACGACTCAGTCTGGAGCATTCACACCATCAAAAAAGATCGTTTATGAAGATCTTACCATCTGCTCTCCAACATATGGAGGCTATTGTCCTAGAGGAATAGTAGAATTAGATAAGCTAATGTTATCAGATGACATGGCGGGTGTCGAAATAATCAGCATACACGGGAACACCAGCGCAGATGCAACAGCACAAGATCCAATGAGATATTTATCTTATGCAGATTCTTGCTTTGATAACAAAAATTTAAATGCTGTTGTTTGGCCAAATGTTTTAGTTGACAGAAAAGTGGCGTCAAGTTATTTGAGTGATTTTTCTTCATTGTATAGTGATTTAATAGAAGATTTTGGATATGCAGATATGGAAGTAAAACCTGTTTACGACCCTATTACCCGAAAACTGGAAGTTTCTTGTGATGTGAAATTTGCTGCCGACGCTAAAAACTTTAATCTGGCGCTGGTAATAACAGAAGATAGTGTTCATGATGCTACAGATGATAACTACCGTCAGCGTAATTTCTATTCACCGGATGCAGTAGGTGGACAAGCCGGAAGAGATATGAAGTCTTCTACGTTGGACTTTTCTAATTTACCAGAAATGGTTCCTGCCAGTTTAATGTATTACCGAAACGTAGCTAGAAAGATAATTCCTTCGTACTCTGGATCATTTTCAAGTTTACCAAACGACCTGTTTACAGATAGTACCTATAGTTATAGCTTTCCATCTTATACAGTTCCCGCTAATTTTAAAGATACACGTCTAAGAGCAATTGTTATGCTTATTGATGCCTCAAATGGTCAGGTTATGAATTCCAAAGGAGAAGATGTGGAAGGAGGCATTGCAAGTATACGAAAAGCTGTATTAAACGATCCAGCACCTTTTAATGTATATCCTAATCCAGCAAACGATTATGCCTATGTTCAGTTCAATTTTGCGTCTAATAGCAAAGCAGAAATTAATATTACCGACTTGTCTGGAAAAGTAATACATACGCAAATGGTGGAAAATCCACAATTGAATAAAATGGTAAAAATTGACAAAATTAATTTCCCAACGGGTGTTTATATTATTTCAGTACGTAACGAAAATTTAGTTTCTCACTCAAGAATAGTGTTTGAATAACGAAAGATATTAATTGATCAGTTCAGGAATCCTGTTAGGTCAATTCTTGCGATGTATAGGCGTAATCTTTGATTGCGCCTATTTTTTTTGTTTCATTTTTTTGCTTGCCTCATAGCCTAGGATTGCATAATTGGTTGGCTCAAGACTTAACAGGGATAATTGCATTAACGTAATAAATATAGAAATCGAGAAGTGCTTTGCTTCATTAATCATACCTCTATGCGATTTATCGAATCAATTAATTTTGGTTTGTCTAAATGTTAGACAATAGCAGCAAAGCTTCTAGCAATATCAAGCCATGTAATTGATTGTATATCAGTTTATTAAATATTTTTTGTTTTAGACAGGAAACAGATAGACTATTTTTTACACCTAAGATATTGAAATAAAGATACTATTCGCGTGCGCGAGTAGTTTATTCGTTTCGTAAGGTTGCTATCTTAATTCTAATCAAACACATCATCTTAACAAAACGCCAAAAATCTTATTACTTTTTTATACTTCTTAACAGTCCTAGTTTAGTGGAAGCTTAAAACCCTTCCGAAGAAGAGGCTTAGTATATTTTTATTAGTCTTTAAGGAAAAGGTTTATACTTTGATTAAATGAATTACGAATTAGTCTTGCTCAATTTTCATCTCTTCTTTAGAGCCAGAGAATAAACTGACAATTAATTTTTGAGTAATTTTCGTTAATTCCTTACTGTTGGGTTCAAGGCTAATAACTTCTTCTTTTGTATAAAAGAACATACTGTGTATTATGAAACTAGCATAGAGCTTAGCATTGAGGTTTTTGTTCGGAATTAAAGTCGGTGACTTTATTAGGATTTTGAAGTAGTACTCAGGCATTACAGTTTCTATATAGTTCTTAACGAAGTTTAGAACTCTTTTTGTTACAGGATCTAGGTTTTCCTTAGCTGAATCCCGGGTGTAGTATATTAGCAATCCAAGGTCGTGTTTGATCATTGTTCCCATAGCATATTCTCCACTTAGGTTTAGTATTTTTTTGGACCTAGCTTCATGATGTCCAATATGCATACACCCAGTATCGTAGAATACATCTGCCATATTGCTGTATTCATTTTCTATATCTTTTACTTTAATTCCGGCAACTGCTGCTATTTTTTTAAAGGTGATAGATTTTACATCTCCTTCAGTTGTAGCAATGTGATGAGTGGTCTCAAGTATTTTTTTTTTGTAACTTTTTGATGTAGGCATTTCTAATCAATCTAAAATTTTGGCATTTCAAGATAATCTAGTCCAAAGAGACTCCCAACTATTTGTTCAGTAGCATTTCTTCTTCCTTCGCTTGTGGTCTCAAAGTGCTCTAAAGTTACATAATTGAAGAACTTAAGACTGTGCGATATGAAATGAGCATAAAAATTAATGTCTATGTACTTTGAAGGCAGTAGTTCTTGATTGTTATTTAGAAATTCATAGTAGATCTCCGGCATTTCTGTATTGAAGTAGTCATCAAATAGACGCAGTGCAGACTTATGCCCCTCCATTGTTTGCTCGGTGAGCAAAATTCTGTCTACCTCTACTCTATAAAAGAATAAAATATCATGAGAAATTAGTTGGCGTAGTTTCTCTAGTCCTTTTCCTTTGGCTAATTCAAGTCCTTCTTTTTTTAATGTGACTATGCTTCGTTCTGCAAGTGTTCTTGTAATGTCATCTAAGGAAGGATATATCGATATGATTTCATCTGCCGATATTCCAGATTTTTTTGAAATCTCTTGTATAGAAATATTTTGAATTTCTCCTTCGAAAAAAAGGTTGTAGGTGGCATCTAAAATGCCTGAATTTATGGCTGATGTATTCATTTTTTTATGTAAAAACAAACAACCTTTGCCTCATAGCCATGGTTAAATTGTCTGTCATGCAAACAAACGAATAATATTAATATTTATTATAGGGGGGCATGATATTATGAATGTTTGTTAACCTTAGTCTGTAATGAGCTTATAGATGTAATCTATTGATTATTATTTTGTTTAAGACTTTGCTTTATATCATTTGCCGTAATTACTCATTCGCGTTTTCTGTATATCCATCTTTACCACCCCTGTGTTGTTAACGTAGCAGCCTTTTTCCGGGGACTTACTTTCTGCAGATTACCAGCACATCTACTAATGCATCTATAAAGCTAGTTAAGATGTTATTTGGTTTGACTAGTTCGTAAGTTAAAGGTTAGATAATAGTGGCAAAGCTTCTATCGGAGCGGCTTAGTTGAACTTAGTTTCACTATTCCGCTTTTTTGTTGGTTCAAAATCCTCCATTATATCGTGCATGCTATTTGGATATAATTAGATTGC
>JAFMCI010000016.1 GCA_017857855.1 Bacteroidia bacterium | reverse complement strand
CACCATCACCGTACATGTAATTGGTATTGAATTTAATATCAGGTATTGATGCTGCGTCCAGGTTTGCGGATGCTGCAAAAATATTGGTGGTTATAAGTAAAAGTAATATCATTGTTTTCATATTGGTGGTTCCTTTAAAGTAAAAATAAAGGGGACTCACGCCCCCATTGATTATTTAGACTCGTTAAGTAGTTTCTCATATCTCTTTTTAGCGGTGGCCAACTTCATAGCGTTTACTTCAGATTTAGGCATTATCCGTTTGGTGATGGTACATTGAACTGCTAGCGCGTCTTGTATCTTTTGCGATACTGATACACCGTCGTCAGCATATGCGGTCTTCGCACCTTCTTTTTTAAGGCTTAAAGTTAATTTACAAGCTGCAAATGATGAAGTTGTGATCGTAAGTAGTGCGATTGTTGCGATTGTTGCGATTGTTTTCATTGTTATACTTCCTAGGTATTAAGGCATTATTACCTTATTTATTTATTTAGTCTTTTCAAGTAGTATTAAGGAACCGTACTCGTATAGTACATTATCAAATAACTCGCACGTATCTTCAAAGTTAAGGTCTTTATAGTCGTAATCTCTCTCGATTACTTCAATTGTCTTATTTATAACCTTGTCACTGACGTCACATACAAGTTTGATATTTTCAAAACATAACCACATGTTAAACTCCTTTAAGGTGTTGTCTGAAAGTAGTATAGCGTATAATCGGGCGTATTACAACGCCTTGTGTAATATTTACATGTGGTGTTATAAAAATAAAAATGTTTATATATAGAGTAAATGAGGAGTTTATTATCAAGTATGATTCTTTAAAGAGTATGGACAAGGCTTTGACTAATAAGAAGTCCCAGTTGAAGGCGCGAATTATACATTTAATTATAAGAGGGTGGACTGATGGGGCCATTTGCGTTGAGGTGGGGTTAAACTACCACTTGTACCGTTACTATCTGACGAATATTAATAAAGGATTGCGTATACAACTATCACATGCACGTAGGTACAGGCGTACTTATAAGAAGGAACAGGAGCTACGTAAGATAAAGCGCAGGTTATGACGTACCATGCGACGTACCCGTACTATACACACGCGCGATGGCACATGTTCTACGTGGAACATACACGCACGCGCGTGATAACTACACATGAGTGACACAATACGCGCGCCCGATGACACGAGGGATAATGTAGGCAACACGCGCGCGCGATAACACTACGGGGATGCTTAATCTCAACGCGCGTATATAAGCACCCGGCACCCCAAAGTTGCGTGTCTATTTGTTGGAGTGCCGACCCCAACACAGACAATGTAGAATTTAAGATATCTGATTGACACAGAGAGTTAGTGTGTAGTTCCTACCCCAACACAGACAATGTAGAATTTAAGATATCTGATTGACACAGAGAGTTAGATGTAGTGGAGTTAGTAAGGCAATTTTATGTATTCGCTCCATTTGTTCTAAAGGGTTTGGTCTTTTAGGTTGCAAAAGTGTAAATGGGTTCCTATATTGGAATAAGGTATGAGCAACAATCAATTAGTCGTAGACAAAAAGTTAGAGAGAATCGCGGTAGACGTACTTGATATGATCGCTGGTGGCGCAGATGAGCAGACTGTATGTGATCATTTTAAAGTTAAACGTGGAACATTCGTTCAGTGGATTATCCAATATCCCCAATTTGAAAGTGCAGTAAAAGAAGCTAGAAAGCAGAGAGCTGATTCATTCAGGTCGATCATCCAGGATAGAATGTATGCTGATGAATTGGATGAAGATGATACGCCTACCGGTAAGAAGGTAATGCGTACTCTATATAAGGACGAAGTTCCTGGTGAGAAGTTAATCTTTGAGAAGTTGAAGTGGTTAGCTGAGATGGACAACCCTGAGAAGTACGGTACTAAAGTTAAACACGAAGGTGGTAATGTGATGCCAGTACAGATTGTGGTAGACACTGGTATCAAACAAGGACCCACTACACCAGATGTTGTGGTTACTGAGAAAGTTGACGTTAAGTCTCCCATAGACTTATTATAAATAATTACACATTAAATAAGGAGCAAGTATGACAGATGTAACTGGGAAATCAGGAGTAGGTAAACGTGTACTAGATGATCATGGTAATTGGAGACCAGTAACTTCATTATCAAAAGAAATCCAAGATGAAATTAAAGTAGGTCAAAAAGCTGCTGCTGAACAATTCAGAGAGAAAGCATTAAGACATAATAAAGAATACCAAGACCACAAGGCTAAAGAATCTGAAGCTGGACTTAAGTCTGAGAATGATGATCTTAAAGCTATTATTAAAGAACAAGGTGAAATGTTAGCGAAAATTAACGCTAAGATGGAACTAGGTGCTACCGTTGCAAAAGAAGAAGTAGTTGTTGAAGGACCAAAAGTAGTTGTTGATATCCAACCAAAACCTTTAACTCCTAAGAAGAAACTTCAATTGGAAGCGGAAGATCTAGGTGTAGACTTTGAAGAAATCACTACTATAGCGGAGCTCAAAGAACTTATCGAAGAAGCTAAAACAGAAGATGCTTTAAAAGACCTATAGTAAATGTCTTGGTTAGGGAAGTATTCAGCGGATAAGGAATTGATGGACAATGGTCCAGAGATTTCTAGCATGGAACTTCCCTACAACCGGGAATTAAAGAAAGAGATTAAGAAGGTATCCACTGGGTACATTCCAAGGCCATTACAAGCGGTCATCCATTCGCGATTAAAACGATTCAATGTTCTCGTTTGTCATCGTAGGTTTGGTAAAACTCTCCTAGTTATCAATGAGACGATTAACAAGGGGATAGCTAATCAAAAACATAATCCTCAATATGCCTACATAGCCCCAACCTACAAACAGGCGAAGATGATCGCCTGGGAATATATTGTAGATTCCACTTCAGAAATACCAGGAGTGAAAGTAAATAAGTCTGAATTGTCGGTCGAGATACTACGGGAAGGGATTAAGAACTCTTCAGGCGGTTGGGCCAAGAAACCAGACAAGATAAAGTTCATGCTTCTCGGGGCAGAGAACCCAGATTCAATTCGTGGTATTTACCTAGATGGTGCTGTCCTTGATGAGTACGCTCAATGTGATCCTGTTATTTGGGGTGAGATTGTTAGACCGGCTTTAGCAGATCGTAAGGGTTGGGCCATATTCATCGGTACACCAAAAGGACAGAATCATTTTTATAGACGGCTTGAGAAAGCTGACTCTTTACCAGAAACTTGGTTCACCGCTATTTATAAAGCATCAGAAACCGGAGTACTTCCTCAAGACGAATTAGAAGATATGATGTCTGATATGGAACCGGAAGAAATAGAGCAAGAACTTGAATGCTCCTTCCATGCTGCCGTTAGGGGATCGTACTACGGTGAAGCCCTACGTGAAATGGAAGATGGGGACGGTGATCAAATCGGTTATGTTCCATGGAATCCAAGATATCCTGTCGATACACATTGGGATATTGGTATTGGGGATTCGTGTGGGATTGTATTCCGTCAAAAAGTCCACGGTATTTGGCACTACATAGATTATATAGAATCGAATGGTAAAGGTGTCGATTGGTTCATTAAAGAACTTGAACGGAAACCGTACTCTTATGGTCGACATGTTTGGCCCCATGATGGGAAGAATAGGGATTTTATCACTGGTCAAACTAGACTTGAAGTAGTTAGGGAATTAAAACCTGGCTGGGAGTGGGAAGTTCAAACCAAACAATCGGTCGATGATGGTATCCAAGCAGTACGTACTCGGTTGAAAACATCTAGGTTTGATGCTCAAAAATGTGCTAGGCTTCTTGACTGTCTTAAGAACTATCAACGAGAATGGGATTCAAAATTAATGTTATTCCGGAATAAGCCAAAACATGATTGGGCTTCTCACGGGGCAGATGCTTTTAGGTACGATGCCTTAGATGACAAAGATACTAAGGAATTGAAGATGCGTAGGGATAACTTGCCACGCACAGCCAATAGCGATTATAATGAATTAGAGTATTGACTTTAGAAAAGGATTGTATATGGGTTTGGGTAGTTTTTTTGGTGGTAAGGATATTGATTTACTAGGAAGTAACAAGGGGAAAAACGACTTTTTCGCCAAACCTTTTGGGGTTGGTTCAGGAAGTGCGAGTGAGTTTTTCAGTCCTACGAACAGAGATGTAGGTGCCGCTAGACATACATTCACTGGTTTTGATCCAAAGGAATTGGCAAACTTCCAAAAAGCTGCGGGTGGGATAGCTTCATCAAAGAAAAGAGTTGATGTTGATAGCCTGGCACCTAAAGAAAAATCACTAAGCGTAACCACACAAGAATTTAATAGACAATTAAGGGAGGGCAAAACTCTCTCAGTAACAGAAGATCAAATGAAGGGATTCGTATCTGCTTTTACTCTTAGACAAGATGAAGTTTTTGGTAAACGAGCAAAACCAGGATTATCCCAAACAAGGCTAGTGTAATGAAGATAAAACAAGATAAGTCAATAACCGAGCAACATATCAAAAGATATAAGGCCGCTAAGAGTAAAAGGACAAACTGGGATGAACACTGGAGAGACGTTGCTAGATATGTTATCCCAAATAAAGAAAACGTCTTCGATTATAAGTCCAGAGCAAAAGGCGATAAGAAAGGTCTTCGACTCTATGACTCTTCAGCAGCTCATTTCAACGAATTGCTCGCGTCCGCTCTACACTCAATGCTCACAAATCCGTCAGTACAATGGTTTGAGCTTACGACGGGAAATAGAGAAATCGATAAGAACCCAAAAGTTAGAGACTACTTACAGAAGACTGTTCGGCGTATCCATCAAATACTCAACAATACGAATTTCCAAACTGAAATCCACGAGCTCTATCTAGACCTTGGGTCTTTCGGTACCGGGGCCATGTTAATAAGTGAAGATGATGAAAACATAATCACGTTCAGCTCAAGACCAATATACCAATTTTATATTGAAGAGAACTTCAAACACGAAGTGGATACATTTTTTATAGAAATGCCCATGAGTGCAAGACAGTTAATTCAAAAGTATGGCGAGGAAAATTTATCGGACAAGTTTTGCAAAATTTGCAAGGAAAAACCGGACGATACGCATAACGTCATAATGATGGTCACTCCAAACACTGACCGTGACATAAAACGAAAAGACTCTAAAGGTAAAATATATAGCTCCCTCCACATATACGAGAAGGAAGGACTTATATTAAAAGAAGGTGGCTTTGATGAGTTCCCTGCAGTATTCCCTAGATGGATGAAAGACTCCATGGAAGTATACGGTCGATCTCCTGGTATGAAAGCACTTCCAGAGATTAAGATGATCAACGCTATGATGAGAACGATTATTCGTGCAGCTCAAAAAATGGTTGATCCCCCTCTTATGATTCCTGATGATAGCTTCATGAATTTCAATACAAAGCCAGGTGGATTAAACCCATATAGATCGGGAACACAAGATAAGGTGTACCCAATAGAGATTAGAGGACAAATCGGAATAGGGATGGAAATCCTTCGTGATACTAGAGAAAGGATTAAAGAGTCTTATTTCATAGATCAACTTCAACTTCGTGAAGGTCCACAAATGACCGCCACTGAAGTAAATGCTAGGACCGATGAACATTTACGTTTATTAGGACCGATCTTAGGAAGACTCCATTTTGAACTACTCCAACCATTAATAGTGAGAATTTTGGGTATATTAAAACGTAAAGGTGAATTACCTGACAATCCTCCTCAAGAATTACAAGGTCAAGGGATTGAAGTCTTTTATTCTTCTCAAATTGCAAAAGCTCAGAAAATGTCTGAAGGAAATAACTGGAATAGATTCTTATCTTCGGTCGCTCCACTTGCGGAATTTGATCCTAGTGTAATGGATAATTTAGATTTAGATGGGGTAGTAGCCTACTTAGCGGATATTTATGGCTCCCCTCAAGATACTATGAAGGAACCTAAAGAAGTTAAAAAAATAAGACAAGCTAGGGAACAACAACAACAAGAAATGCAGCAAGCCCAAATGGATCAAGCTCAAGCTGACACTATGGATACAACGGCGAGCGCAGTAAGTAAGGTGTAGGATGGACGAACAGCAAAAGGAAATGGCCCAGGCAAAAGTAAGCCTGGTGCAAGATTATTTACACCTATTCGATAGTGATGAGGGGAAGAGAGTTCTCCTCGATCTTATGGAAAAGGGCCACATTTTAAAACCAACTTCCTCAGTAAACGGTGATAGGCACTCAATACTAAATGAAGGCAAGCGGGAACTTGTCCTCTATATAATGGATATGGTCACTTATAATGTGGAAGACATTATGGATTTAATAGGAACACAGACACAAAAAACAAAAAAAGGAGGAAGTAGTGAGGAAAATGAAAAACTTTTCAATTATTTCGATGATTAAGAATGAAAGAGGAAGCTTCATGGGCAGCGGCAGCGAAGGTGGCGGTGATTCTGGTGATGGCGGCGGTGATTCAGGTGGAGATCTTGGTACTGGTGGCGGTGAACCAGGCGGGATCGAATATTCATACCCTGAAGGATTTGATGAAACACTTAAAGGAAATGCTACCCTTTTAAAGTTTGCAGACGATAAAGGCCAATTTAACGTACCTAAAATAATGAAATCTTTGGTTCATGCTACTGGTATGATTGGTAAAGATAAGGTAACACTTCCAGACGAAACTTGGACAGAAGACCAGTACAGCGATCTTTACAATAAGTTAGGTCGTCCGGCAGATATAAAAGAATATGGCGTTGAAAACAATGTGCCCGATAACATTGAGGCTAATAAAGAGTTTTTTGATAGTTTTAAAGATGCTGCTTATACTGCTGGTCTAGCACCAAAACAGGCGCAGGCAATGTCCAACTTCATGAATGATTTTCTTGGACAATCCGTGGCAAAAAATAATGAAATGTCTCAAATCGCATATAATGCAGACTTAACTTCTCTTAAGAACGAGTGGGGCGATGCCTACGAAAGAAAGACTCAGCGGGCTTTTTCAGCTTTAGAGCAATTTGCATCTAAAGAAGAAATCGCAGGAATGAAGTCAAAAGGACTTTTGGACAGCTCTTTAGTAACTAAGCTGTTCGATAAAGTGGCCGAAGGAATGTCCGAGGATTCTCTTCAAGTAAAAGGCGGGAATACTTTTGGACTTACTTCAACCGAAGCTGCTTCAGAAATAGAAAAATACTACGTGAAAGGACACCCTTTCATGACTCAAGGACACCCAGAAAGAAAATTTTACCAAGAAAAGATGATGAAACTACAAAGAATCAAATTAGCTGGTAGAAGATAGTACGTACAAGTAGGCGCTCCCACGTCTACTTTTTTTCTTGACACTGATGGGCATGTCCCTTTAAACTGAAATTACATCCTCTACAGGAAACTCCTTACGGACCCAATAATGGTAGAGATTAGGTAGAACCCTTTTGGACACTTCTCCGAGATAAATGTTTTATTTAATTTTTTATTATTAACCAGGGCAAGGAGAACTACCCCATGAAATTACTAAATATGTTAATCAGTTTCTTCAATATGTTAGGTCAAAGAGGATCTTTCGAAATTGATGAAGCTTTTGTTGAAACGTACAAATCAAACATCTATATGCTTTCTCAGCAAATGGATGCCAGACTAGCTAGAAGCTGTCGTCAAGAACAACAAGGTGGAGAGACAGATTACTACGAGAGATTAGGTCTAGCGGAAGCTAACAAGATTACTGATCGTCACGGTGATACTGTTCACTCAAACACTCCTCACACAAGAAGAGCTGTAGATCTTGAAGAAGCAGATTACTCTGATCTTATCGATAAGATGGATAGAGTTAAATTACTTATCAACCCAGACGATGCTTATGTTAAAGCTGCTGTTATGGGTATCAATAGATACAAAGATGATGTTTGGATCGCGGCTGCTCTTGGTAATGCAAGAAGCGGGAAGAAAGGAACAGTTAATGTTGCACTTTCTTCAGGCCAAAGAATCGGAGCTACAAACGGTACAGCTTCAAGTGGGCTTAACGTTTTCACTCTTACTATCGCTCTTGAAAAATTTGATTCAAACGATGTTGATGAAGATATCCCTAAGTACCTTGCTTACTCTGGTAAACAAAAGCAAAACTTATTGAATGAAACAGAAGTTACCTCTGCAGATTACAATACTGTAAGAGCTTTAGTTCATGGTGAAGTAGATACTTTCATGGGATTTAAATTCCTTAGATCTGAAAGACTTCCGGTCACCTCTGCTTCTATTACATCATTTGTTGCTGCTACAGGAGCAATCACTGGTGGGTCTGATACGATCGCCGCTGGAGCAAGAAGATGTATTGCTTGGGCCGAAGATGGAATGATCTTTGCAACTGGTATCGATATGATCGTTAGAGTTGATGAACTTCCAACTAAGAGATATTCAACTCAAGTATATGCTGCTCACCAAGTTGGTGCTGTACGTATGGAAGAAGAAAAAGTTGTTGAGATTCTTTGTTTAGAAGCATAATCAACAAATAATTAGTAACGGTGGTTTCTAGGAGCTGCCGTAAACTTAAATTTTAAATTGGAGAAATATTATGGCATCTTTATCTGGTGTAAATTATACAAAAGAAACTGCCTCACCAAAGGCAAAAATTGAGAATGGCGAGGTTTTCGGATCTGTTCATTACCTTAGAGAAGAGTACGCTTTAGCTGGTGCAGTACTTGCTATCGGCGATACTATCACTGGTCCAATGCTACCAAAAGGCGCAAGAGTTCTTGATGCAGCTGTTAAGATTGATGCTACTTTAGGTACTGGCGGGATTCTAGATCTTGGATACCAAGCTTCTGCTGATGGACTTGAAGTTGCTGATCCTAACGCATTTGTTCTTCAAGCTGATGGTGGTGGTGCTGCTGTTTTAGCGAAAGCTGCTATCGGAAGTGCTGGTCTTGATAAGAAGTTTCTAGCGGCTGTTAGAACTGAAGCGATCATGACTGAAGCCTCTACAGCAACAACTGGTGTAACAATCAGTTTTTGGATTACTTACGTAATTAATTAATTAATATGGGAGAGGAAACTCTCCCTATATAAAAGGTTTTAATGGCAACATCTAAGATAGATATCTGTAATTCTGCGCTCTCTAAAATAGGCGTAGAGAAGATAGCGTCTTTTGCCCAAACATCTAAAGCCTCTGTCCTTTGTAATCTCCAGTATGACAAAATACGTAGGAAAGTTCTTCGTGAACACTTATGGAATTTTGCTGTAAAAAGAGCTTCATTGGCCAAACTTGTAGCCGTTCCCTTATTTGGGTATGGAGCTGCATTTCAATTGCCCGCAGATAACCTTTTACCTATTGAAGTCGATATCGACGACGATTGGGAAGAAGAGGGTCAAACCATTCTGATAAATAGTTCTACTTGCCAACTAAAATACATATATGATGTGACCGATGTTTCACTTTTTGACGTTGTTTTTGAGGAAGTTCTTGCCTACATGCTGGCTGCTGAACTTGCTTACCCGTTAAAACAAAGCACCGGGCTTAGTGAATCTATGGCGGTAAAAGCCGACCTTGCTTTACGTAACGGAAGATTCTACGATGCTAAGATTGGAAGAACAAGTAAAACTAGAAAGCTCCAAGCCGATGTGTGGCTTGATGCTAGAGTAACTGGATTGGATGCGGATTAATGACAAAATTTACCACGGTTTACAATAACTTTTCAGGCGGAAAGGTTTCTGAGAAATTTAAGGGTCGTTTCGACTTGCCTGCCTACCAAAATGGCCTAGAAGAAATGGACAACATGCTCCCTGATAAGATAGGTGGGGCCTTTAAAAGAACTGGTACAATTCAGATCGCTGACATTACTTCTACATTGGCTTCTACGTCAGGGAATGCGTATCGTCCTAGCTATAGAGGGATACCCTTTCAAGCCGGGGACGGTGAAAGTTACATAATTTATCTAACCTCCCATACTATAACGATGGCAAATTTCGCCACCTACTTACATATTTTCCATAATGATCGTACTAAAGCTGCCAACATTTACGGTGCCACAGAAATAACCGCTAGAGATAGGGGTGATACATGGACTCCAAATACAGCTACCCTTAGTACTTTCGGCGGAAATCATGCTTGGAATTATTGCCAGGTAGGGGATTTACTTTTTCTTACCCACGTTTCGGGGGAGCAACGTCCTTTAGTAATTACTAGAACGGCGGTAGATGCTTTCGATATAAATTATGTTGATCAATACACTACCAATAATGCGGGTATGAGTCAGACTTTACTGGTTCCTATGAGTGAACCAAATCTTAGTGCTATTACATTAACCCTTGTTGGGTCTACGCTTACTGCCAGTGCAGCTCTTTTTAATTCCTCAATGTCCTCAAGCCAGACACTTTTTGCGGTAGAATCTGCCGGGTCGACAAGAGTATTAATAGTAACGGCGATAACCTCCACTACAATAGTTACTGTTTCCAATGTTATTGGTTCAGGAGATATCACGGCCACTGATGATTGGAGAGAATCACTATGGAGAAATCCTACTAATGCTACCCTTTCTATTGTTGGACATGGTTGGCCCAAATCAGTAGCATATCAAAATCAAAAACTATTATGGGGAGGGAACTTAAGCTTCCCCGATACAGTATGGGCTTCCTTAACAGGAAATTTATTCCACCTAAATTCAGTTAGGCTTACCCAGGATGCCTCCACTGATTCATCAGGGCTTAACTTCTTTGGCGAGCTCCAAGTGGGTACGGATCCTTTCTCCCTTCCGGTAGGTTCTACCGAGTCAAATGCTATCCAATGGATGACAGGCGGCAGAGTTCTAACAGTCGGAACTACAGGTGGAGAGTACCTAATAAAAAATATTGGGTTGGATACCCTTACCATTGAAGCAAACTCAAACTACGGCTCTTCATCATACCAAGCTATTCGAATGGGTAAAGATATCGTATTCGCAGGGGCCACACGAAGAAACTTTAGAACTTATAGATATTCCGATGAAAACGGATCGTGGGTTTCTGATGATTTATCCGTAAAACTAGATGATTTCAATGATGGTAACTTCACAAGTACGCCTTACTCTAAAAACGTGCTGGATTTTACATGGAACGCTGAACATAAATTACTATTCGTTGCTATGAGCAACACTCTATACGTACTAGGTAATGATCCTGAATATGGCATAAATGGCTGGTCCACTGTCACTCTAGGTATAGAAACGGGACATACTACTTCCGTAATATCGGTCACTAGTCTTAAAAACACCATTGGAGATATTGAAGAAGTATTCCTACTGGTTAGAAGAAATGATGGTTCTTCTGATTCCTACTTTATTGAAAAACTAACGATCCCTTATTATGAAACTAGTTTGAAAATAGACCCATACGTATACTCATCAACAACTGGTTATTACAACAGTATGAACAACATGCCTAGGTTTTTGGACTTAGCTGTGCATGAACAAGCAGATGGTTCCGGTATTGTCACTGGTTTAGATGTGGCTTTCATTGGCAGGGTAGTTACGGCCACTTATTTCAGCACCACCACCTTTGGGTACGTTGATGATATCGATATCATTACAGATGGTGCTGGTGGGTCTAAATTAGACTACACTTTTGCTGCCTCAGAATACGTTATATTTGGCTACAAATATGTCTCCAATATTAAGACATTACCTCCTGAAGCTGGGGGACAATTCGGCTCATCTATGGGGGATATTAAGCAGATCCATGAATCCTACTTAAAACTTTATAGAACTAAGAATTTCTCTATAGGGTCTATTGATAAACGAAGCCAAACTGACCTTTCTTTTGAAGATGTAGAATATGATGACCTAACCACGACCGACCAAAGGATTCAGTTAATGGATAATCCGGATACGGATGGGCAAATTGTGATTAGAAGTACTACCCCAACACCACTTAACATATTAGCGTTAGTGAGTAAGGGGATAGCTTATGATTAACGGGAGAATATAATGGCAATTCCTTTAGTAGCGGCAATGGCGGGAACGACTATATCCGCATGGGGTAAATACAAAGCGGGTGAAGCTGAAGCAGGGGCTTTTAAGGGTTCTGCAATAGCCAAACGTAGGGCAGCAAAAGACTTAATTAAAAGATCAGATATGAACTCTGAGTTCACTAGGTTATCTGGTGAAACATTCAAGGGTAAACAGATAGGGGCCTTAGCTGATTCTGGTATCGATGTTGGATCCGGTTTCGCCCTTGCAGTACTGGAAGACACTGGTAAAAAAATAGAAAGACAAATACTGGTTGACGAAATGGAGGCCGAAGCCCAGAGAGACATGCTCCTATTGGAAGCGGATCTCGATTGGGATAGAGCAAAAGCAGCAGACACGGCCGGAAAAATGAGCGCATTCAGTTCCATGGCCGGCGGGTTTATGAGCGCAGGAGCTAAATAGATGGCACGAATACCTACATTATCGGATGCTCCTAGAGTATCTACCAGAGCGAACATATCTCCCACTCAAAGACCTGGAGAGGCAGGAGCTGGTTTTAGACAAGTATCACAAATAGCTGGTCAAATGGGTGAAGGTTTAATGAATCTTAGGAGGAAGCAAATAGCTGAGTCCAATAAGGTAGCTTATACTAAATCCAATATTGAACTCTCTAAAAACTTCAATGATCTTGATAGAGAAATGGAAGAAGAATACAGATCTAACAAACCAAACTTCGACGGGTACGCTGAAGATGGAATGGAACGATTGAATCAGAGAAGGGATTCTATTTTAGAAAAGGCTCCTGAATCTGCTAGAGACTCGATAAACCTGGCATTTGATGAGAAAATGGCAAAGATGGAGAGTAGATTTCAAAATAAAGAATCTTTCCAAAAATCACAATACGCTACCTTTGAAACCAAGAATCAACTTAAGTTAGCTTCTCAGGACTCGTACCAAACGGCAGATCCTATTGAAGTAATGAATAAGATGAATAATCTAGCGGTATCCGTAGAAAGTTCTTCCCTATTCGATGCTAGGGGTAAAGCAGTACTACGTAACCAGATAAACGAACTACCTAAAGATATGTTGAATGGTGTCCTTGATAGGGAAAATACCGCTGAAATGAAGGAAGTTCTAGATTCTATGGATGATCCTGTTATGGGAAGAGTCTATGGACAAATGGATCCTAAAGTAGTTACCAAAGCTAAAACTAGCCTTGAACGTAAACTTAAGTATAAGGAAACCGAAGGGATTAATGAAGTAAAAGGTAAATATTCTGACGGGATTACTGGTCTGAGTATGGGTACTTTAAAGCCTAAAAACCCAGAACATAAACAAATACTAACCAATTTAAAAAATGAAATCGGCACCAAGATGGGTGAGTCTGGTCGGGAGTTAATAGCTAATATCGAGGCGCACGAAGCAGCTTCTAATTTATTAAGCGAACATGCTTTCGACGTACATAAGGTTGACTCGAAGGTTTCTGCCTCAGAAATATCTTCTGGTATCAGCGACCCCCTTCAACAAGCTGCCAGTAAAGGTAGGGTCGGTAAGATCATAGAGTCTCAAAGACAAACTATGTTGAAAGACATGAAAGATGATCCTGCTAATTACATAGCTAAAAACGATTCTGGTGTAGCTTTAAGTGCTAGAGAGATGGTGGCAACAAAAAACCCTAGAGCTTACAATGACATGATGAACGCTATGAACTCAAGATATGATCAGATGGGAACTCCTGTAAATCAAAGAGAGTTCATGTCAGCACCTATAAAGAACCACTTTGAAGGATCTTTTAAAACATTTATTACTAATGGTGATCATAAAAGTGCTGAAGCTCTTATCGCTGATTTCGACACTATGACAAACGGTGCCGGGCACAAACACTTTGACGAATTAGATATTCCAAAAGAATACGCTGTAGTTTCCGAATTACCTGATAAGCAAGATAGATTAAACGCTGTGAAAAACTTGATGGATACTGAACTTAAAGGAGCTTACGATCTAAGAAGATTGGACTCAAATTTAAAAGAGGGAGATATCAAAGTTGATCTTTCGAGACATCCTATCCTAGAAGCGATGTCCGTACAAGATGGCGGTACTAGGGCTGGGGCTCAACATACTAAAGCTATGTACGATACCGTTTATAATGAGTACAAAAGAGTAGTTGTGACCAACCCTAATATGGATCACAAGACAGCTATTAAAGAAGCCTGGAAAGGTTTCGAGAAAAGGTACGTTACCCTTAAATCAAGGGGAGGCACTATACCTATAAGCAGAAAACATAATACTGTTAACACTCAGAATTTTATAGATACATACACATCGGGTGCAGATTTCACTAAGGATTTTGACATTAGGTTGCCGAAAAAACCAAGCGGGATTTCTACTACTAAAGAAGAAATGAACGATTCCTTAAAAACAGAGGGTCGTTGGGTCTATAACCGTAAAGCCGAGGGACTTACCTTAATGGGTAGGAACGATCTTGGGAGGTATGGCCCTGTTTTTGATAATAAGGGGAAACCTGTAATAAGAACTTTTGAACAAATAAATAATGAAGTCTACACAAACGATGTGAAAAAAGAGAAAGCAAGAAAGTTTGATGAGTTTGTGAAAAAACGTAGCGGTAGAGGGAGAGATCTGTAATGGCAATGCCCTTCAGTGAAGACCCATATTCACCAGAGAACGCATTCGTTCCGCCTACATCCACTTCCAGGATAGTTCAATCAGCTTGGGATTCTGGGTTTGAGGATAGAGAAACCAACATCATTGCTAAGATGCAAGCTAGGGAATCTCTGTCTAAAGTAGGGGAGAAAATTTCTCCTGCAAAACTAAATGAACAGTTTAAAGGGTTGAATGCTGATAGAGAAATGACAGCACAAGAAGCCCAATTCGTATTTGATGGCAAAGAAGAAAAACGTAAAAGGGATGCTATTGTAGGCTCCGCCAGTGGGTTTTGGCAGGGAACTGCACTTCCTTTTGTTGTTGGTGCCGCAAGTTCTATGGCGGATCCAATAGGATTTGGTATAGGGGCCTTCACAGGATGGGGTTTAGGTAAAGTGGTTACTAAAGCCGCCGGAGGTGTTGCTCTAAAAGGGGCAAGTAAATTCGCTTTAGATGCAGTTGATAACACTATTGGTAACTCCGTAGCAGAAGGTTTGGTCTGGAAAGATAGGGAGGAAACCTTCGAAGAGTACACAACTAAAGATTTCCTTACGAATGCCGTAGGTGGAGCTGTCATAATGACAGGTGCTATCCACGGTGGGGCCAAAATTTTGAAATCGGCTGCAAAAGTCGGTGACAAATACTTAAGGAATACTCAACAAGTGGTGGATACCTTAATAGATAATGAAAAAAATCCTGATGCCGTCGGCGAAATACTGAAGGTTATGGATAAAGCAATCACCCACACAGATGAATCAAATATAATTATTAAAGAATCCTTTGGTGACGAAGTAGAAGTAGGTGAAACACTTGTGGATACTGCGGCAAACATCAGGAAGGCCGTTGAAGAAGAGAGGATAAGTGAAACTGATGTGGAGGGTTACATCAGTCGAGTATTAGAATCTGATGTCGTGGATGATAGAGCTGTCGATTTAATTGACTCTGAATACTCCTTCACCCATACCGATGCTGAGTTAGCAGACTTTGATGCCAAAATGAACGATAAAAGCTCCGACCTATCCTATGATAAGGACTCGGAAGAAATGGCCCAAACACTGGACGGATATGATCCTGAGAAGGTGAGAGCTGAACTAGATCAGGAAGTCGAAACTATCTTCCAAGAGAAGACTGGCGAGGACGGTACTCCTGTAGAGATGGATGCTGAAACTGTTAAGATAAAAGAAGAGATGGAGAGAGATACAGCTATCACAAAAATACAAGAAGAATACGCTAAATGTAGGGTAATATAATGGCAAAGACTCATGAGGAATGTTCATTAATTGTTAAGGATACCTTAAAACAATTTTTTGGTGAGAAAGACCTCGATAAAAAACTACTTAAGTTTGATGAATTAATACAAGATATTGTAACTAAGGCAGAAAGAGAAGGTGTCTCGCCTGAGATAGCTTTGTCCAACGCCACTAAGGATATGACCTTAAAGATTCGTCAAAAAGCTAGGCAAAATTATCTAAACCAAGAAGCATATAAAAGAGCAAGAACTCAGGTAGATGAGTTCAAAGATAAAGATCTTTGGAGAGGAATACAATCCTTAATCGCTATTGAGGGTGGTCATAAGTACAAAGCTGAAACCGCCAGCATTTACGGTAGGAGAGAAGCTTTACAGAATATCTCCATGGGGCTTTTAGTTCGTAACCTAGACAATGCTCAAATTAAGAAATTCGCTTCAGGTCAATATGACTTAGAGATAAAAAAGATATTAGCTGGTGAAGTATCCGAAGCCGAGATGGGTAGGATGGATCCAGACTTAATCGCCATGGCCAACAACGCTAGAAAAATGCAAGACCATTTACATCAAGTAAAGAATCAAGCTGGTCTAGATGTTGGTTATCAAAAAAATAGAGTAGGGAAACAATTCCATAGTGGACCAGGTATGATCAGATACGGTGAAACCAAATGGAAAGCCTTGGCCAGAGATCGTATGGATTTTGAAAAGATGGGCTTGAAGACTGAAGAAGATATTGTAAAACGATTGGATGATATCTGGACTAACAGGACTTCAAACACCGGACACAAGTTCATACAAGGCGTAAGCGATGATCTAGATGAGATCACGATACAATCCTCTACTAAAAATATGGGTGCTAGTAGGTCAGTACATTTCAAAGATGCTGAGTCCGCCCACATATACGATCAAGAAGTTAATGGGGGTCAAAGCCTTCTGACTTCTTTAATGATCGAAGTGGAGAGAGATTCTGGTAAAATATCTGCTGTTGAATCCCTTGGGCCAAACTTCTCTGCTAACTGGACTAAAATTATGTCTGAAGTGGAGATGACTGATTACCGAAGAGCTAGTTTAGACAGCCAATTCAATAATACAGTTTACGGATCCAAAGGTAAGGGATCTGGATTTTGGTCTAATGTGGCAAATGTCCCTAAGAAAATAGCAAATATGACTATGTTAGGAGCAAAAACCTTGCTTTCAACTGGAACGGATATGGCATTTGGTCCTCACATATTGTCAGCCGATACTGGTAAAAACATGCTTGAGTCGGTAGGAGCTAGTCTAAACTCTGTACTAAAAACTTTCCCTAATCAGAAACAAGCCGCTATCCAAGGATCAGTATTCCTACAAGATGTTTTGGACTCGACCTTCAACACCAACTTCCATGAGAACGGTTTAGTTACAAACTGGTTTGATAAGACTCATGATTTCTATATGAAGGCGACTGGTCTTCCTATGCAATCAAGGTGGTTTAAGACAGCAAATGCAAACGCTTTTAACCACATAATGTTTAATAATAGAGGAACCGCTTTCGACGCCCTAGATACCGGGACTAAAAACCTGTTCGATAGGTATGGTATTGGTGCAGATGAGTGGTCAATTATAAGTAAAAGTGAGGGCGCTGAACTTCCAGACGGTAGGGGAGTTATAGATTCTTTAGAAATTCTAGACATGGATCTAGATAATTTTAGCGGATCTGCTACACAAAAGAAATTTAAAAGAAATGAGTTGGCCACAAACTACAATGCAATGCTTGTAGAGTTTGCTGAGTCTTCTTCACCTACACCAAACTCCCAAACTATGCATTGGGTGGAGCAATCTAACCCAAATACCCCATTAGGGGCAGCCGCTAGACTAGCGGGGCAATTCAAATCGTTCTCTTTTTCTATGGAGAAAACCTTAATGAGAATAAAGGGCGCTGATGCTATAAACATGAAGTCAGGAACTAGACTGGCCTCCGCAGTTATAACCGCCACCACACTACGTTATGGGGTAGATTATTTAAGAGCAATATATGATGGGAAAGAGCCGCCTGATGCTACGGACCCAAAAACTTGGGCAGAGACAGCACTAAAGTCAGGAGTGGGCGGGATTTATGCAGATTTCTTGTCAGTAGATTACTCAACTAATATTTGGAGAGATCCCGTAAAAGATATGGCAGGACCAGGACCAAGGGTTATGACTGACGCTATTAAGGGAACCATAGAAGCCGGAAAGTACGTCTATAGCGCACTTGACGGAGATCCCAGGGAAGCCGATAAACAAATGGGTAAGATACTAAAGAGACTTGAGAAAAATACTGCACTTCCTTTCATCCAAAACAAACTTAACAAAGAGATATATGATCATATACACTTATTAATGAACACAGGAGCACGACGATGAGTATTGCCGATTTAGATACCCAGATAAAATACGCAGGGGATGGCGCAAACGTAGACTTTGCTCTGAACTTTGCTTATTTATCTGGTGAAGTCACAAGTATAAAAGTTATTAAGAGGGATACTACCGTTTCCCCTCCGACTGAGACAGCACAAACAGCCCCTACTCATTGGTCATTTGATGATGCTACCGATCCTACAAAGATCGTATACGCTATAGCTCCTTTAGTTACTGACGAAATATTGATTTATAGAGAAACAGTTATCAACCAAGAAACAGACTTCCCGACCGCTGATCAACTTACTGAAGATCAAACGGATCGGTTAACCTTAATGTTACAAGAAGTTAATGATAAACTAGATAGAGCTTTGCTCTTCCCTAGATCTGCCGACAACCTTCCGACCGCACTTCCAGAAGCGGAAGACGGTTTATACTTAGGGTGGAATGGTACTGCACTTGAAAACTTAACTGCGGTGGCAGGGGCGACTGGTGCCACAGGTGCCACAGGTGCTACTGGTGCCACAGGTGCTACTGGTGCCACAGGTGCTACTGGTGCCACCGGAACAAATGGCGGTGATGGAGCTGATGGTTTAATCACAGCTATTGCTAACCAAACAGAAGCCGAAGCTGGTGTAGAAAATACTAAGGCCATGACAGCTTTAAGAACTGAGCAAGCAATAGCAAATCGTTTACTTGATTACTACACCCAAACTTTGATAGATACTGCTCAAACGGCACAAGATGTTTTGATTGCAGATGCTAGAGCGAGACTGACAACCGTAGAAAATAACCTTGATATTAATCAGTATTCAGGGACTCAAGCAATTCAAAATAATGAGGTTACTGGAATAGCCTTAGAAGGAGCTGGTGCAGATATAGCAGAAGCTCCTAAATATGGAGATGCTTTCTCCAGAAATAACACTGGGACTGAGTTTACTAGGGCAACATGCCTGATAAAACGAAGTGATAGTATAGAAACTCGTTTCGTGCAAGTCACCCTAGTTATGCATTACATAAGTGGAGCATGGTTTATTGGAAGGGAATCTACCGTTGTGCTCAACGATGGAGAACCTGATGGCCTTGTCTTCACCGTGGCCACGGATGGATTCGGTGTAGGCTTGGTTTCATATACATCAGATAATATGCTAGGAACAGGATATTCTGGTGAGATCACTTGGCTTGGCAAAGAAATCCCAGTTATAATAAGTTAGACGGAGCGACAATGAAAAATTTAATACTACTTTTATGCGTGACCTTGACCTTAATCGGTTCGGTTGAAGCAAAATACACCCTATTTCCTGGGACAATAGCCATAGGGGATAATACGAAACCAGAGGCGGGAGCGACTTTTATAGTTCAATCCACCACCGAGTCTTCTATACCTTGTCCAAAAATGACTGAAATCCAAAGGGACGCAATATCTTCCCCCGCCACCGGATCTTGTGTCTACAACACAGACACAGCTACAACTGAGTATTGGACGGGAGCATCTTGGGTAGGTGCTGGTTCTGGGACGGGTTTATCTGCCTGGTTAACCGGAACAACATACGGAACAGGGGCCTTTGTTTATACAACACCAGATTTTAAAATATGGATAGCAAACACAGGGCATACTGCAGGGGCTACTTTCGCAGGAGATATTGCAAATTGGGATGAAGCCTCTCCACTAGAAGAGCACCCAGTAACTTTCTCAGCAAGAGTTGATGAAGCAGCCGGTGTTGCCCTTGGTGAAGTTGTTTACATAAATGGAGCAACCGGAAATCAGATGGAAGCTAGTCTTGCCATTAATAATGACTTTTCAAAAATCGATGCTATCGCCGTCGCTACTGAAGCAGGTGCAAATAACGCCACTATAACTTTCCAAAATTTTGGAGAGTTATCGGGAATAGATACTTCTTCATATACAGAAGGTGATGATTTGTATCTTGATTCTACAGCAGGTCAATTGACAGCTACACATCCTACAGGGGTACAAGGAATAATGAAGATTGCTAGAGTTGTGAGAGTCCATGCTTCTCTAGGTGTTATCTTTATAGACATAGAACATCATACATTAGCTAGTGACCATAATGGTATAGTCAGGTACCAACTTGTAAATCAAAACGCAGGGACTTCGGCGAGTACATCATACACAATGTTAAACGATGCTTCTCATAGATCATCAATCTCTATGGTAGGTAGTGGATATACAGCCGTTCCTGGAATAGCCGAATCTATGGTTATCTACAACGAGGGTTATAATAAAACAGTAAATGCAGTAGATGGAAACTTTGGATTTGAGTGGTGGACCGATGTTACTGATTCACATAATTTAAGTTCAACTTCTAAAATGAGCTTAAGTGCAGCCGGTCTTCTTACGGTAGACTCATTAACTTCTAATGGCGAAACCATAATAGATTACACAGCAACAACCTCCGATAATAATGCGCTAGAAATTGATATGCACGCTGCTGGTTTCGGAGGAAATGAAGCTTTAGATATCGATTATGTAACGGGAGCTTTAGCTGCTGGATCTGCCGAGGCTGCAATACTTGTAAACATAGATGAAACCTTAGCTACTGGTGGGGATGTTTACGGGATGGAAGTCCTAGCGACTGAAGGATCAGCAACCGTATACGCTCTTGGTGTTGGACCAACGGTAAATGTAATAGAACAAGAGTCAGGGACATTCATAGATATGGATAGTGCCTTAACCATAGCAGTAGATAACATAACTGCTTGGACAACTTCTGACCCTGGTGGAGCTAACAACGTAGACTTCTTTGTAGCTGACAATGACTCTATAACTTTTGGAGATGCTTCTAAATTTGAAACTTTAGAATTTGTATTAGAGACAGCCGCTTCACAAAACGTACAACCTACATTTGAGTACAGTACTGGATCAGGAACTTGGGCCACTTTCTCACCTATCGATGGTACGAGTGGTTTTAGAAATACTGGTCTTGTTGTATGGCTTGAGGCTGATATTCCTTCATGGGCAGTAGGTGTAGGGGCAGAATTTTTAATTAGAATTACAAGAACTAGAAACGGATTATCCACTAACCCAGTTGAAGATCACGCTAAAATATCAGCGGTTTCTTTATTTTCCTGGGATAAAAATGGTGATCTTTCTATAAACGGGCTTACTTCTGCAGCCGATATTTTAATGGCAGGAACGGGACAACTTGATCTTCCAGTAGGAACGACAGGTGAAAGAAGTGGTTCTCCTAATAGCGGTATGATCAGGTTTAACTCAACGACTACGGCCTTTGAGGGATACGATGGTTCCGCTTGGGGCGATATAGATGGTTCTGTTTCAGGTGGAGTAAGTTCAACTGATAACGCCATCGCAAGATGGGATAGTACCACTGGGAAACTAATCCAGGACTCTTCTGTTGTTATTGATGATGATGGACGGATAGACCAAACAGGTCTAGGAGGTTCTGTATTCATGGGTAGTGGTGCTGGTGCCGCAGATGATTTAACTACTAACGCAAACGTAGGGATAGGCGGGAGTGCTCTTACTACTAACACAGTAGGTGTAAATAATACTGGAGTCGGAAATTTAGCCGGTCTAAAAGTTTTTGCAGGAAATAACAATAGTTTTTTTGGGGCTTCTACCGCTAGTAGTGGTGCTGGTAATCTTACAGGATCTAATAATACAGCAGTCGGTTATCACGGATTGCAGGATCTATTTAGCACATCAGCAGGGAACACTACTTT
The DNA here is from genome assembly GCA_017857855.1 of Bacteroidia bacterium. GTDB lineage: Bacteria > Bacteroidota > Bacteroidia > NS11-12g > UBA9320 > UBA9320. Next base: position 16,541 of record JAFMCI010000016.1, on the reverse strand, counting down.
AGGTTCTGAAGCGGGTAAAAATATAACAGTAGGTAGTAGAAACTTAATGCTTGGTTATAATACTGGGACTACATCAACTACAGCTTCAGATAATATACTAATTGGTTATAATATTTCGACTAGTTCACCCACAGCAAGTTCCGAACTTAATATTGCTGATCTTATAAAAGGTGATTTAACTACGGGTGATTTAGATATTGTCTCAACTACCGCTCTAGGTTTACCAAATGGTACTTTAGCTCAAAGACCGACGGGAGCTAATGGAGATATCCGATACAACTCTGATTCTGAATCGTTTGAAGGTTTTGCTAATAGTAGTTGGGGTGATCTTGGTGGTTCTGGTTCTGGCGGAATTAATTATTTACAAGATACTAAAGATAGTGACTTTGAAGTAAGTGTAGGTAACTGGGTTGCATTTGATGATGGTGCTGTCACTGTTCCTGTAGATGGAACTGGTGGCGGAAACGCTAACTGGACATGTGCAAGAAATACTACGACTCCCTTAAGATTAACAGGGGATTTGAAAATTGTCGCTGCAGCCAGTGATGTTCAAGGACATGGCTGCTCGGTTGATTTTGATATTGATTCTGGGATGAAGGCACGTAAATTAGTAGGATCTTTTTGGTATGATTTTTCTGATGCTGGCTTCAACGATGATGAAGTAAAAGTATTTATATACGATAAAACGAACACAAATATCATAAGAGTTAATGGCGAAGATACAAAGAGTGGAAAAGGCGTTCATTATTTCCAATTCCAAACTGCAAGTGATTCAACTTCTTATAGATTAATTGTAATGCAAACTGATGCTACTAACACTACCGGGTTTTCAGCTTACTCAGATCAAGTCGCCGTTGGTCCTACAGAATTAGCATTTGGCTCAATAGCTACCAACTTAGGGACTTTAACCACAACCGGTTCCTGGAATGGTACAACCTATGTTGGTAAATACTGGAGGGAAAACGAGTTTCTTGTAGCCTCAGTAAACCTGACTCTTTCATCAGCACCTTCATCCGCCGACTTAACGATAAACCTGCCATCCGGTCATGTTATGGACACGGCCAAGCTACCAGGTGGAACTAGCACGAGAGGTTCAATTAATGCAAAAGGTACTATATACGAATCTGGCGGGAATAACTGGGATATACATGCCCTCTATAGTTCCACAACTGCGATTAGAGTTATGGTCGATTCAGCTGTTACAGCACAATCATCAGCGGTAAATATAACTACTCCTTTTACTGTAGGAGCTAGTGATATAGTAACTTTAACTTATAGAGTGCCCATAGTTGGCTGGGAATCGACGGCTAGAATGAGCCAAGACCTAGGCGGTAGGGAAGTATCTTTTTTAGCAACAAGATCGGCAAATCAAGTTATTTCGGGTAGCGGTACTTTAAATTTTGATACAGAAGCCTACGATACAACCGCATCATATGATACATCTACCTATGAGTTTACAATACCAGAATCAGGCAAATATATATTTAATGCAGGAATGGAGTTTTCTATCACTCCTTCGGCGGGGGAAGTAGTCGCTATGGATCTAGAGGTTAATGGTTCTGTTAACCATAGGCTCTTTAGGTACGAATACCAAGCAACACCTGGATCTATAATGCAACCTACTCAATCGGGTAGTAGAACTTTGGATCTAGTAAAAGGAGATACAGTAAGAGCTTACTTTATAGAAACTTTTTCAGGGGCGCTTACCTTTGTAGGAGCATCCACAAGTGGTTCCTTTTTTGGTGGAGCTAAATTAGCATCCCCTCAAACAGTTCTTGAAACCGAAACGGTTGCAGCTAGGTTTTCTAGTAATAATGGTCTTCCTAGTATCCCTGATAATGCATCAACCATAATGGATTTTGAAGATTTAGAGTATGACACTCATGGAGCTGTTACTACTGGAGCTGCTTGGAAGTTTACGGCACCAGTAACCTCAAAGTATTCCGTAAAAACAAACCTGTTATTCTCAACAACAACTGGATGGGGGATTGCAGAAACAGCAGGTATAGCTTTATGGAAGAACGGGGCAATCCACTCCAACCTTGGATATAAACAACTACCGGCAACCTCAGCTTCGTCGATATTCCTTTCTGTCTCCGGAGGTACGACTTTAGATTTAGTCAAGGGCGACTATATTGACATAAGACCGATCCAAGGATCAGGCGGGGCACTTACCCCACATACTGATGCTACCTACAACTATGTAACCATTGAGGGGATAAAATAATGAAATATTTAATTTTTATGCTATTAAGTTTAACTTCCTACGCCGAAATAGCGGTCACTGTTACTATGTCAGATGGGCAAAGTCCCTGCGGCGGGAATTGTAACTTTAAAACCCAACTCGAAGTTGATACCTGGAAAGCAGATAATATTTCTAACGATTCATGGGGTAAGAAGCAAAGGTGGGAGTTATTTACCGATCAAACTGATTGCCTTCAAATGAGAGATCTTAAGGACAGGGAAGATGTGGTTATCGGTCAAGAATGTGAAAGACCTGTTGAATACACAATAACTGAGACTGATATCACCGCTGAAGTAAACGTTAAAAAAGCTAAAAAAGACGCTGATGGTATTACGATTGAATCTATAAAAGCTAAACTGTTAGACGGTTCTGCTAAGTTAGAAGATCTAATTGAGTACCTCAGAATAAAAGAAGGGTTGTAAAATGGAGTCTAGTGGAAATATTATTTTAATAGTCTTACAAGGGATAACAACTTTATGTTTTTTCTTTGGAGTATTTATACTTAACGGTTTCCGCTCTTCTATGGATAAAATCCAAACATCGATCGGCGGTTTAAATATTAGTATCACTAAATTAGTTGAGAAAGATATTACTAAAGATCAAAGACTGGATGACCACAGGCACATGATAACCGGGCTTGAGAATGATATGAACATTCTAAGAGAAAGGTATCATGAGGTGGTAAATAAATCTGTTACCAAACAGCAATTAATGGGGCTGGAGTTCGAGGCTTTAAAAAAAACAGTGGAAGAGTTAAAGTCCACATAGAATAGGAGAGTATTATGTTAAACAAAGACAAATTAATGGCGATGGCCCAGCTTAGAGGAATTAATTTACTAGAAGATTCTTTAAATGATGGAGCAAAAGGTCTTGCTCATCTTGCGATTGATATCGTTGAAGAACTAGTGAAGGACACTGAAAATGCAATAGATGATGTTGCTTTTGCAGCTATCCAAGGTGTTGCTAGAGACATGGCAGATAAGATCGAAGTAAGTTTATAGTATGTGGGCCAAATTAGTACATACATTATTAATGCCACTGATTCAAAAGTCGGTGGTGGCCCTATTTATTTACGTTAAAGAATCCCTCAAAGATTGGTGGAGAAAACGTAAGTTGAAGAAGAAGAACACAGGGAAGGTGGAAGACTATGAGAACGCTGATAACATTAATGATGCTAGGGATGCTCATAATAAGTTGCCGTAATCGTAACGGTCAAGAACAACCTAAAACCCCAAACGATCAAGAACAATTATCCGTTTTCCTGGCAGAACATGTAGAAATAGACGGGAAATTATACATCCCTCTAGATGGATCTGGCTGTATATCACGTAATTATAGAGTTGAAAGAGGGTACATTGGCCCTATATCAGAAAGTATCGTACTGGACCTAAGAGAATGCCATAAAGTAATCGGGTATTCCCCTGCAGAATATGGCGTTCTTACTACTTGGATGGAAAACATGAGAGTATGGTTAGTCGGCTTTGATCGTAAAAAATAGATAGTATTAATTCATGTAGACGTTTACAATAGAAACAGAGGGTTTAGTTCCTTTCTCCCTCTACTTCTGTTGTTATGTTTACTTCCTCTTAAGAGACTGTGAATGCAGTCTCTTTTGATGATTGCTCTATTCTTCTTTTAAATCGGGTAAATTATCAGCCGCTCTCTTAACATGAACAGCACCTTTAATAGCTTCTTGAGTTTTCATTTCTAAAAAGTACTCAAACTTCTTATCTAGTTTAGTTCCCTTCAAAAACTCCATCGCCCACTTGTATTTAAAATCTAGATTAGAGTGGTTCTTTAAAACCTCTTCTTGATCATCTATTATATTTCTGAATTGTTCATAGAACCTTTCGTAATTTTCAGTTATAGATTTGAGGTAGGGGTAGAATGTCTTCCAAAATAATTGGACAGCTACTAAGTTTGTCATCCCCTTATGGAAACCGCAACCAGTAGAGAGGATAAAGTCGAAATGGGTATAATCCACACCATGTTCGTCTTCCTTATCAAAGAGGATAGCCTTTTTCTCTAGGGCCATTTGATACCTCTTCATTTTTGACTCATCAAAGGTACCTTTCAAACTAAACCCACTATCGGATTCAGTCCTGGACACTAAAGACTCTTCTTTCCCTAATACGTTCTCTGCTCTTTTCTTCTTACTGTTAAAATCTATAATGCTCATATGTTTCTCCTCGAATTTCTTAACCATAAAGTACTTACGTGAGATCTACTTATCCCGAAGAAGTCAGCCACCTTTTGTTGGGTGTTGCCCTTGGATAACATACCTCGTATCTCCATTACCTCGGAGTCACTTAGTTTTACTTTATAACTTGCCTTTCTTCCATTACGGAAAGCATGTTTTAAATTTTCGGAACTAGTGCACCACTCTAGGTTGGTCAATCTATTGTCGGACCTATCCCTATTTAAGTGGTTAACTTGGTATTTACTTGCGTCTTCTAGTGGAGAGAAGCTTAACATAACTAATCTATGGACTCGTTTGGTTTTTCTGTTTAAAGAGATATTTTTATACCCAGCTCCGTCATTAGATAACTTTCGGATAACCCCCGTTATACTGTTTACTACTCTACCCTGATTAGACACCTTATACCCAGGATGTTCTGGTATGATCCTCCACTCTTCGCTCATAAAAATACCGCCCTCATAAATGATTTAACCCTTGTCCAAAAAGAACGTCTATACACTACTTTAGGGGCGATACCTAGTCTTGTTTTTATTCTATCCTTAACAAGATAACCGAAACGGTAAACTACCGATTGCCTATCAGTACCAGGATGATCAAGTCCACAATTATGTAAGTACTCATGTGCTTGGTTTCCTGCTATATCCGCTAGGTCAAACCCTTTGAATATATTCCTATTGACCCACGTAAACCATGTTGATGGTAGCGTGTATCCAACTACACTTCTCCATGAGTAGTAGAAGGAAACTGAGATATCGATAGCATAATCTTTTTCTTTATTGAAATCATCAACACCAGATAAAACCATTTCTTTAAATAACTTAAACGATTGCTTCTCATAGTTGTAAGGTGCCAGCAATTTGCGGTGGTGCCAATTGTTGTACACCCTAGAAACATCATACCAGAAATCGGGATCATTTATTTCAAACTCAAACTCTTTAGCGGCGGCTTTAAATGCTTCCGATTCTTTCTCAGTCGCCTTTTTAATGGCGTGTATTTTTACATTAGTTCTTTTCATCTACATGGCCTCCCTAAGTACTTTCATCTTCTCTCTTAGTTTATTTATTATCTTACTGTAGATACCTTTCGGTGCTACGTAATATGCGAATACTGGTTTAGTTTGACCTATCCTATGGACTCTTTTAAATGCTTGTGCATTTTGAGCTGGATTATAAGATGGATCGTTAAAGATTATTCTATTACCAGCGACTAATGTCAAACCAGTGGAAGCCGCAGGGATTGTGGCAACGATTACATCAACTTTCCCCTGCTTATAAGCATCAGTTATCTGCTTACGTTCGTTAATGGATATACCGCCGACGATCTCTCGTACAACAAGCCCAGAGTTCTTTCTCATAATACCATCAGTTATAATCCGCACTGGATCTACATGGTCAGAGAAGATTACTAATGGGCCAGAACCACCGTTTAACATACCCACCGCTAAATCTGCGGTAAATGGCGCAACCATAATGGCAGATGCTTTCTTAATAGTAGCGTTGACGGATAACTTTTCAGTCTCTTTATACTCGATCCAAGCATCCTCTAAGGAGGGATCACTAGCAACGTCAACGATAACTGTTTTCTCTACAACTTCCTTAAGGTCGAGTACATCTTTTGCCAATCGTCGGATATACTTTCCTCGTAATAGTTTTTTGAGTCCTTCAACGTTTCTAAGGCCGTAAAATACTCTAGTAGTTTTTCCGCCCCCGATGGGCTGAGTTCGTTGAAGGCAGAACTTGGAACAGAAGTCCCAATAACTAACTCCGTCGAGTCCAATTCCACTGGTGTTCTTGGCATTGTATGAAGTGAGCATAATAAGGCTGTACCAGTCGCCGACACTATTGGTAATAGGGGTTCCCGACAATAAGGAAAGTCTTTCTGGTCGGTGATCATAGATATAATGGTGGAACGCCTTTGTTCTCTTCGCTTTAATATTCTTGAGCGCGTGCGCTTCGTCTGCCACCACATAATCGGCCCACTTAAAAAGTTCAGGCATGTTCTTATTATTAAGTTGTTCATAGTTTGTAATCACCACATCGTATTTAGTTGGATCTAGTTGTGTTAACTCTTTTGAAGTCATGCATACGAAAATACGTACTGGGTTTTTAGCGAAGAAGTTGTATTCATCTTCCCAGTTTAACTTTAAGTATGCTGGACATATGACAAGGGTCTTGTGCATGCCTATCAAGGATACTGAAATCGCCTGCATAGTCTTACCCAAGCCCATATCCATAGCATTAATACAGTAATGATGTTCTATCATAAACTGTATACCTTCTTTTTGGTAGTCCATTGGCATATGGTTTAAATAATTCTCGTAAATCATTTTAACCAACTCCAATTTTTACCAGTCGCTATTTTACCTATAGTCGATTTTGCTACCCCGTACCTTTCCCCTATTTCCTTTTGGGTAAATAGACCTTCTCTCAACAATGCTTTTATAGCCAGTACGTGTGATTCTTTTAATTTAGAATTACAAGAAGATCCCCTAGCAGCTTGTCTACCATTGGCCCAAGAGTGGTCACTATTCTCTTGATTGGTACACCACTCCAAATTTACTCTTCTGTTATCCGTTTTATCAGAGTTCAGATGATTTACTTGAAGAGTTTCCATATCCTTAACACTACCGAAATGGGATAGGACAAGCCTGTGTACAGTAACAGTCTTGCCCCTTAAATCAATGTGGAGATAGCCCTTCTTGGTAAGGTACGGTTTTACCTTTCTATTTCGTATCTTAGAGAAGACATCCCCTCCGTCAGATACTCTATAGAAAGACTCGTACCCAAGAACATCCATCCAACAATTATTATCCATTATAAAGCATCGACACCTGACGGCTTGTTAAAAGCATCAGTAATCATTTCAATAACACTTTCTAAAACCTCACCTTTAGTATCTAAGAACGGCTTCCCAGCTAGACTTAAAGAAAGACTTACTGCTATCTTTGTTTTTAATTCGTCTTCTCCCCAAGTTGGTTCCGCATCGTTAAATAAAGATCCAAGCTGCTTTTTGTGCTCGTTGTTTTCTCTATTGTAAGCGATTGTTTTTGGTTTCTTCGGAGCTGCCTTTTTTCTTGGAGCTTTTTTTGCCGGAGCTGGTGCCTCTTTCTCTTGTTCAACCTCTTGCTCAACTGCTGGAGCTGCTTCGGGTGCTGCTTCTTTAACTGCCTTTGCTGCTGGTTTTTCTTTTGCTGCGGTCTTTGCGGCTGGCTTCTTCGTCCCACTTATTAATTCCTGGATACACTTAGTACCGATCTCTTGGTAATCCGTTCCCAAGAAGGCGTATGTCGCCATAGACATAAGTATCGCAATCGCTGTCTCTTCTGACAAACCAACTGAAGGGATGTAATAAAATGAGGTTTCTAGTCTTAAGTTAGCATCAGATCTTTCATCAACTTTATCAGTCGTATACCCGACTGTTTTAATAAAAGCTCTATACTTGCCATCTTTAGTTTCGCCGTAACTAATTACTTCTCTACTAATTACTTTATCATTTGCTAATTGTGCCGCTGTGGCCATTGTTGGTGATTGCATGTTGTTTCCTTTTAGTTTTAGTTATACTTCTAGTTCCAAAGAGTCTAAAGAGTCTCTAATTTCTGTAATTTCTAAGTTGAGGGCAGTAATTTGATCCCCAACTCTCACTAGATGTGCTGTTATCTCATCTCTTTCCGCAATAGCATTCGTTTTTTGGTCCCTTAAGGATTGGATCTCTTTTTTCATGGTACTAATTGCCTTATTATTTCTTGCCATTGTTTACTCCTACAGTAAGTCTACTGCTCGTTGTTGGTTATTTTGTTTTGCTTTTGGGTTTGCTTCTCGTCTTCCTGGTTTAGTTGGGGACTCTTTCTTTTCCTTAATCTCTAACCACTCATCTTCAAATGGTAATGATTCTAAACAAGATGGTTCGTCAGGGATCTCCCAATCTAAGTGATGAAATCTTGAGATATCTTTAGCAGCTTTTACCCACTTAGCTCGACCTACTCTTAAAGTCTTATCCCCTATCTCACCGCCTGGACCTACTCCCGACCAATACGATTTACAATTTGAGTAATCCTTAGAAGCGTATACCCACCAGAATGTTTTGAATGGAGGTGCTTCACCTTGGATTATATACCAAGCATTGAATAAATCGACATACATACCCGCTGATAAATCGTAAACAAAATCAGAAGTTTTATACCTAGTCTTCTGTAAGTTTTTAGCATTGCCTTTAGTCGATTTTAAATCAAGGATAAATCCTTTTTCTATGTTCATCATATCGGCACGTACTTTTAGACGTAACTTTAAAGCACCTTTCTCTAGGAACGTAGGAGCGTTTGCATAAATCTCCCATCCCTTAGCCCCTAGTCTATAAATCGATTTACTGTTAGTAAGTATGTAAACACCGCCAGACTTTACGTAAACTTCGATGAACAAAGAAACCTCTGCTACACCACCTTCTAAAAGATCGACCGCTACCTTTGAGTTTCTAGTAGCAACGATTAAGTTTTTCGCTTGTTCGTACTCAGACTTAGTAATGATAGCTTTTCCTGCATGCAAGCCTTTGAACGCCTCCCATTCCTTGCCTCTACGTACTTTTCCTGTATAAACTGCGCACTCCTTTTCGAGTAAGTGCGGTTCAAGAATCGCAGTATGGTAATAAGTCCCAATGTCGAACGCAGGAATCCAATCACTACCAAGCTCCTTTGTAATATATTTTTTGTAAAAAGTTTCAGGGTCATCTAACATCGTCTTAAGTTGTGATGATGAATAGAAGTGTTCCTCTGGTGACAATTGAGCATGATACTCAAGATTTGTGATATCCTTATTTAAACCTAGTTTCATTATTATTCCAATGTTATGAAGGGAGGTTTTACCCTCCCAATTGACTATAGTTGTGTAAAACTTTCTACTGCGCCTTCAGCTTCTTCGTCACCATCTTCAGCAACCAACACAGAAACATCGTGACATTCCTTGCCTGCGAAGGGTCCTTTAGTTAAAGGTTTCATACCATTGTAGATGATCTTAACGATTTCACCTTGCTCAGTTTGTTCCATTTTATGATCAAGCCCGCCGTTAGAGTTTAAAGCGATTGTCTCACCCTCAACTATCTCAACATCAGGTACCCATTTGTTGAATTGGTTCGTATACCCATGAGCAGAATCAAACTCAATGTTTGTTTCATCTACTGCAATATGCCATGAAGTTTTTCCGTATTTATCAGTCGATGTACCAACAAATTTACCTACGATGTAATCTTCTTCTAACCACAATGCCCATGCACGATACTTTTTTGATCCACCAATCTCGCGAAATCCTTTACTCATACTTTCTCCTTAGAATTAAGACTTAGAATTAAGACTTAAGTTACCCCACCTACAATAGATGGGTTTTAAATATATCTACAAAATACTTACTGAACTTGTCGTAATCTGTTTGTGCTCTTTCATCGATATAAATTTGTTGTTGTTTCACTGGTATCTCAAATTCACCATATTCCGTTTCGTACGTCAAATCATAATACACAGTTTCAGCGGGTAAATCTGGGCCCCAAACATCTGCATCGACTTTACAGTAACCTACCTCTTTCATTTCTTTCGGTAGATAAAACCTAAATGCTTTATCCATGAAAGACGCCATCTCAGATATCCCTAAATCTTTATCTTCGGTATTACATTCGACATAAATAGCATCATGGAGGGTATAAGCAACCATCCTACCTTCATCTTGGATGTAACCTACTGCCAACCGCATGATATCTGATTCCCACATCTGGAAAGGACAATTACGAACTGACCTCTCGTTAGTATTATCTCCCCACATGTACCAACCGCCTGGAGCTTTCAAGAAACCATCACTCTCATAATCTTCAGTGATGTCTTCATCATTTTCATGAGCATCAGGAAAGACTTCGTAAAATAAATCAATTAGTTCCTGGGCTTCATCTTCAGTGTGTTCAATACCAGTATCTTGAGTAAGTTTTATAGCAAGACCAAACTTAGTCATACCGAATTGTATGGCCAACGTGGTCGCTTTAAATTTATCCCTCATTGCTTTATGTGTAGCTTTCGTAGCATCTTGAGGAACGGCACCAGCTTCTTTAGCAAAGTACAAATAAACATCACCCGATTGGTAGGCTTTGATCCCCTTCTTATCTTTCGATATCAACATCTTTAAGAAGAATTGAATTTGACCCCAATCGACTCCGATCATAACCCTTCCAGGTTTCGGTTCAATGAGTGCTCGCATCCACGCAGCTTTTAACGGAATAAAACCAGTAGCACCAGGCTGAGAACGGGCAGATTGCGCGCCATAAATATTCATATACGGGTGAACTCTACCTTCCTTCGGGTCCGTACTATCAAAAAATGTTTTAGATTTCTTAAGAGACTTCTGCTTTATAATCTTTTCACCGTCGGAACGTAGTGTATCCCAATATTTTATTTGTGGTTTCTTTGGAAGAAAACCGTTTAACGATTGTTTAGTTTTTAAGAACCTCACCATTTGAGCACCTAAATTGTTTCTAGGGTAATCATGGGTGAAGTTGTAGAACTTTTGGTATGCATCCAGGGATAAGGAAAGTTGTTTCTTCCCAAACTTTCCACCTTTAGTCATGTCCCATTTATCTGCGTAGGGAGTGGTTAATATCCAATCCCTTTGAGGTTGCTCTTTCTTTGAAAATCTTCTTGTTGCTGGTTTCCTTACGAAAATCTTCTCTTCTGGAAACTGACTATTTATGTCAATCGCAAGATCATCCATAATATAAGATACCGAGTTAGCAAAGTTTTTAATAGATTGTGGATTATAAGGATATCCATCTGCCTCCATAACCGCCGTTCTCGCAGCGTACTCTCCTCTAAGCAACATTTCACCTTTTAAACTCTCCTGGTGCTCCCTAGGCAGCCTTTTTGTGTATAATTTGACTATCTCAGCGAACATCCGAGGCAGATATTTGATATCTGAGCTACAATACTTCTGAATCCAACCTTTTTCTTGATCGGAAAACTCAGCAGGGGCAGATATAATAAGATCACGCATAAAGTCTTTATGTTCAGTGTCTAGTTCAACATTAAGTAATTTATACGCCGCCGCTGCTAAGTTCACCTCGGGCTTCTTATAGTTTTTTGCCCATTTGTTCGAATTTGTATAACATTTCACACCATCGATTAACTGGCGGCCGAAACCGAGACTGTTAGAATGATTTATAAGGCAACGATATTCGAGGTACATGTCGATCCACTTAAATTTAGTAGGGTCAAGGTTTAACGAAATAAACGATCTTGCTTCTGCTACCGCCGCCCATGCTAAGAAGATATAACCTTGCTCGTTCAAATCGTCTAATCTGGTAGCTAAATCAGCATCGGGTCCATGCTCATGGTGTAACCAAGCTTCTACTGGGTTTGGGTCTTCAGTAGTAGATAACGAGCAACAAACTAAATTAACATAACGTTGTTTGGTCCTGTTGAACTCAAAATCTAGATAGCAGTATCTACTCACAGAAGATCCGTAAAGTTACCGGACTTAGTCTTACTCACTGGTAAATATTTGTTGGAAGGGATTATAAAATGATCGCCTTGCTCGTAAACAACTTCGCCTAAACTATGCTCACCTTCATGTAGATAATTCTCAACAAAAGAAACTATCCTAGGGATGTTACTAGGGAATCTAACATTGGTGGATTCAACCCGACTTTTATACATCTTACGTAAATCTTTAATTGAAATCTCGGTATGTTCCTTACTAAGTACAGTATCAACAATAGTTTTCTTCCACTCCGCTAGAGATACATACACTATCCTATTGAAACGAGTTCCCTTCCATACTGAAAAGGGTGTACTGTGTTCAACCTTAGCCTTATACAAAACCCAAAACCCAAATTGACGTTGGACTTCAGGATCTTCCATAGCGGACATAAGGTCATCAATCTTATCTTGACCCCATGATTTTATCAGCGGCACCTCAGTTATTTCCGGTACTGAAAACCTTCTTTCATCATACTCAAGCATCATATCTGTAATACTATTATTTGATATGACGTTAGAGGAGAAAGTTTCAACTACGGTATCCGCATCGATTCCTTTCTTCTCAATATTTTGTTTATTATTTATATATTTCTTTAATCTATTCAAATGTTTTAAACTATCTACTTTAATTTCATCCATCACCAACATTCTAGTTTTATCAAGTGCGGAATTGAATATAGAATCGAGTATTGATTCAGGTGCAATACGATAGTTATTTTCACCCATCAAATTCATTAGGAGTACTTCACAAAATAAACCCTTACCTGCACCTTTTTTACCATTGAGTACAAGGTAGGTTTCTGCTCTTTTAGCAAGTGCATGATGCATCCAGGAGAATACAAAGTCCCTACACTTTTCATCAGGAAATAAATGAGACATAAATTCCATAACTATTTCAGGGCAAGTTAGTTCCTCTATCTCTTCAGCGGAAATTTTATCCTTCCTAGAACCCATCCATTTAGGTGGTTCATATAAATTTAGTTTTTGTATTTGAGTCCCATCAAAATCACAAGTCGTATATAGGCTACTTTCATAAGGATTAAAAACTAAGTAACCCACTATTGGATGTAACATGGCCTTAGATTCCTTAGAAACAAACTTCTCCCATAGTATAGGGCTTAATGGGGAGATAGCTCCACTTGATCGATACACTAGTACCGAGTTAGCTGTCTTAAGATCGTAGAACGGTAGGTAATCAGTAAATTCAATAGGGATCCCGCCCTCGTCCACAACACCTAACTCATTTAGTTTAGCGGACCTATTTATTCCGTTTATTGTCCTGCATACTTCCTCACTGATCTCATTCTTATCCTTTTCATCCCACTCAAAGAAATCCTCCGTTAAATCGAAATCTTTAAGTTTTTTTAAATCACCCTCTACTACTTTATTGTAAAGGGAATTTACCCTAGTTTGGATACCATCAATGATAAATGAGGAGGTTCCTCTAGGCTTTACGGTATGGTTTTCCATAAATGAGGTTACTAAATTTTGTAATTTGGTGCGCACTTCTGAACTAATCGACATAAATTCCTTTTTTTAATTTTACAGCCTGTTATACATTCACCCTAATTTAAAACTACATATATATCCTGTACACAATATGGAATAAACCTTTACAACCTGTCAATGGTTTTCTATAAAGTGTTTATATAGGAAGATTTCTTTTTCTTTGGTTTTTACCTTTATTGTGTATTTGCTTTCTAATCAGTTCTTTGTATATATCCTAGGTAAGTAGGAAGGATAAAAATATTCCGGTGTTTTGGTCCCTCCTACTTCTTTATTTACCTTCCTCGCAAATACATACCCTAGGGAATCCTGTTACGGTTCTCCAAGTTACCCCATTCAATATATTGTACACTGAGTCTCTAGCTATCCCATACTCTCTCGCTATTTCTGTCTTTTTACGTCCCTCACTAGCCTTTAATACTATATCAAGTACATCTTTTACCTTTAATTTACTGGACCTATGGTTTTCACCCTGGGATAAAGGCTTTAACCCACTGTCTACAGCATGGATTATATTTTCTTGGTGGGTCACCCACTCTAAATTTTCGTATTCATTGTTGGTTTTACATCCATCGATATGGTTTACACTTGGGTTTTTTAGGGGGTTAACTCCAAATGCTGTTATTACCAATCTATGTACTGTAAATGTTTTGTGTTTCCCGTTTGTGTACAGCTTCACGTGGGGGTACCCGGAGGCATTTCTATTCAACTTCAGTATTCTTCCAGTTACTAGCCTACACTCTCCTGGTCTATAAATTCGATAGCGTTCAACACTTCTAACCCTCCCTTTACTACTTACTTTATATAAACCTTCATACCCTACTATATCACCCCACTCCTCTTTTTTATAATTACTCATGAGAGTACTCGCAGATGCAAAGGCTTCTCTCTTCAGCACTACACTCTTCGCAGTACAACTCTTTTTCATCGTAAGGCGCGTGGTTCTTGTAGTAATCGTTTTCAACTTGCTCAAATGATATTCCGCTCACTACTCTTCCCCATCCTCAATCTTTTCTACAAGGATACTTATTTGGTATCCATGATCCTGCATTTTAAGCTCGGTACTAATCCCGTTTGCAGCGATTAATGAATTTAATTGGTTGTGGACTACTGTGCTAAAATCTACTTCTGTGCTTCTCATTTTGTTCCTTTAAGTTTAATCGTTTAAATACTCATTCAATTTATCCCAAACAAGGGTGTATGCTTCTACTTCCTTTTCACTTTCACTATATTTTAATACCTTCCTAAACACTTCATCATATATGTTATCCAGTTTGACACCATTACTAATGGCGTTGGATAGGTGTTTAAGATCTTCCTCTGTTTCTGGGTAGTAAGTTAGTTTTGTTTTCATCATTTCAATTCACGCGGAAATTTGGACATGTCTTCCCATGCTTATCAAAGTAGTAATGGCCAAAAACACCACCTTCATCAATCCCATGGTCTTCTTCTATATGATCCAGGAGTACGAATAAAGCTCTAAACTGCTTCAAGGAGAACTTTGTATCACCTGTAAGGCATATTCCTATTGAATCCTGGTTATGACCGTAACAATGGGCACCCTGGTAATGAATTGGTCTACCAAAATGAGTCTTCCCGTCCCTCGTAATGATGAAGTGATAACCGATGGCACTAAAACCACGACCATAAATCATTTTATCGTTCCACATAACGAGTTTATCTTTAGGTTCAGTATGTAATAACCTAATCCTCTCAACATCATCATCAAAAACATGGTTACTTGCGCTGCAATGAATTATCACCTTATTAATCTTCTCCATTTTGTTCATTCAATATCTCCATTGTAATATATACCCCAGTAAATAAGCCGCCGCCGCCATCACAAACAATTGTTGAAATGGTTTGAGGACCTTCATCATTTTATAATAAATTAACTTCATTTGTTTAATCGACCAACTGCTTTAAAGAAGGCCAAAACTATTATTGTTCCTATCACCCAATAAGCTATTACACATTTTAGTATCATGGCTTCTCTCTCTCCTGATATTACGTACACCTTATCTGGTGTTATTCGAATTTGTCTGGTTTTGTAACTAATATATACACTGCAATGCAAAAACGGTATCTTATAACCTAGTGATTAAAAAATGGTGCAACCTTGTAACGGTTTTTCTCAAAAATTTACCTTGTTGCAAACCGACTAACTGAGTCGTAACTAAACTTGATTTAAGCAGTACACCTGATGATACGTTAACATTATTTAATGATGTGATGGTAGAAGTAGTTGAATGTAAATTTGATACTAAATTTGACATGTTCTAAGTCTCCTACAATACATTCCAAGATGCAAGTTTATCTTTATCAATTTTTTTAATTTTATATTTAGTTGGTACTAGATCTTCAAATGAAATTTCTCCATTTGTTCTAAGGGTTATTTGATATGCTATCAGTAATCCTGGAGTTGCATCTCGATATATATATTTTTCTATAGTTGAGGCAGAAGTCCCCATCGCAATTGAGAATTGCTTGATACTAATTGAATGTTTCTTTAAGTATTGTTTTATGTTCATAATATATATCCTTTTTACTTCGTAGCCGTCCTATCATACACTGTCAACATGTTTGATAATATCCCGGAAAATAATTCGTATAGTTATATAGATCGAAAAGATTTAACTGCAATCCGTACTGGACTAAGGCAAGCTTTTATAAGATCTAAATATCGTGCTGAATTTATGCGTACGAAGCGAGTGGAGACTGTACAGTATAAGAAGAATGGTGATGTGGCCAAACGTCCTATGGTTCGATTTCAGTGCGTGGAGTGTAGTTGTATGTTTGCTGGTGATAAGATCAACGTTGACCACATCAAGAAGGTTGGTTCCTTTTTAGATATAATGGACATTGAGAACTTCTTTTTTAGAATTTGGTGTGACTTTGATAATTTGCAGATATTGTGTATAGAATGCCACACCTTGAAAACAAAAAGAGAGCGCCGCTTGGACGCCCTCTCAAAGAAGTACCTATAAAGATACCACCCCTAGGATTGATTCTATTCGTTGTAACTTATTTAGAATCCTTTTCGTTAAATAGTACGTACTCACTGCACCCATGATTGAAGATTATTTTAA
>JAFMCI010000065.1 GCA_017857855.1 Bacteroidia bacterium | reverse complement strand
AACTTATTCTTCCACATCATGCTTTCTACTGGCTTGATCGTGCGTTTATTATACTTAGCATTTGCTTTCTTGTTGTACATGGTTTCTACATCACCCTCTACTACAAAGTAAATAAGCTGTCCTATCGGCATACCCTTGTACACGCGAACCGGTTGAGTAACCGATATTTCAAGTGTCCACGTATTACAAAATCCCACATCTCCTTTACCTGCCGTCGCATGTATATCTATTCCTAAACGACCTGTACTACTTTTACCTTCTAAAAAAGGTATATGTGCATGCGTTTCGGTATACTCCTCTGTTACCCCTAGATATAAAACTCCAGGTTGTAATTCAAAACCATTGATTGGAATCTCAAAATGCTCAATTTTATTATGCTCACGCGCATCCAAAACCCTGTCTGTATAACACGCTAAATGTTTACCCAAGTGCACATCGTAACTATTAGTTCCAAGGTCGCTCCTGTTAAATGGTTCAATTAAAATAGTACCTTTTTCTATTTCTTCTAAGATTCGTGTATCGCTAAGTATCATTGGTTTTTGATTGCTTCAATTTTAAAGCATTATTTCAACTTTCCAAAGGCAGAGCGAGCGGTCATCACTACAACTTACAAACATATTTTCGTCTATCCACTCCACTTTATTTATACAATTGGTATGACCTTGGTATCTGGCAAAGTCTATTACCTTCACTAATTCCAGCTGATCATTCCAGAGTTTTATCGTTTTATCCATGCTCGAGCTTATTAAAATATTACCATTATAACTCACGCTTTTCGCCTGATACTCATGTGCAGCAACTGAATAAACTTCTTTGCCAATAGTCAAGTCCCATGCCCTAATCATGGCATCTCGACCAGTGCTTACTAGCGTATTTTCATCTAAAAATGCCAAAGCAAAAACCGAGTTGGTATGGCCTCTCAATGTACGCGTGACTTGCATCGTTTCTTTATTTACCTCATAAATAAGATGATCTGACGCCCCGATGAAATAACTCACTTCCGATTGAATTATACATCTCAAACTTTCGTTTGACACTTGCAACGAACACTGCTCTTTGTCAAGTGTGTAGCACAATACCCCATCTTCACCCCCACTCATACTACCCATTATAAAAAAAACGCCCCCGTTGTGCTTTTTCTGTTTACCGACTAAGGTGCTATCAGCGAGATTTACTTTGAATATTTCTCCATTGCGAGAACCCAGTAATAAATGAGTTTCATGCTTAGTCATACTGTAAAACGCTTCCCCGCCTTGCAGTACAAGATGACCATTATCTGGATTATCAATATCCCATTTCACCACATAACCTTCAGCACCTGCAGAGTATATCGTCCGCGTTTTTTTATCAACCACAAAATCATAAATGGAATCTTTATGCCCTTTCAATTGTGCTACCTTTGTAATCTTAATTTCTGGTCTACGTGCCATTACATACGAAGAAACATATAAAGAATGGAATAGTTGCGCTTTGGCTCATAGAAGAATCAAAAGAAGAACTTTGGCAACTGCTACCGTTATCTTGGCATGCTAATTTGGACTTTGAAAAAGTCAATAGGCATAATCTTGCTGCTCGTGTTCTGGCGCATACCGTTTGTCCTGATTTTGATTTTTTAGAAAAAGATGAGTACGGCAAACCATACTTTGACAGTGAAGATCATAAAATATCTATAACTCATGCCGGGAAATACGCTGGATTTATGTTTACCAAAAAACGAGAATGCGGTATTGACATGGAAGAAATAACTGAACGCGTAAGACGTATACAGGGTAAATTCATGCGGCCAGACGAAGAAGCTTTTTTGGCTGACGACCTAAAAGGACTTTACATGCTGTGGTGTGCAAAAGAAGCTTTATATAAATATTACGGATTTAAAGCATTAGATTTCAAACAACACCTCAAACTTGACTATGCACCACTTAAAGAAAGTGGAACACTTACAGGTCACATACATAAGGATAATTATAAGCAGAGCTTAGAACTAGAGTATTCCTTTTTTGATAATTACTTAATATTGCATACCGCCTAATGAGTAAAATAATTTGGATAACAGGTGCCGGCACGGGTATTGGAAAAGCACTAGCATTGGCTTACAATGAGAAAGACAACACCATCATTCTATCTGGCCGAAAAGAAGACCAATTGAATGAAGTAGCCACCTTACTGTCAAATGCTTACGTACTTCCGCTTGATGTAGTAAATGAAGAAGCTATAACACAAGCTGTGGCAGAAGTGACCGCTAAATTTGGGCGTGTAGACGTTCTAATTAATAATGCAGGAGTAAGTCAACGGGCTCTGGTCACAGAAACCTCTAATGACGTTGGACGTCAATTAATGGAGGTTAATTTTTTTGGTAGCGTTCATTTAACCAAGGCTGTATTACCTCTAATGCTCAAAACTGGCACTGGGAACATAGTTGGAATGAGCAGTGCGGCAGGCAAGTTTGGATTTCCATTGCGATCCTACTATTCCGCCAGTAAGCACGCCCTGCACGGATTTTATGAAGCCCTAGGTCTAGAACTAAAAGACACCCAAATTTACACCACCGTAGTTTGCCCTGGCAGAATAAAAACGGACATTAGTAAAAATGCACTGAAAGGTGACGGTGCTGCCCACGCTCAGATGGACGACGGTCAACTTAATGGTGTAGATGTAGATATTTGTGCAGCTAAAATAAAACAAGGCATACGCAGAAATAAATCAGAAATTTACATCGGTGGTGGTGAAATACTATTGATCTATCTAAAAAGGTATATCCCTTCTCTTTTTAGATTTATAGCCAAGCGAGTAAACCCAGAGTAGAAAGCCCCTCTTAAGGCTAAAATTTGCCATTACGTGTACTTAATCTCGTAGTGCAAATAGTTAACTTTAGGTGAAGCTTTAGCCACTAATCTGCACCGCCTTTCTACAACTTACTACTTCACTCATTTTTTAATATTTATTTTTTATTCTAAAAAGATAAAAGTAGGATTGTACCTATTAAAACAATCACTTGAAAAAAATAGCACTCATTTGCTACGTCTTTATCAGTTTCAACTCTTTGGGTCAAAACTATAATACCGATGCTAGCAAATACACTTTTCTCGAAAAAAATTACTTTAGTCAATATAGAGTTGGTGCACTGCTTGGTATATCACCTGGTTTTGAGGTTACACCAAGTACACGCCCAGCGTATATAAGTGCAGTTACTATGGTGTCAATCGTAAACATAGGATACAATGCCCGCTTTAATATCAAAGACTTTGATGATAAAGCCTCCATTGCACTTACGGCGCCTGTTGATCTCAGTTTGGGATTAGGTGTTAGTTATCCGAATGACTATGTTAACACAGGCTTTTTGACCTTAGCTTCAGGTCTTTTTATAGATTTTAATTATGGTTATCACTCCACGTACAACAACATTGATAAAAGTGGTTTTACCGTTGGTTTGGGTATGCGTGTATTTAAAACACCATTATTTGGTATTTCTGAAGACCAAGACACCAAATTCCAACGATTGTCTTTTGGCCCAGCAGTAAGAGCCGAACTTAAGTTTGATGATGCAAACGATCTAAACCGTGCTTATTACCTAGAGTTGGGCATCCCAAGCCGCTTTGAATACGAGGGAGAAAAGTATTTATCTAATGCATATGTCAATTTTGGTATCAGTAAAATTCTAAATTATTAAGCCATGAGATACCTATTATTCATCATTATAACGTTCCTATTAAACCATGCAAACTGTCAAATTAGTTTGCAGTCTCATGGTGAAATACCTACCGAAATATTTCAATCTTCGTCCGAAAAATTCGCATTAAAGAGAGATCTAATTGTGGACTCATCCTACTTTGAGCCAAGGGAAATAAGACTCGCCCGACTCAAAAACAGCGAACAAGCAACTTACCTTATTGACGCGATTAAAAATAGCGGAGACATCTACATAAACGATGATTACACAAAACTCATAAACGGCATCGCAGATGAATTACTCCGAGATTTACCTGAAATAAGAACAAAGATTCATTTGTACGCATACAAAGCTCCTTATGTAAATGCCTTTTCAACAGATCAAGGAGATATATTTTTTACCGTAGGTTTATTAGCCTATCTTGATAATGAAGCCGAATTGGCTTTTGTAGTGGGCCACGAAATAGTGCATTACATCAAACAACATAATGAGAAAGGCTTTAGCGAACGTATTAAAATAGCCCGCGGCAAAGACCAGTATACAGATCTTACGGTAGACCAGAGTTGGGAAGCAGAGCATCTCTTTTCACAATCCTTAGAACAAGAAGCCGACATCCAAGCACTAGATCTTTATCTTAAAACAACATACGATACATCTGCTATATTTACAGGATTATCAAAGCTAAAAACAGCTGACTTAGGCTATAAGGATACTGCCATAGAAGAATACATTTACAATCTTGCAGACTTCGCTTTACCTGAAGGCTTTTTACCTGATTCTCTTAAAATAAAAAGAAATACCAAAAGAACCGAAAAATACAACACCCATCCTGAGGTTGAAATGCGCCTGGCTTATTGCAAAGACACCATTGCTAGCAGAAATAGCCTTGGAAGTGACGTTTTCAAAAATATAAACGCAAGAAATTTTGAAAAGCTTAAGTACTTGGCTCGAAAAGAACAATTACTGATGCTATTCGATAACCACTATTATGCGAAGGGAATTTACAATGCCTATTTAATGCGTTTAAGAGATCCCGGTAATGAGGAATGGTACAATAAGTATATCTCCCTTGCTATGGTAACGGTATCTGAATTACGTGTAATCAACTATGACATTCCAGAGAAGTCAGCAGAATACAGCGGCTCATTATTTAATGTATGGTATACACTCTATAAGGGACAGAACCTGAATAACATTTTGCTTACCAGTATACATTCCTTTAATACGTTTAAAGAAAGCAGTACAGATTATAACAAAGAAATGGTTATTAGATCACTCGATCTTTTGGTATCCTCAGAATCTAAAACTTGGAAACAATCGGTTAAAAACCAATTTGATAGTGCGAAAACTAGAAATGCAGTAACCAAAGAACTCTTACCAATGTTAAAAGGAATAACCGAAACCGATTTATTTACAAGCGAGTTTAACCAATATTTGCAAAAAAATAGTGATGAAAAAATTGCTAATGATGACACTACGACCCACTCTTTTTCACTTACAGAATTAAAAAATATCGTGATTTACAATCCCTATTATGTAAGAATAGATGAACGTACACAAGGATATATTGACTACTCTGCAACCTATGCAAATGAGCAGAATTTACTGCAAACCCTAGATGATATTTTAGTTAGAAAATCCCTCGAATACTCTATTTTGGATGTGCGAAATTTAAAATCTGACGATGGAGATAAGTTTGACGATATATCAACCCTTGGCAATTACATAAGCCGGTTTGATATTCGTAAATTTAAGAACAACGAAGAAATACTGACCGCTTCTCAAGATAAACTTGACTCTATTAGAGCTAAATATCAAACAGACTACGTAATGTGGATTGGTGCTAGATCTTATAAAGGAACCAGTCGTGGTTTTAAATGGAGTCTACTGCTTTCCTTATATGTACCTAATTATCTGCCCTATGGTGTTTTGAAATTATTTCTAAAAGATCACGAATACCAATTATTCTATATAGTCTTTGATTTAAAGAACAATAAAATCGTTAAGAAAAAGGCGCTCGAATGCAATGAGTCACTAGACAACAAAAACTTAACCACCATTTATCTAAATAAACTTTTAGAAGATTAAAATGAAAAAACACAGATTGCTGCTAATTATCATTGTTTTATGTGTCGCTCAAAGTTCCTACGCGCAAAAAAATATTCTTGATAAAAAAAATATCGTTTTTGTAGACGCAGAAATTCCAGATATGATATTTGATGGGTATACAGTGCTCAAGCCTTCGTTAAAAATAAATCTAGGTATAGAGCATTACCTAAGAAACAACAAAAGCATTTCAGCACGATTTTCCCATAATAAATTTGTTTCGAGCCCTTGGACCAAATCTTCACTCAACAACATGGTATCCTATTATTCTGACTCTACATTATCTGCTGAAAAAATCGGGTACACCAAGCAAAATGGTTTTGATATTAGTTATAAAGTGTACCGTGATAAAACGAGTGCACTTTTCCCTATCGGCAAATATTATGAATATGGAATGGGATTACATAGTACCCATTTTACAGGATCTTCTTACCAAACCGAAGGTTACAATTCGGATACACAGCTCCCAGAGCTAGTTCCTATAGTGGAAGAGAAAACAAGTGTAACCACCGTAAGTTTAGCTTTTGGAGGGGGAAGACAATGGCTCATGGAAAATAACCTGATTGTAGGGTTTGGCTATCGATTTAGACTACACATCCCGGTTAAATTTGACTATTACGGCAATGAATCCAACTACAACACCAGTTATTTCGAGCATTCCAACGATCCAAAAACATTATATTTCAATGATCTATTGCTGACCGATTGGCTTTCTGCATTTGTTAAAATTGGTTATATTTTTTAGCCCTGAATACAGCAGGTAGATAGTTTATTTTTCCTCATTTATACGTTAGCAAATTCGATTTGCCTAGCACGCGCACAAAAAGTATTTTCGCCCATCTTGAAAAAAACAATCAGCGGAATACAACAGATGGGAATAGGAATCCCAAATGTGCACGATGCATGGACATGGTATCGTAAGAATTTGAGTATGGATGTACCCGTATTTGAAGAGGCTGCAACAGCAGCTTTAATGTTACCCTATACTGGTGGGGCTCCTCATGATAGACATGCGATACTTGCACTTAACATGCAAGGAGGCGGGGGCTTTGAGATATGGCAATATACAAGCCGCACGCCTGTAGCTGCCGAAAAAGATCTCATGCTAGGAGATTTAGGTATAAATATTTGTAAGATAAAAAGCCCCAACGTAAAATTGGCTTTTGCCAATTTTGACAAAACATATCTTGTATCTAAACAAATAGAAAAAACGCCAAATGGTTTATTGCATTTTTTCATAAAAGATCCATATGGTAATTTGTTTCAAATTACTGAATCTGACAACTGGTTTAGTCAAAGAGGTGATGACACGGGAGGCGTTTACGGTGCGATTTTAGGTGTTTCTGATATTGAAAAATCTAAAGAATTTTACAAAACCATATTGGGCTACGATACCGTAATTTGGGAAGACGAAGGCACGTTCAATGATCTAGGTTCCTTAAACGGGGGAAGAAGTAACTTTAAACGCGCAATTTTAACGCACAGCGAACCTCGAAAAGGAAGTTTCAGCCCATTGCTTGGAGCATCTCAAATCGAACTTGTTCAAAATACAGACCGATCTAGTGAGCCTATTTATAAAGATCGTTTTTGGGGAGATCTTGGTTTTATACACCTCTGTTACGACATTGTTGGCATGAAAGCGTTGCAGCAAGAATGTGAAGCCGCTGGTCATCCATTCACGGTAGATAGTGCAAACTCCTTTGATATGGGCGAGGCAGCTGGTCATTTTAGCTACATAGAAGATCCAGATGGAACGCTGATAGAATTTGTGGAAACACACAAAATACCTATACTAAAAAAGATAGGATGGTACCTTGATTTAAGAAAACGAAATGCGCTAAAGCCATTACCAAAATGGATGATAAAGAGCATGGCACTAAACAGAAAGAAAGATTAATTGTTAAAAAAAGATATGAAGTATAAAGTTCTTGGGATTGGCGTTCTGATTTTAGTAAGCATTGTGACCTTTGTCTATCTAAAACAAGACAAAAACGCAGATAGCACATTACAGCATCCTGGGTGGATGGACCAATACCTTGAACTAAAAGGTGACGAAAATGGCAAGATACCAGCTGGAATGCATGCCAAATGGTATGCTGCAGACCAAGCTAACACTGCACTTTATAAGAAAGCAGAAAATAATTTAGAAAACATTACTGAAGTAGGACCAGACAATGTGGGTGGCCGTAACAGAAGTATCATTATAGATCGTTTCAATGCAAACAGATTCCTGTGTGCAGGCGTTTCTGGCGGAATTTGGGTTTCTGAAAACAAAGGTGCTTCATGGGCTATTGTAGACAATAATGCTCCTACCCTATCAGCGACTTGTATTACCCAAAGTCCTTTTGATAAAGATGTGTTTTACTATGGAACAGGTGAGGCTTTTGGTAACTCAGCAGACCTCGGCGGGCTTGGTCTTTTTAGATCAAGAGACGGTGCGAAAACGTTTGAACACCTTACACATACAGCTACCAATGCATTAAACGGCATTTGGGATGTAGAGCATTCACTAACGTTAGACAGTACCATTTATGTAGCGACGCACACTAGTGGTGTTTGGAGAAGTACCGATGGTGGTGCTACTTTTAGCCGAGTTAGTCAGATGCCTAGCGGTAGAGTGCATGAAATAAAAGCAACCGATGATGGCTATATTATGGCTGCATTCGATGCCTACGGAATCGTAAAAATGAAGGAAGACGATTTATCTGTGCAACGATTAAATGGAGCAGGATGGCCAACCTCAGGATACGGCAGAATTAGCTTTAGTTATGCCAAACAATCTCCGCAAGTTATGTTCGCGCAACTTGCTGTGGGATCTGGAGACGCTTTACAAGGAATATACAAAACCTCAAATGGGGGACTTTCTTGGACAAAAATGAGTAGCCCTACATTTATTAGTTACACACAAGCATGGTATGATTTTATTCTTACCGTAGCTCCAGCTGACACTAATTTTGTGGTAACTGCAGCAGTAGCTCCAGCTTACTCCACTGACGGAGGTCAGACATGGAAAGAAATGGCTAATTCTCATTCAGATTACCATGAACTTACTTGGGAGAGTAATACAAGTCTTCTTGTTGGAAATGACGGGGGCGTATATCGAATGGACAAAAACAATATGTCTACCTTTACTACGCT
>JAFMCI010000064.1 GCA_017857855.1 Bacteroidia bacterium | reverse complement strand
ACGCTTTATCGTAGGTAGGGACATAATTTTTATTACTACTTGAATCAATTAAATACGTGTACCAAAACATATTTTCAAAGTAGTAATACCCCTGATTTTGTTGTTCTTGATTAGACTCTAAGGCATTATAGTCAAGTCCTTTCAAGAAGCTGGCTACATAATCGGTATACGAATTATTACTAACTCCCTTAAAGCTCATATTCCTATTGAACGATGCACTTCTGTTGTACCCTAACTGAAAATTTACATTCACCCAGCCTGTAGTGGTAGGATTACCTCTTTTTATTTTTCTTTCCGTAAAAATTAAATTTATAGCACTTAATTCAGGGTTAAATATGCTACTATTCTTTTTTAGGGCATTCAAATAACTAGACTGATTTTTTTGAGTATTAGTGCCCAGTGAAAAATCAAATATATTGGTTTTGTATTGCGCCAAGCCTGCGGGATTAGACTGCACAACAGAAGGGTCAGCGCCAAGAGCTCCGACCGCTCCTACTAGACCTATTGACCGTGCAGTTGTCCCCAAAGCAGGAGTATTTGAATATCTAAGAGCATCTACATCGCTTTGAGCTAAGGCCGCAGAAGTATATGCGCACAGTACAGCTGTATAAATTATTTTGTTTTTCATATTGTGTTTTTTAAAAAAAATAAATTAGGTAAATGATATTATCTTCTTCGGCCACCAGAGCTGCTAGATGAACTTGTTGAGGGTGATGAACTTCGACTTGGCGATGGTGCTGTAGGTCGACTTCTGCTTGGTGTTATACTAGATGATGAACTTCGACTTGGAGATGAAGCTGCAGGTCGACTGCGACTCGGTGGTGCACTAGATGATGAACTTCGACTTGGAGATGATGCTGCAGGTCGACTTCTGCTTGGTGGTGCACTAGATGATGAACTTCGACTTGGAGATGAAGCTGCAGGTCGATTTCTGCTTGGCACCGTATTGGTATGCATAGGTTTCTCAGCATTCGGAGTCACTGATCTCGATGGGGCACTTGGAGTGGCACTCGTTCTGGAAGGCTCTTGCAATCTTATTACATTCCCCCTAGTTGAAGCATTTTGATCCAACCCACTTTCTCTTTGGTATCCTGATTTATCCCTTTTTTCCTCTTCACTTTGTTGATTCCCGTTAACACTTCTATTACCTTGAGAAATGTTATTGGACGTAACACCTATGTTCCCAGTAGTGGGACGAAATCCGGGATTAGTAACTCTACTATTACCTGTACTATTGGGATTTTTTTCTAATGTTGGTCCAGTCTTACTAGTTCGTTCACCTCCAGGCCTTCTAGTATCTGTTGAGCCATAGGTATTCCCTGAAGTAGAATTGCCACCTACACGTTGGCGAGGACTATTTGCAGCTTTATTATACCGTTGTGACCCTTGGTAATCATTATTTCGAGTCGATGAATGATTCGATGAGTATTTGGTATAATTTCTATTACTGTA
This sequence comes from Bacteroidia bacterium, assembly GCA_017857855.1. Lineage (GTDB taxonomy): Bacteria > Bacteroidota > Bacteroidia > NS11-12g > UBA9320 > UBA9320. The sequence continues at coordinate 7,644 of JAFMCI010000064.1, read as the reverse complement.
ATAATTATGAGAATTGCCGTAATTACCATAGCCGCAATAAGAATTTCGATATGACCTGTAGGAATATCCTGAATTATGATGGCCCCAGTTAGACCCATAATAATTATTACAACCAGTATTTCCCCAAGAATATCCTCCATACCAACCATTATAAGAGTTGTAACCCATTCTCCAGCCACGATTAAATCTATAAGGTCTTCCCCATGAATAGTAATTATAACTAGGGTAAACCCAAGAATCGTAATTCCATGAATAATATCCATACCAACTGTTAGCATAAGGATTTTGGTAATAGTTATTATCACCATAGCCACGACTGTAGCCATCAGCGTAGCCGTTTTCATAGCTATATTCAAAATCTTCGTCTCTGAACCTACGTAGCTTTGTTTCATAATCCTCTTCATCGCCAGTGCCCGTATAATTTTCTGTTGCAATCGGTTCTTCATCATATAACGTTACAACCGAGTTACCATAATCATCGCTATTCGTTAAAGGTGTATATTTTTCAGGAGCCCGTTGTGGCTCATTATGTACAATTCGAATATCATCCGAAGGGCTGTAATAAACATCGTCATAAGAAGAGGTAGTCATTCTAGTAGCAGAGCAACCAGCCATAAAAAGGGTAAAAAGAGCAAGATTTATATTTAATTTCATGGTGCTAAAAATTTAATTTCACTTAACGGTTTAAATTTGCCGTTACATATAAAGATTCAAGAAGCATACCAAAGACAACACAAATGGCATTTGAAAAAGTAACTCGTGAGCAAGACTACTCTAAGTGGTATAATAATTTAGTAGAAGACGCAGACCTAGCACAACACAGTAGTGTAAGAGGTTGCATGGTTATTAAGCCATACGGTTATGCAATTTGGGAAAAAATGCAATCTGAACTAGATCGAAGATTTAAAGAAACAGGACATGAAAATGCCTATTTCCCGCTATTTGTACCAAAAAGTCTTTTTGAAGCAGAAGAAAAAAATGCAGAAGGATTTGCCAAAGAATGTGCCGTAGTTACACATTACAGATTAGAAACAGATCCAGATAGACCGGGGAAACTCAGAGTAGACCCTAATGCAAAATTAGAAGAAGAGCTGATTGTTAGGCCCACTAGTGAGGCCATCATATGGAATACCTATAAGGGTTGGATTCAAAGCTACAGAGACCTTCCTTTACTTATTAATCAATGGGCTAATGTGGTTCGCTGGGAAATGAGAACAAGACTGTTTTTGAGAACAGCTGAATTTTTGTGGCAAGAAGGTCATACCGCTCATGCTACTAAAGCAGAAGCGCAAGAAGAAACAGATAAAATGGTTCGTGTATATGAGGAATTTTCAAGAAATATACTTGCTGTACCAACCATAATGGGACGAAAAACAGAGAGTGAGCGTTTTGCTGGAGCCGACGATACGCTATGTATAGAAGGACTAATGCAAGATGGCAAGGCTCTTCAAATGGGTACTTCTCACTTCCTGGGTCAGAATTTTGCAAAAGCGTTTGATGTAAAATTTGCCAATAAAGAAGGAAAACTAGAACATGTATGGGCTACTAGTTGGGGAGTAAGTACACGATTAATGGGAGCACTTATTATGTCGCATTCTGACGATGAAGGCTTGGTATTACCCCCAAACCTTGCGCCGATACAAGTAGTAATCGTGCCGATTTACAAAGGACTAGAGCAACTTGATGCTATTAGTCAAAAAATAGATCCTATCATTCAAAACTTGAAAGCTAAAGGAATAAGTGTGAAATTCGATAACCGAGATACGCACAAACCTGGATTTAAGTTTGCTGAATGGGAACTAAAAGGAGTTCCTGTGCGTATAGCAATAGGAAATCGAGATATCGAAAACGGAACAGTAGAAGTAGCACGAAGAGATACCAAAGAAAAGCAAATCCTTGAGTTTACTGATTTAGAAAATAAAATAGCTAATCTACTAATTGCGATGCAAGATGAAATGTACTTAAAAGCTCTTAATTTTAGAGATAATCATATCACTTTAGTCAATACTTGGGACGAATTTCAAGATGTTTTAGAGAATAAAGGCGGTTTTATTTCAGCACATTGGGATGGAACAGCAGAAACCGAGGACAAAATCAAGGAAGCAACCAAAGCCACCATACGATGTATTCCTTTTGACAATCCTCATGAGGCAGGCGTATGCGTATTCTCTGGTAAGCCAAGCACGGAAAGAGTATTGTTTGCGAAGGCGTATTAGACCAACAACTAGCTTTTGAATTACGATAGTTCAAAAGCTATTTTACATTTACACTGATAACACTCCATAAAAAAAGCCTTACTGCAAATGCAATAAGGCTTTTTTATATTTAATCGTTAGGTTATGATTCTAGTGCTGCTGCACCTCCTACTATTTCTAGTATTTCTGTTGTAATCGCTGCTTGACGAGCTTGATTATATTGAAGTTTAAGCTTAAATATCAAATCTCCAGCATTATCTGTTGCCTTATCCATAGCAACCATGCGGCTACCATGTTCTGATGCTTGAGAGTCGAGCATTGTTCTGTATAACTGTGTTTTTACTGCTCTTGGTATAATCGTAAATAACAACTCTGTCTTTGACGGCTCAAATGAGAAATCCGATGCATATTTTGTTCCTTCTGCTTCTTTAGTTTCGAAAGCTTCAAGTTCTACAGGCAATAATTTTTCGGCTGTAACGATTTGTGTTGCTGCGTTTTTGAATTTATTATATACCACACGAACTTCATCGTATTTACCAGCTAAGAAATCCTGAATTACCACTTCACCTATTCCAAATACTTCATCAGAATTTAAGTCAAGAAAAGCTTTCATATATTCTGTGTTCATGTTAAGATCAGAACGTTTGAAATATTCATACGCTTTCTTTCCTAAGAACATCAGTTCTATGTTAGTATCTCTATACTTTTCAACTAAAAGCACCTTCAACTCTTTAGTAATATTAGAATTAAATCCACCACATAAGCCTCTATCGCTAGAATTAACAATGAGCAGTACATTTTTAACTTCTCTGTGCTCAAAGTATCCTTGAAGTGCTTGCTCATCTTTAGCCGCCTCAGCCAAATTAATCAAGATCCCATTTAACTTATCTGCATACGGTCTCATTTGAGTGATGGCATTTTGAGCTTTACGTAACTTAGTAGCCGAAACCACTTTCATGGCTTTGGTAATTTGTTGCGTAGATTGGGTACTCGCTATTCGGTTTCTTACTTCTTTAAGATTAGCCATTCCTATTAGTTATAGTTTTTAGCAATCTCTGCTCCTACTGTTTCGATAGTACCAGTGATCGTGTCATCTAATTTACCTGCTGAAAGCGCATCTAAAACGTCTTGATGATCAGACGCCATTTTCATAAGGAATTCTTCTTCGAACTTTCTTACTTGGTTTACTGGTACTGACTTCAGTAACCCTTTAGTCCCAAGATATATAATTGCTACTTGCTTACCTACTGAAAGTGGTGAGAATTGAGGTTGTTTAAGAATCTCCACATTTCTAGCTCCTTTCTCAAGGACACCTTTAGTAGCAGCATCTAAATCAGAACCAAATTTAGCAAATGCTTCTAGCTCTCTGTATTGCGCTTGATCTAGTTTCAACGTACCTGACGTTTTCTTCATAGACTTTGTTTGTGCATTACCACCCACACGAGATACAGAAATACCAACATTAATCGCCGGACGAACACCAGAGTTGAATAAATCAGACTCTAGGAATATTTGACCATCTGTAATTGAAATTACGTTAGTTGGAATATAAGCAGAAACGTCACCAGCCTGTGTTTCAATAATTGGCAATGCTGTTAATGATCCTCCCCCTTTAACCAAGTGTTTGATTGAAGGTGGCAAGTCATTCATGGCCTGCGCTATACTATCGTTACTGTTTACCTTAGCAGCTCTCTCTAACAAACGAGAGTGTAGATAGAAAACGTCACCTGGATACGCTTCACGTCCTGGAGGTCTTTTCAATAGAAGAGACACCTCACGATAAGCTACCGCTTGCTTTGATAAATCATCATATACGATAAGAGCTGGACGACCAGTATCTCTAAAGAACTCCCCTATAGCAGCACCTGCCATTGGCGCATAAAACTGCATAGGAGCAGGATCTGCTGCAGTTGCAGCAACTACTACGGTGTATGCCATAGCGCCTTTAGCTTCAAGAGAATTTACTACTTGCTTAACTGTACTTGCTTTTTGACCACAAGCCACGTATATACAGAATACTGGATTACCCGCATCATAAAATTCTTTTTGGTTGATAATAGTGTCAATAGCAACGGCCGTTTTACCGGTTTGTCTGTCGCCAATGATAAGCTCTCGTTGACCACGACCAACTGGGATCATAGCATCTATTGCTTTGATTCCACTTTGCAATGGTTCTGTAACTGGTTCACGATAAATAACTCCTGGTGCTTTACGCTCAAGAGGCATTTCATATGTTTCACCCGTAATTGGTCCCTTACCATCAATAGGTTGACCTAAGGTATTTACAACACGACCCAACATTCCTTCACCCACTTTAAGTGAAGCGATTCTATTGGTTCTTTTTACTGTATCTCCTTCTTTAATCTCCGTAGAACTACCTAAAAGTACAGCTCCTACGTTATCTTCTTCTAAGTTAAGAACGATACCTTGTACGCCATTATCAAATTCGATAAGCTCTCCTGACTTAACTTGTGTAAGTCCGTAAATACGAGCGATACCGTCACCTACTTGTAGTACTGTACCTACTTCTTCTAATTGAGCATCAGTTTTTACTCCTGCTAATTGCTCTTTTATTATACTAGAAACTTCGTCTGGTCTTATTGCAGCCATTGTGTTGTTTTAATTATAAATTAATTGTTTTCTAATTTCTCTCAGTTCTTTTGACACGCTTTTATCTAGCAGCTTGTCTTCGTGCTTAATGATAATACCTCCTATAATAGACGGATCTATCTCATTTACCAATGTAATATCACTTTTACCCACCAATGATTCAACATATCGTTTCATACTAGAAAGTGTTGATTCATTTAACGGTGTTGCAGATATTACAGTAGCACTGGCTATGCCTTTCATTTCGTTGTAAGACGCTATGAAACTATGGGCAACCAAAAGCAGTTCATCTTCTCTTTTCTTATCGACAAGATAGGAAATAAAGCTCGTGGTGATATCGTTTGTACTTGCAAATACTTTGGACAAGATAGCTTTCTTCGCATCGGCTGTTACAATAGGATTTTTTAGAAGATTAGCCAGATCTTTGGAGTCTTTGCAAATAACTGCTACAGCCTCCATATCATTTCTAACCTCTTCTAATTTTTCTCCGGTTATAGCTAACTCGATAAGCGATTTTGAATATCTAGATGCAATTCTGCTTGATGCCATTCGTTTTAATTTAATTAACCGTTGTTTGATTAAGATGAGAATCTACCAATGCTTGTTGAGCATTTTTATCACTTAACTCTGTTCTAATTACTTTCTCTGCAATTTGAATAGAAAGCTCAGCTACTTGCTTCTTAATATCTGAAAGTGCTTGATTTTTTTCCTTCTCTATTTCAGTGCGCGCAGCATTGATTAAACGATTACCCTCCTCAGAAGCAGATACTTTAGCATCAGACATGATTTTATCTTTCATATCTTTAGCTTCCTTTAAGATTTGCTCTCTTTCAGCTCTTGCTTCAGCAAGTAAATTCTCGTTTTCCGCTTTGAGCGAGCTCATTTGAGCCTTAGCTTCTTCAGCTGATTTTAATGATTTCTCAATAAAATCCTCTCTATCTTTAAGTGCCTGCAGAATTCCTGACCACGCGAACTTTTTTAACAAAAAAAGTACAACCAGGAATGCCAAAGACATCCAAAATACGAGACCAATGTTTGGTGTTAGTAACTCCATAATTTTAAAAAATATATTTAGTGGGCGAGATGACCTCGCCCACCGTTATATTTCTGTTAATTAATTAAGTGCTATAAGAAGACACACAATGATTCCGAAGAACGCTGCACCCTCTACTAGAGCCGCCGCTACAATCATGTTTGCACGAATGTCGCCAGACACCTCAGGCTGACGAGCCATAGACTCTAAAGCTGAACCACCAATACGTCCGATACCAAGACCTGCACCGATTACCGCAATACCTGCTCCGATACCTGCACCCATGTGTGCTAACCCGTCTAATAAAATTGTTAAAAGTTCCATTTCTGTAAATTGTTACTTGTTTTGATTTATATTTATTTAAAAAATTCTTGTTCGTTTTTAATTAATGCTCATGAGCATGTTCTTCTACCGCACTACCAAAATATAATGCCGACAATAATGTAAATACGTATGCTTGTAAAAATGCTACTAACAACTCTATACAGAACATAAAAATAGAGAATATGATAGAAACTATCGAAACTCCAAATCCTCCTGCGGCTCCATATAAATTGTTGAAGATAAATATCAAACTTACAAAGGCTAAGATTATAATATGTCCTGCAGTTATATTAGCAAACAAACGAAGCATCAATACAATTGGTTTAGAAAGGAATCCTATAAACTCTATAATAAACATCAACGGTATGGGAACTTTCAGCCACCAAGGAACTCCAGGTGTCCATAATATATGCATCCAGTAATCTTTATTTCCATTGGCTGCGGTAATAAAGAACGTAAGCAATGCTAAAACTAATGCAACTGCGATATTACCCGTTACGTTAAACCCTCCTATAAAAGGTATAAGTCCCAACATATTTGCGATCCAAATAAAGAAGAATACTGTAAGAAGGAAAGGCAAAAATCGCTCGTACTTCTTTCCAATCGAAGGCTTAGCAATTTCGTCTCTAACAAATAGTATTAGAGGTTCTACAGCCGATTGCAAACCTTTCGGAGCTTGACCTTCTCTCGTTTTATATCCTTTAGCCGCAATGCTAAAAATAATTATCAATAAGAAAACCGTTACAAATATTCCTACTACTGACTTCGTTATAGAGAAGTCATATGGTTTTGGAGCGTTGATATGACCCTGCTCGTCATGCACAATCTCATTTCCCTCACCCACAAAATATATTTTCTCATGACTCATTACATATCCCAAGTAATTTGACCCCTCAGCCAAATGATGAGAACTAAATGGTCCTACTATACCTCCATTTGCTTCGTCATACAAGATTATGGGTAATGGCACATGAAAATTACCGATATGAATTTCATGATTATCCAAAACGTGATGTATGATTACATCACCTGGAACAAATGATTCTGCTTCTGAATGAGCACTATCGTCATTAGCATAAACTACTAAAGACGTCATAAAAACTAGTGCTAATGCTAAAAAGCTTGCTTTCGTTCTGTTCATAAATGTCTGACAATTAGCTTGTTGTGTTATCAATGCTCCTTCTTTTTTCGGCTCGCAATCTATAAATTAATTGAGATATTTCAAATATTGTGAAAAATAAATATAAAAATAAAAAGTATATGATAAACTGATTGCTTTTCAGGTTGCTGGTAATCAGATATGTACCTATAAATAAAAGAGATATTAACATTCTTAGACCAGTTCCTCCCATAACGCCTGTAAAAAATTGCGAGTTAGACTCGCTTGTAACCGCTTTTTGAGTTCGTATTCCTATTACCAATCCTGTAATAAAATAAAACAGTAATGCAGCCCAAAACCAAAACTGCTCTTTAGCTTGGGAA
>JAFMCI010000015.1 GCA_017857855.1 Bacteroidia bacterium | reverse complement strand
TTACAGGAGTTCCTACGTAAGCCGTAGCAGGAGCAAAGAAGTTACTGCTTAATCCTCCAGAAGGAGAAAGAATAGAAACCGTGTAATCCTCGGTCTCACCCCAAGTATAAGCCAAACAAGGATTTGTTGCTTGTCCTTCAACTACAATAACCCTCATTTTCGTGTTACCCGACTTTGCATTACAAGGCACCGTAAAGTTATACGAAACTACTGTTCCGCTGGTGGTAACATAGCTAGTTCCCGTTCCAAGCATTTCACCAGCATCGGTCCAGTCGCCATCTCCATTAAAATCAATCCATCCATTTGCGGTTTTAGAATAGGTCCCACCACAAGTACCCACAGTAATATCAATTGTGTAAACAGCGCCAGGAGATAAATCTGCAGGAGCTACCGAACTAGAGAAATCAGAATAGGCAGCACATCCTGTAGCGGATGTGTTGTTATCAATAGTAGCAGAGCTGCCAACCAATTTAACTCCGTCACATTTTGTATCCGCCGTTGACCCAGCTGCAGAAGAGCAATACTGAGCATTTACAGAACCGAAAATGGCTACAGTAAAGAGCGTCAGCAAGGTTTTTGTTAAGTAATTGTTTTTAATCATTTTTTGTATATTATTTAATTATTAGAAACAAAAGTGGAAAAAGGTTGCATATAATTAACAATTATTATTTCGTTTTCGGTTCAAAGTCATGTTAAGTGGCAATATTTGGAGTGAAACAGACACTTAAATTAAGTGTAAAAAACTGAAAATAAAGCAGTTATTATATGCAATCAGGATATATGTCATATTATTGTCATGAAACCAAGAAAGCCCTTTTAATGTTAGCAAATAGGCCTTCCGAATGTCGATCTAATGTTTTCTCTTTGCTCAACTAAAATGGAATATTCAACTATTTACTCCGAATTAAATAAAAATCAGCAAAAAGCCGTGGATACTATTGAAGGTTGCGTTATGGTAGTTGCAGGGCCTGGTACAGGAAAAACCCAGGTACTTGGAGCAAGGGTTGCTAGCATATTAACTACGACAGATGCCTCTCCAGAAAACATAATTTGCCTGACTTTCACAGAGGCAGCGACAGTAGCATTACGATTGCGATTGGTTAAGTTTATTGGGTCCGAAGCTTATAGGGTTAACATATTCACATACCACGGGTTTTGCAATATGGTAATACAAGAGAACAAGGATTTATTTGGTATTCAAGATATTGATCCAGTTTCAGAGCTAGAGACCATAGAGATCATACATGAAATAATAGATGAGTTGGACAACGATAGTTTACTTAAGCGTTTTACAGGAGAAGTTTATTACGACACCAATGATCTTAAAAAATTATTTGGATTACTTAAAAAAGATAATCTTGACCGCATCAAGGTTGCAAAAAAAATTGAGCTAGCTAAAGAAGAATACCTCAATCTGGATTCTAGTTATTATCAAAAAAAATATAAAGATTTTGCAAAGGGAGACTTAAAGCAAAAGCCATTTGATGAACTTTGTGCTAGTCTTAATAAATTGCAAGAAGCGTGTGACCTACTTAGCGTATATGACGCTAAGCTAAAAACCAGAAAACGCTATGATTTTAGCGACATGCTCGCTTGGGTACTTTATGCTTTACAAACCAATGAGGAACTACTGCTAAAATACCAGGAACAATATCAGTATTTTCTGGTAGATGAATATCAAGATACGAATGGCATTCAAAATGATTTGTTGTATACACTTATTAATTATTGGGAAAATCCAAATGTATTTGTCGTGGGTGACGATGATCAATCCATCTATAAATTTCAAGGAGCAAACGTTGAAAACATTTTTGACTTTTATAAAAAATACGAATCATTTGCAAAGCTCATAGTGCTTGACCAGAATTATAGGTCTAGCCAATCTATTTTGGATGGAAGCAACGCCATAATAAAAAACAATGAAGAGAGACTGGTTGGTAAAGTTGAGGGATTAAATAAAGAAATTGTAGCCGCCAACAATGAGGTTTTGGGAATACAAAATGCATTGCAAATAGTAGAATATCCAAACTTATTTCACGAGATTGTAGGTATTACCGCTAAGTTAAAAAAGTTGCGAGATACAGGAGTTCCTCTTAAAAACGTGGGCATACTATACAGAAAACATGCCCAAAGCGAAGAACTAATCAAGTTTTTACAAGCAGAGGGAATAAGTTACAATGTAGCCAAATCTCAAAATGTTCTGCAAGTACCGATAGTACACCAACTCAATAATTTATTACATTATATTGCGGCAGAGAGTCAGGTATTAGATAGCGGTCAGCACTTGTTATTTGAGATTTTACATTACCATAATTTCAAACAGTTATCTGCTTTTGATATCGCAAGGATGAGTGCCAAATTAGCTAAGAATTTCTTTACAGGATGGCGAGAGCAATTGCACAACTTACCTCAGGAGTTAGGGTTAGATAAGGAGAGTAAAAAAGAGCTTCGCGCGTTTTTAGCAGATATAGAATATTGGCTAAAAGAAATGCATAATGTCACCCTACAAACATTGGTAGAGGGTGTTATGTCTAAAATGGGATTTGTTTCTAGAGCATTGGCAAGTACCGAGGCCACCCACCAGATACAATGTCTAAAAACATACTATAACTTTTTAAAAGAAGAAACTGCCCGAAACCCTTATTTATCACTTCGTGAGTACTTAAAAAAAATAGAGCTACTTGAGAAGAACAAGCTTGGACTTAAACTCAACAAAATAGTACACGGAATTGATGGGGTAAATCTAATGACGGTCCATGGATCAAAAGGACTTGAGTTCGATTATTTATTTGTGCTGGGCTGTACGGAAGATAAGTGGGAAAAAGAGAAGACCGGGCTTCCTTACAGACTCAATTTGCTGCTTCCTGGAGAACCTAAAAAAGCGTCTGAAGAAGAAACAAGAAGATTGTTTTATGTTGCTCTAACTCGTGCACGAATGCATTTAGAAGTAAGTTATGCCTTGCAAGACGACAAGGAAAAGCCGTTAACTAAAAGTGTATATGTAGTGGAACTAGAAGAGAGTAATGCCGCGGTCATTAGAAAAGATTATGCTTCTGAAAAGGAACTCTTGCATTTTTTTGATTTTATGCTTATTCAAAAAAATGATACTTATATTTCGTTAATTAAGCAAGATTTTGTCAAGAAAGAGGTAGAAAACTTTAGACTAAGCGCCACTAATTTGAATAGTTATTTAAAGTGTCCTGTGACCTTTTTTTACCAGAACATTTTAAGAGTACCTTCAGCAAAGGGAGAAAGCGCCACATTCGGAACAGCTGTGCACAGTGCTTTGGATGCACTCTTTAAGCAATTAAATGAGATAAACACGCCAGAAGAGGCTAAAAAACTGATAACTCGAAAATTCTCTGCGGCAATGAATAGTAGCAGAGAAGCTTTTACAAAAGAAGGATTGGAGAGAAGACTTTACTATGGCTCTGAAATATTAACTAAATACTACGATACTTATGCTAGCGATTGGAGCAATCTTGGGGAAATTAAAACTGAGCTCTACTTAAAAAATTGCGAAATAGATGGTGTGCCAATTAGGGGGCAGATAGATAAGGTCATCATAAATGATAAAAATGTGAATGTGGTAGATTTTAAAACTGGGAAGTGGGATTACGGCAAGAAAAAAGTAAGTCCACCTGTGAGTTTGGTAGATAATCCTGACGAATCGAACTACGAAAAGAGATACGGAGGCGATTATTGGAGACAAGTACTCTTTTATAAGGCATTAATAGAAAGTGATACATCTCAAAATCTTAAGGTAATAAGTGGAGAGATTGATTTTATAGAGCCGGATAATGAAGGTTTTCATAGGAGTAAAATAATGGTTACAGACGACCACTATGATTTTGTAAAAAAACAAATAAAAGCCACCTATCAAAGTATTCAACTGTTGGAGTTTGACAAAGGTTGTGAAGAAAAAGATTGCCAATGGTGTAACTTTAATTCTTCTTACAAAAAACAGGAACAGTATAATGGCCTTCATTTAATGGTGGACGATGATTCAACTATGGATGAAACATGACGCTATAAAGATGTCGAAATTCTAAAACATTAAGTACTTTTGCCACGTTATCAAATAAACAATGGAATTAACAGACGTAATAACCATATATTCAGAGAAGACTCCTAATCCTGAGTCAATGAAATTTGTGGCCAATAAAATGATTTTGCCAAATGACAGTATAGATTTCAGAACAAATGAAGGTCTTGATACTTGTCCAATGGCTAAGGAGTTATTTGAGTATGACTTTGTGAAGGGCGTTTTTATCATGAATAATTTTGTATCGGTTACCAAAAAATCTGATTACGAATGGTTCGATATTATCCCTCAATTAAAGAAGTTTGTACAAGATTACCTTGAGGCAGAAAAGCCGATTGTGGTAATCAAGGAAAATATGACCGACGAAGAGGAGTCGGAAGTGGTAATTAAGATAAAACAGCTCTTAGAAGATCACGTACGTCCAGCAGTCGAAATGGATGGAGGTGCGATTGATTTCAAAAGTTTTGAAAAAGGCGTAGTAACGGTGACCATGAAAGGTTCTTGTAGTGGTTGTCCAAGCAGCACACTGACGCTTAAAGCTGGAATTGAAAATTTACTTAAAAGAATGATACCTGAGGTTGACGCAGTTGAAGCAGAAGCCGCATAATTAATTAATCAATGAAAAAAACAACTTTACTTTTAGCCGCGTTTCTTTTCGCTACATCCATTTTTGCTCAAATCAAGTTTGAACAAAAAAGTCTAGTCAACTTAGAAGTTTTGGAATCGGTGGAGATATATGACGCAAAAACGTATTTACAAAACAACGCAACCGACCCAGCAGATACATTAATGATCTGGAATGTTATTGAAAAAAAACTAGGCGATCCTTCATGGGAATTAAACGTGTGCACAGGTGGTGTATGTGTTACGAATGCTCCTGGTGATGTTGAGTATATTCATACAGTGGGTAAAGCGATGGAATTTAAAATCGGATTTGGTTTTTATGATAAACCAGGAGAAGGTGAGTTTAAAGTTGCTGTGCGTTCAAAACTTCATCCAGAAATAGCAGATACGGTATACATGAGAATGAAGACAAAAGGTGCTTCAGTTGCTAGTATTTATGGTAAATCATTTAACTTGTATCCAAACCCCGCGAACAATCAGGTTAAAATAGACTTTATTAACGGTGGCAAAGAAAAGGTTGTTGTGTATTCTATTTTAGGTACTGTAGTAATGACAAAAACGATAATGTCTGGTGAGACGATGGATGTAAGTAGGCTTACTAATGGTGTTTACATTTTAAGAACAGAGGGAAACACAAGTTTTTCTAAGGTTTTACATAAAAATTAAGAAAGATCCTGTAACAGTATAATTGTTCAAAACCGGTTTTTGTTAATTATCTAGGGTATTTTAAACGCACAAAAAAGCGGGAAGTAATCAAATTACTTCCCGCTTTTTTTATTGTATCTGGTATGATTATTTATTTATATCAAATGTCTCCATAAACTTTGTGGTAAAATTACCAGCTCTAAATTCTGGGTCTTGCATAAGTTTAAGGTGTAAAGGTATAGTGGTTTTTATGCCTTCAATTACAAATTCAGATAAAGCACGTTCCATTTTAACGATACACTCTTCTCTGGTTTGGGCTGAGACAATGAGTTTGGCTATCATAGAGTCGTAATGAGGAGGAATAGTGTATCCGGCATATATATGCGAATCAATTCTCACCCCATGTCCCCCAGGTTTGTGAAGTACTTCTATTTTTCCAGGGCTTGGTCTAAAGTCGTTGTAAGGATCTTCAGCGTTTATACGGCATTCAATTGAATGTTTTTGAGGCAGGTAGTTTTTTCCACTTATGGGATGTCCTGCGGCTATTTTGATTTGCTCTTTTATTAAGTCAAAATTAATAACCTCTTCAGTAACAGGATGTTCTACTTGTATTCGCACATTCATTTCCATGAAGTAGAAATTTTTAAATTTATCCACTAGGAACTCTACTGTACCTACACCTTCATACCCAATAGATTCACCTGCTTTTATAGCGGCTTCACCCATTCTGGTTCTAAGGTCTTCATCTGCAAAAGGAGAAGGTGCTTCTTCAAGTAATTTTTGATGTCTACGTTGTATTGAACAATCTCTTTCAGAGAGGTGACAAACCTTACCATATTGGTCGCCAGCTATCTGTATCTCTATGTGTCTTGGTTCTTCTACAAATTTTTCAAGATACATTGCATCGTTACCAAAAGCGGCTTTAGATTCTGTACGAGCGCTGTTCCATGCATCTGCAAAGTCTTCTTCTTTCCATATAAGGCGCATACCTCTACCTCCACCACCAGCGGTAGCTTTTAGCATTACAGGGTATCCGATTTCTTTGGCCACTTTAAGGCCATCTTTTTCATCTTTAAGCAATCCCTCAGACCCGGGTACGCAAGGTACACCAGCAGCAATCATTGTGGCTTTAGCATTAGACTTATCACCCATTCCATTAATCATTTCTGGGCTTGCGCCTATAAATTTGATTCCGTGGTCACGGCACATTTCTGAAAATTTTGCATTTTCAGATAAGAAACCATAACCAGGGTGAATAGCGTCTGCATTGGTAATTTCGGCGGCTGCTATAATATTGGGCATGCATAAATAAGACTGGTTACTAGGTGGGGGACCTATACATACAGCTTCATCGGCAAATTTTACGTGTAAGCTATCCTTGTCAGCGGTTGAATAAACTGCTACGGTAGCGATACCCATTTCTTTACAGGTCCGTATAACCCGGAGAGCAATTTCTCCTCGGTTTGCAATTAATATTTTTTTAAACATGGAAAGCAGGTTAAACTGGTTCGATAAGGAGAAGCGGTTGGTCGTACTCTACAGGTTGAGAATCGTCAACTAATATTTTTACAACTTTACCACTAGCTTCTGCCTCAATTTCATTGAATAGTTTCATCGCTTCAATGATGCATATAACCTGACCTTTTTCAATCATATCGCCTACCTCTACAAACACAGGTTTGTCTGGGGATGATTTACGATAGAATGTGCCAATCATCGGAGATTTAAGCTCTACGGTGTTGGTTACAGGTGCCGCTTCAACAGGTGGCAATGCAGCTACAGGAGCAGGTGCGCTGACAGTGATTTGCTGAGGAGCTGCCGTAATAGGAGCTGCAACAGGTGGCAAATTTCTTTTAATATTAATTTTAAAATCTTTTTGCTCAATAGAAACTTCATCAACAAGAGATGATGAAATAAATTTGATTAAGGTTTGAATTTCTTTTAAGTCCATAACTGGTAATCTATAACGAAAATAATAAAATTAGTTTAATGTTTATGAATTATACGCCCATTTCAGGTAAATGGAGCCCCATGTAAAACCTCCGCCAAAGGCTGCGAGGACGATGTTATCGCCTTTCTTGAATTTTGTTTCAAAGTCAGAAAACAATAGAGGTATTGTTCCTGCGGTGGTATTACCGTATTTTTCTATGTTGATTAGCACTTTACTATCGTCTAGTTCCATGCGTTTTGCTGTTGCGTCTATTATTCGAAGGTTTGCTTGGTGTGCACATAAGTAGTCCACAGAGTCACCCGTTAGGTTATTTCTGTCCATTATTTGTCGGCTCACTTCGGCCATATTGGTTACGGCAAACTTGAACACAGTTTTACCTTCTTGATGTACATAGTGCATTCTAGCATCAATGGTTTCATGCGTAGGTGGATGTAATGATCCTCCAGCTTTCTGATGTAAAAATTCTTGGCCTGATCCATCACTTTTTAATACGCTGTCAATTATACCATTCTCGTCTTCAGAAGGTTCAAGTAATACAGCTCCACCGCCATCACCAAAAATAACACAGGTGTTTCGGTCTTGGTAATTTACAATGGCGGACATTTTATCGGCACCGCAAACGATAACTTTTTTATGCTTACCACATTCTATGAATTTGCTGCCTGTTTCTAAGGCGAATAAAAATCCTGAACACGCCGCGCTAACATCGTACCCCCATGCATTGATAGCACCAATTTTATTAGCAACAATATTCGCTGTAGCTGGGAAAACATGGTCAGGTGTTACCGTTGCTACTATTATAAGATCTATGTCTTGCGGGTTAAGATTTTTTTTGGCAATGATCTGGTTAATGGCGGCAACGCAAATATCACTCGTAGCGGTACCATCTTCCATTTTCCGTCTTTCTTTGATGCCTGTACGTGATTGTATCCATTCATCAGTTGTGTCAACTAGCTTCTCTAAATCTTTATTAGTAACTATCTTTTCTGGGACGTAGCCTCCTACTGCTGTTATAGCTGCTCGCATATCTTTTGTTTTTGGTTTGGTTAACTACTTGTAGAAGCAGAAAATGATTCTTCAATTTTTTGGATCAACTTCGAATCAACTACATTTTTAGCAAGTTTAAACATGTTTCTAAATGTTTTCTCTTTAGAAATACCATGGCCTATTATGACAGGCTTTTTAATACCAAGAATAGGTGTGCCGCCATAATGTTCAAAATTAAAGAGGTTTAAGAACTCGTCGTCCACACCTCGTTTTAATAAATTATAGAAAAATCCTTCACACGTTTTTACAATGACATTACCCGTGAATCCATCACAAACAGCAACGTCAACACCATCCATAAAAAGGTGACGACCTTCTACGTTACCTATGAAATTTATTCCTTTTTGAGCCTTAAGAAGTGGATAAGCAGCTTTGGTAAGAAGATTTCCTTTTTCCTCTTCTTCTCCTATGTTAACCAGTCCAACTCTAGGATTTTCTATGTTATAAACCGCTTTGGCAAATTCACTTCCAAGCACACTAAATTTAGCTAGGGTTTCAGGTTTTACATCACTATTGGCACCTACATCTAGGAGTACACCAATAGTTCCGCTTCGTTGAGGTAAAACCGATGGTAGAGCAGGTCGCTCAACACCTTCAATGGTTTTGACATTGTACAAAGCAGAGACCATCATAGCACCTGTATTACCTGCGCTACAAAATGCATCTATTTGGCCTGTAGCTAAATAATGCATTCCTACATTTATACTGGAATCTTTTTTAGAAGCAACTGCTTTAGTTGCGTGCTCTGCCATACCGATACTCTCACCAGTGTACAAAACGGTAATGTTGGGTAGATTTAGTTCCTCCTTAAAAGGATCAAGAGCTAATTTTTCGCCAAACACAAAAAACTGAAACTCGTTGTTTTCAGCTTTGGCTTCGGCTACTATACCTTTTACGCACTCTAAAGGAGCAAAATCACCCCCCATGGCATCTATGCCAATTCTCATAAGCTTTTATTCAGCGTTTTTAGACTCTATAACTTGTACACCTCTGTACATGCCAGTTTCTAAATTCAAACGGTGGTACAAGTGAACGTCTCCAGTTACTGGATCTCTGTGCAATTGTCTATCACCTAATTTGTAATGAGTTCTTCTTTTGTCTCTTCTTGTCTTGGAAATCTTACGTTTAGGATGTGCCATTTTATTATTTTATAATTTTTTTTAATTGTGCCCATCTTTCGTCTTCTATTGGTTCGTTTGTCGAAGTACTTAGATGGTCGTCTATCTTACATTCTTGTTTCTTTGTTGAGTTTTCGCAAATCTTTCTTAACGGCATGTTTATACATACCTGTTCGTACAGCGTATCATAAACATTGTATACCGGATGGTGAATGGAGATGTAGTTTTCTTCAGTTAGCAAACTCTCACTAGAAGTTAGTTTGATTAACTCGTTGTGAGTAATTTTAACTTCTAGTTGTATGTCGTCTAAACATCTTTCGCACTCGCCAGTTACCATGCCATTCAGTATATAATCTACTGAGATAGTATTCTCGTTTCTCTCGCAAGTGACAGCTACATCTATATCACCAGAATGATATAGGCTATTTTCTTTCAATCCAAAGAACTTATTATTCATCTCAAAATGAAACTGATCTTTTTCGTTTTTAAACTTGATAAAATCAATATCGAAATCTGACAGCTTCATTGTAAAAAGTCCGCAAAGGTAATTATTTTAAGTATATTCCATGTATTATTCACAAGTTATCTCAAATCAGGCACTCCAATGCTGAATTTTTCTCTTC
This sequence comes from Bacteroidia bacterium, assembly GCA_017857855.1. Taxonomy (GTDB): domain Bacteria; phylum Bacteroidota; class Bacteroidia; order NS11-12g; family UBA9320; genus UBA9320. The sequence continues at coordinate 30,770 of JAFMCI010000015.1, read as the reverse complement.
GGTGCTCTTTGAAAGGTAGCGGAGTAGAGCTTTGGTCAAAATAGGAGGTTCTATTACGGTGTACTCTATTTATGAGGTATAACGCGTTGATGAAAGAGGACGTATCGGCTTCTCCTTTACCGGCAATGTCATATGCTGTCCCGTGATCGGGACTTGTTCTAATGATGGGTAAACCTGCAGAAAAATTAATTCCATCTTTAAAGGCAACTTGTTTAAAAGGAATGAGAACCTGATCGTGGTACATTCCTATTATCCCATCAAAATTACGGGCGTTATCGCTTCCGAAAAAACCGTCTGGTGGATAAGGTCCGATTACTAGAATCCCAGCGTCTTGTGCTTGAGCTATAGCAGGTTTTATCAGATCTATTTCTTCTCTTCCCATCAGTCCGTTATCACCTCCGTGAGGGTTAACTCCCAAAACAGCTATTTTAGGCTTTTTAATACCAAAATCCGAAATCAAATTGTGATTTAGCATTTTTATGGTATCTACTATTTTTTCTACACTCAGTGCGCTGGCTACGTTACTTAAAGCGGTATGACCGGTCACCATAGCCACGCGTAAATCGTCATTTACTAGAATCATTTGAACTTCTGACTGAAATGCTTCTGCAAAATAGTGTGTATGACCGTTGGAGGTCATACCTGCTTCAGCACACATTTGTTTGTCTATTGGTGCAGTAAGAATATCTTGAATAATGCCATCCTTGACATCAGAAACGGCAAGTTTTAATGCATCAAACGCAAGCTTACCTCCTTGTACATTCGCTATTCCCGGTGTAATTTGGATTTTATCGGTACTGCAAATACGGAGGTTAACTACTCCAGCCTTAAGGTCTTCTTTTCTATTAACTATATTCGTTTCAATGGGTGTGTATCCCAACAGATCTGCGTAAAACTTAAGTATATACGAAGATGCATATACCACAGGAGTGCAGTAGTTAAAAACGAGATTATTCCCAAGTGTTTTGAGTATTAACTCGGGCCCTATGCCATTAAAATCACCAATGGTGATGCCTATATATGGTTTGTTACTCATTTGAAAGGCAAATGTAGGGTTTCTAAATTACTAAAAAGGGTAGTTTTAAAAATCATCATAATTCGGATGAAGGCAGCTTGCTATGCATTAAGTGCTTGATTAAGGTTGGGTGTTTTTGTTAACGCGATTATACCAAACTGGAAAAACAACAATTCCGGCAAATAGGTAAGGCCAGTAACTCAATAATCGCCAGACAAAAGCGGTTGTATTTGTCAGTTGCATATTAGCAAAGTATTCTCCCATAAACCCACCAAATAGCCACTCGGCCATACCTACGGCTCCAGGGGTAATGGGCACCATGAGCGCTCCCCACATTACCAGCTGTTTGGCAAATATGGTGGCGACAGAAGCCCCGTTTCCTAGCGCTAATATTAAAAAATTAACCAATAGAAATCTTGAGACCCATGCGATTAGGGTACCGCCAAAAGCTTTAAACCAATAACTTAGCGGCTCATTCGTAAAGTCAGATGCCGCGACCACCATATTATTTCCCCAGTTTTCTACTTTATTTTTATATCGAAGCAAACCAGGAAGTTTGAAAATCCAAAGAACTACCATCTTGATGGCTTGTGGTTTATAAAAGAGGCCGATGAAAATCAGAATACACCAAGCTAGAAAGAGCCCATATGCACCCAAAAATAAATACTGAATGTGTAAACCCGACACATAATCGATATGGCTAGGAATTACTTCAGACTTTTTTACAAAAAGCCATAAAAATGGTGCCGCTAAAACATAAAATAATACATCGAGATAAGATGTAGCGAGCACCATGGCCGTACCTTTTCCGGCATTGATTTTTTTTTCTTTGGCTAGGAGTATAAAAGCTGCAGCAGATCCTCCTACTATGCCTGGAGATATAGCGGAAGAAAACTCCCAAAGAACAATGATTTGCAACGCTTGTGTCCAGCTGAGTTGATAATTAGAAAGTACAATGAGCCTGTAGGAATACCCTAACAATCGCGTAACGACCATGAAGAATGCACATGCTATCCAAATGGAGCTCAATGCCGTCCATTGTATTCTGTTGTATGCCTTAATATCAAATCCTTGAAAGAAAAAATACGCAGCAGTTAGTATACCTATCGATATGGGAATAATGAGCTTTTTACGTGTGAAATAGCTTGTTATGTTGCTTGGGCTATTCACCTTTATGCATTCGTTTTTTGGCCCTGAGCCAGAGAGTATTTTCTTTGACCATCTATGGTTATTAGCATTTCTATGGAACTAATATTGAGGAAGTCGTATAGATGAATGGCTTGCTCCATAAACTTCTTTTTCTTAATTATCTCGGTAGTGTTTTTCTCAATTCTTACTACATAAGTGTCTACTAAGTCTGTAAATACAGAACCTTCTGGCCAAACTTGGGTTCCTCTATTGGTAATGGTTGTTAATTCCATATCACTATCGAGATGACTTTGTACAATAGCTGCGATGATATTTGCTTGCTGTTCCGATTCTACAAAAAGGTCAATACCTACTGTTTCAATAATTTCGCTACTACTCACCATCATTTTATTGGCAGATGGTAGAGTGGGCTTATGGTATTTGTCAATATCACCAGCAGTTATGTTGTCCAGTTTTAATGTTTTAATTATGGCTTGAGTATACTCCTTAGTGCCAACAGATATTGCTCTATTTTCTCCAAAGTCACCGGTATGTATACCGCTTTCTATTGCAGCCATTAAGGCATTGTGAATCACAGAACCATATTGGTCTAGTCCCAGGTAATTTAACATTAAAACACCGCTCATTAGGAGTGAAGTTGGGTTCGCCTTGTTTTGACCTGCAATATCTGGGGCGGTGCCGTGGACGGCCTCAAATATTTTGATATGATCACCGATATTAGCTGACGGGGCAAAGCCTAAACCACCAACTAGGCCAGCACAAAGGTCTGACACGATGTCGCCTTGCAGATTAGTAAGCACAATGCATTCGAATTGCTGAGGGGCGCAAACAAGCTTCATACACAAGGCGTCTACGATAATGTCTTCGGCATGAAGTTGAGGGTATTCCTTTGCTATTTCATAAAAAGTGTCCAGGAACATTCCATCAGTCAATTTCATGATATTAGCTTTATGTCCACAGGTTACCGTAGTGTATCCTTCTTTTAGTGCTGTTTCAAAAGCTGAACGTATAACCTGCTCAGAACCAGGCCTTGATATGATTCGACGACTTACAGCCACATCTTTTGTCATGTAATGCTCTATTCCGCCATATGTATCTTCTATATTTTCTCTAACAATAGTTAGATTCACAGGGATGCCTGCTTTACTAAAAACGGTATCTACGCCTTTGATGGTTTGAAATTTTCGGATATTAGAATGAGTATTCCAAGTTTTGCGTGCGGTTACATTAATACTTTTCACCCCGCCCCCTTTAGGGGTTTCCATGGGCCCTTTAAAAAGAATCCCCGTAGACTCAATGCTTTGCTTGGCTTCATCTGTCATCCCCGTTGTGTACCCTAAGTCATAAACGCCTTTGCCCATTGATACAAACTCGTATTCTAAAGGCACACGTGCAGCGTCAAATACAGAAAGAACGGCATTCATAATCTCCGGTCCTATTCCGTCACCTTTAGCAACGGATATTTTTATCTTAGTCATTTATTGTTTGAAGATTTAGAAACACAAAGGTAGTAATGTTCATTCTGATTTTGTTATTTAGGCATACTTTTTGCGGATATAAATAGCCGTAGAAGCCTTTTATATTTATAGCTTTTATGCTAAAAAAACATACTTTTGCAAGTCATATTACAAGCAGAAACATTTAATAATAAATGAGACAACTTAAAATTTCAAAACAGTTTACCAACCGGGAAAACAAATCGCTCGATAAATATCTTAACGAGATAAGTAAAGTAGCGATGATAGATGCTCAAGAAGAGGTAGAATTAGCAGGTAGAATTAGAGATGGCGATCAAGCTGCTTTGGAGAAGCTAGTAAATGCTAACTTACGTTTTGTGGTTTCTGTGTCTAAACAATATCAAAATCAAGGTCTCACATTAGGTGACTTAATAAACGAGGGCAACTTAGGTCTTATTAAAGCGGCAAAACGTTTCGATGAAACGCGTGGTTTTAAATTTATCTCTTATGCGGTATGGTGGATTCGTCAGTCTATTCTGCAGGCTTTGGCAGATCAATCACGTATTGTAAGATTACCTCTTAATAAAGTGGGTAGTATTGGTAGAATAAGTGCGGCAGCAGCTAGACTGGAGCAGCTCCAAGAGCGCGAACCTACACCTGAAGAAATCGCAAAAGAACTTGAAATAAGTGTTACAGAGGTTGAAAATGCCTTTAAATCTTCTGGTAGACATTTATCTATAGACGCTCCGCTTATTGAAGGGGAAGATAATAGTTTATTGGGTGTGCTGGATAATAATGATGAGCCTAATCCAGATCAACCACTGATGGATGAATCTCTTAGAAAAGAAATAAATCGTGTAATATCTACACTTTCTGAAAAAGAAAGAGATGTATTAAAATACTACTACGGACTAGATGGTGGACCTGCACACACACTAGAGGACATTTCTGATAAAGTTGGACTAACACGAGAACGTGTTCGTCAGATTAAGGAAAAGGCATTAAGAAGACTTCGTAAGTCAAGTAAAAGTAAAATCTTAAAATCGTACTTAGGTTAACTTAGGTTCCTATTTTAAAAAAGCGGCTACCATTTTATTTGGTAGCCGCTTTTTTTTTAGACTGATTTGTAGTTACCCTATTTACCGTGTGTTAATTTATTACCAAAGACTAGTCATACAAATTTAGCTATCTTTACATTGAAGCTTTAGACCTTCCATGGATTCAAAATCTATACTGCGTAAAAGAATCTTTTTTAGATCCTCGATAGTAGATAAAAAAGATAAATATGGGTAACTACGCTTAGTTAATTTATCAATTGAGGCATTGTGAACAAGAACATTATTATCTTTAAAAAGATTACTTGTTTTCCTTAGATATAACGACATTTTGTCTTTGGCTAATGGAATAGTAAATGAACACAGTATATGCGTCGGTTTAATTTTCTCTGAACATATCTTAACATCTGATAATGGAACACTTGACCCTAGGTAAACACTCTGAACCCCTGACTTTCTGATAAGATAATGAGCGTATAAAAGTCCTATTTCGTGGTACTGTTTTTCTGGCAGAAAGAGTAAAAACTTTGTTGTAGAGGTCTTGATAGGAATTTCATTTATGGCAGCGAATAGCTTTTGTTTGATGAGTTGACTAGAAAAATGTTCCTGCGAGATGTTCATCTTATTTACGGTCCACAGGAGGCCTATTCGAGTAAGTAAAGGATACAATATATTTTCCACGGTAGACTCGAAGCCATACTTTTTATGATAATCAGAATAGTGTTTTTCAAACATGATGATATCACAATTTAGGGTAGCTATTATTAAATCGTTTACCAATAGTTTTTCGAATGTATCTAAATCGGTTTTTTGCAGATTTTCTATAGCTTCATTTAGCTTATTAGTTTCTAGCATTGCCGCCTTACTTATTTTCATCCCACTATTCATAAGAGCTGTAACATTTAACAACTTTTTCAGGTCGTTATTTAGATAAAATCGAATGTTTGTAGCGGTCCGTTGCGGCTGAATAAAATTATACCTTTTTTCCCATACCCTGATAGTATGAGCTTTAATTCCACTTAGATTTTCTAAGTCCTTGATACTTAAATTGTTTTCCATGTCGCTTCAAAAATAGCAGAATTTATGAAATACTGAAACTTTATGATTCTGGCAATTAAAAGATTAAAATAATTCAAAATGTCATGTATGGAAAGACAGCTGCTGCAATTACATCTTGCGTATGTGGTGTTTTATTTTTTGATCTAATTACAGAAAACTTGGCAGCTAATAGCAGCTAATCGCAGAAGGGAAAAACAGAAGAAATGTAACGTAAGTGCCTTATGCAGGGTGAATGATTATTGCATTGGTGATATAAATAACGATGCCTAATGCAGTTTTTTGAGGGCATCCAAATACCTTTCTGATAGCTCTCCAGCAGCCGCTTTTTGGTAATCGGCATACGAACAAGGAATATGGTGATTTTCAAGTTGCATCCACCATCTATTGGTTCGTTTACTTTTTAAAAATAGTATAGGAAGTTGATTGTCTTTTAGGTCACAACGGTATTTAAAAAATTCGTCATGCTTATTAGGCAGATCGTTTGTACGTGCCGTAAATCCATCTAAGTAATACCAGATTAGTTGAGCTGCCAGCTTAGCCGTTACGTTTTGAAGATCGTGCTCAGGATAATATTCAAACAAGCCAAAAAATGATGACACATCACTTAATCCTGCATAGCGAGCAAGTTGGCATGCTTCGTCGTTAGTAAGTCCATTGGGTTGTGCTTCTTTTTTACCGGGTGAATCGCTGTGTTTTATGGCATTTAGATCAAATAACGTAATGGCAGCATTGCGTAAATATAGTTCAGCATCCTCCATATTATTTTTTATGGATCCCAGGCGATAATGGCCAAAATTCAAGTTTTGTAAGGTATCAATCGCTTTGGTAGGTATAAAAGGTGCTTGAAACGCTAATGCATTTAAGGTAGTTAAATGATCAGAATAATTGGAACAAATACGATGCAGAAGTTGGTATTCTAGTAGGGGCAAATAGGATGAAATGAGTGAGATTTCAACAGCTTTATTACTGGCGACATAGCTCTTAAAAAGTGATTCGCCTTGGTCTATATGAGTTCCAATGAGAATAGTAACTAGACCCATGTTTTTTAACTCGCTTGCGATGCCAAGTAGAGCAGCATGGGTATCTGCGGGGGTTTCACCTGCCGGTAAATTGCCAATATCTACAATACTATTTTCTAGGTGCGTATGGGTAACGAGCTTATAAAACTCATCCCTGATTAAATCACATCCTTGCAGTGGACCGTCATCACGGGTAATGCCTATTAAAGCTATTTTTTTAGAAGATAAATCGGGAAAATTATCACTGTAATAAGATACACTAGTACCCAATTGATACGGGTTATAATCACCTTTAGGACTTATTTTACTTAAGTATTCTTCTAACATTAAATATATTCGTAGCTTACAAAAATAAAGCAAGCTAATCGTGATTTTTGCCATAACGGGTGCCAATGGATTTCTGGGTGTACATATTATACATCACTTACTCAAAAATGGGCATACGGTCCGCGCTATTATGCGGCCTTCGTCTAGCTTAGCAGAGTTTAACAAGGTAAAAGAATGCTATGACCTCTCGCCTGTGGAATATGATAATCTAACCTGGCATCCGTGTGAGTTATTTGATATTGTTGGTTTACAAGAAAGTTTTAATGGCGTGGATTACGTCATGCATTTGGCGGGCGTAATTTCTTACCTAAAACGAGATTTTAAAAAATTAATCCGAATAAATCATAGCTATACTGCCCATGTGGTAAATGTAGCGATGGATGTTGGGGTAAAAAAACTGTTGTATTGCAGCAGTATAGCTGCTATTTCAAAAAAAGGTAATGCTTCGCTGGTTACCGAAGATGCCGAGTGGGATAATGAATTGCCGCACAGTAACTATGGATTTACAAAGCACTTAGGAGAGTGCGAGTTATGGAGGGCTCAAGAAGAGGGACTTTCGGTAGTAGCGATAAACCCGGGTATTATTTTGGGTTACGGCGATTGGAATAAAGGATCTAATCAATTATTTAAGAATGCCTCGTCAGGCTTTCCCTTCTATAGCAATGGCGTAACGGGCTGGGTGGGCGTAAAGGATGTCGCGCGCATAGCAGAGCAGTTGTGCCTTTCAGATATAACTGGCGAGCGCTTTATAGTAGTGAGTGAGAATAAACGTTTTAAGGAGGTGGCGGATTATATGACCAAGGCATTGGGAACTAAAAATCCCAGTATCGAGATTAAGGGATTTCTCTATAAGGCGGTCTATGGTATAATGGCTATTAAAGAGTTTTTGGGCCTTCGTGGAATGTTAAGTAAAGAAACGGTGAGAGCCAGTGTTTCTCAAAACTATTTTGATAATGCTAAAATTAAGAAAGCCTTGAATTTTGAGTTTGAAAATATAGAAGAAGTGGTGAAGGAGGCGGTGAGTGTAGTTAGAATGTCTCATGCTCGGTAACCTGTGATTACTTTAAATAGCGTAAGAGCAATGTCTCGCGAATAGTTTTGGCCCTCTCAAGGGGGATTTCTAAAATAATGCTCCGACTTTTACGTAAATTACAAAACTAAAAAATCCCCTAATCGAAAGATTAGGGGATTTTTTAGTTTTATATGAATCAGAAATTATTCTGCAGCAGTTTCTTCTGCAGCAGTCTCTTCTTCATCGTCATCTGCTGTTACGCCAGCTCCAGCCGCGCTTCTTGCAGCTCTAGTTACGATTACAGAAACGATAGAGTTGTTAGGTGAATCCAGTAAAGTAAGATTCTCTACGTTAATTTCACCAACCTTAACACTTTTACCTATTTGTAACTTATCGATATTTACTTCGATATACTCAGGTAAATCAGCTATTAAACCTTTTACAGTAAGTTTTTTGATTTTAAGTTGAAGCTTACCACCGGCTCTTACACCAGGAGAGTTGCCTACTATTTTTACAGGCACAGGTATAGAGATAGGGCTATCGGCAGTTACCTCCATAAAATCTGCATGCATAATATCTTCCGATACTGGCTCAAACTGAAGTTCTTGAACTTTAGCTAACTTTACCATATTTCCTACTTCTAGTTTTACTAGATACGTGTTAGGTGTGTATACTAAATGCTTAAAATCAGCTTGATAAACTGAAAAGTGATGATTTTCACCTTTTCCATAAATAACACAAGGTACTTTACCTTCGGTTCTTAGTTTTTTGTTAGACGACTTTCCTAATGCGTCTCTAACTTCACCTTTTAGTGCGATTACTTTCATTTTCTAAATATTAAAATCGTTATTGTTAAATTAATTCTGGTTGATAGGTATCAGATACGTTAAACAACGAGCTGATAGATTCGAACTCGGATACATTTCTAATGGCATTCGCAAACAGTCTGTCTACGCTTAACACTTTTATTTTGTTATAATTCCCTGGTTTAATAGGAATGGTGTCGCAAAGTATGATTTCTTCGAGCACAGAGTTTTCTAAATTTTCGTAGGCTTTACCGCTCAACACGGGATGCGTGCACACTGCTCGTACTGATTTAGCACCTTGTTCCTTGATAAGCGCTGCAGCTTTGCACAAAGTGTTGGCTGTGTCGCATATATCGTCTATGAGCACTACATCTTTTCCTGCTACGTCTCCTATTACAGTCATCGAAGCGATTTCATTAGCTCTTTTACGCGCTTTGTCGCAAATCACCATTTCAGTACCCAGGAACTTAGCAAATTCTCTCACTCTCTTAGTAGCTCCCACATCAGGGGCTGCAAGTACAAGGTCAGGTGTTTGTAAACTTTTGATATAAGGAATAAAGATTACGGTAGAATCCAAGTGGTCCACCGGTATATCAAAAAATCCTTGTATTTGAGGTGCGTGTAAATCCATGGTCATTACGCGGTCTGCACCGGCGGCGGTAAGAATGTTTGCCACCATTTTAGAACTAATAGGAACGCGCGGTTTATCTTTTCTGTCTTGTCTAGCTAATCCGAAGTAAGGAATAACGGCAACTACCTTGTGTGCAGATGCTCTTTTAGCCGCATCGATAAGCATGAGCAGCTCCATTAGGTTATCTGCAGGAGGCATGGTAGACTGAATGATAAATACATCACATCCACGCACACTTTCATCAATACACGGTTGGAATTCGCCATCACTAAAAATGTTAACTGTAACTGTACCTAATTTTTGACCGTAAGCGAGAGCGATTTTCTCTGCGAGTGGTTCTGAGCCGGATCCGGCAAATATTTTGACTTTATTAATAAAAGAGGGCATATCGTTGTTTTACTGTCACCCCTTTTTCTTCAAAAGGGTTATCATAAACTATTGAGTTTTTTACGCTCTATAGTAAAAAGAAAAAGAGGTTAAAAGAACCTCTTTCTCTCACTTTGGTTGGCCGACCAGGTTTCGAACCTGGACTCTTCTGTACCAAAAACAGACGTGTTGCCAGTTACACCATCGGCCAATTCGGGTGCAAATTTAATTAGATATTTTTAATTTGCAACATCGCTCATGAATTGTATTTGAAATACTTTCATTTCTTCATGAGAAAACTCTCCATCATAAGCATTTACTGCGGCGTCAATACTTCCTGTATCATCAGATTTCAAGTAATCGTAAATATCTTCTCGACCTTCGTCATCTATCAGCTCATCGATGTAATACATAAGATCTACTTGGGTTCCAGAGTAGACAATGGCTTCGAGTTCTTCGAGTAGCTCCTCATAATCTAAACCTTGTCCCTTAGCTATATCCTCCAAAGGCACTTTTTTATCAATATTTTGTATGATATGTATTTTACGTGCGCTTTTATTGACCACAGACTTAAGTACTAGGTCATCTGGACGATCTATTTCATAAGTCTCTACATACTGAGCAATAAGTTCAATGAATTTTGTACCAAACTTTCTTGCTTTATTTTTACCTACCCCTGTTATATTTTCCATTTCCTCTATGGTGATAGGATATTTAAATGCCATATCTTCCAAGGAAGTTTGCTGAAAAATTACATAAGGAGGGAGGCCCATTTCTTTGGCAACCTCTTTTTGCAGTTCTTTAAGTTGGCTGTAGAGTCTTTGATCGAAAACGGCTTCAAGTTGTATATTATCAAAATCTGAATCGCTGATTGCTTCAAATTCACGATCTTGTGCTAGGTCAATTCTAGTAGGATTTTGGATATATGCTAAACCTTCTTCGCTTATGGAAAGCAGGCCGTACAATTCTATGTTTTTGACAATGTAATTGTTGATTTGAGCATATCGAATTACGGTTTTCCAGAAGTTAGCCCCTTTTTCTTTCCCTTTTCCAAAAAACTCAAACTTGTCATGTTTATAGGCTTTTACTTCTTGAGAGGATTTGCCAATCAAGATTTCAATAACGTGCTTTATGGCTACTTTTCCTGCGGTATGTTCTATTGTTCTAAGTGCCATGACCATTTCTTTGGTTACTTCGATGGTGTCTTTTGGATTACGGCAGTTATCACACATTTTGTCGCATTTGTCTGCATTGAAATTTTCACCAAAGTAATGCAGGAGTGATTTTCGTCTACATTGAGACGACTCGGCAAAATAGGCCATTTCTGAGATGAGTTGTGTACCTATTTCTCGCTCAGCTACGGGTTTATCTTTTAAAAACTTTTCTAATTTTTCGGTATCTTTCGGATTGTAGAACAAAACACAGTCGCCTTCTAAACCGTCCCTACCGGCTCTTCCGGTTTCTTGGTAGTATCCTTCAAGCGATTTAGGTACATCATAATGAATCACAAATCGTACATCTGGCTTATCTATGCCCATACCAAAGGCGATGGTTGCACAGATTACATCTGCATCTTCCATCAAAAATTTATCTTGGTTTCCAGCTCTTGTTTTAGCGTCAAGTCCGGCGTGGTAAGGCAGCGCATTGATGCCGTTAGCGAGCAGTATTTCTGCAACGTCTTCCGTCTTTTTGCGGCTTAGGCAATATATAATCCCACTTTGTCCTCTTCGTTTATTTACAAACGAGATAAGGTCTTTCATGGTTTGCGCCTTGCTTCCCTTGGGCATTACCTCATAAAAAAGGTTACCTCGGTTGAAAGATGATTTAAACACTTGTGCGTCGAGCATATTCAAGCTTTTTTGAATATCCATTTGCACTTTAGGAGTAGCCGTAGCCGTAAGTGCCACCATAGGCACATCATCTATTTCTTTTACAATTTGCTTAATACGGCGATATTCCGGACGAAAATCATGACCCCATTCTGAGATACAATGCGCTTCATCCACCGCAACAAAACTTACTTGAACGGATCTTAAAAATTCTATTGTTTCGTCTTTTTTTAGGGTTTCAGGTGCTACGTATAGCATTTTGGTTTTACCAGAACTTACGTCCGATTTCACCTTATCAGTTTGTGTTTTGGTAAGCGATGAGTTTAGAAAGTGTGCTACTGCATCACTATCTCCAAATCCCCGTATTGCGTCCACTTGATTTTTCATAAGGGCTATCAGTGGGGATATAATAATTGCTGTGCCCGGACAAATCAAAGCAGGCAACTGGTAACACAACGATTTTCCTGCTCCAGTGGGCATGATTACGAAGCAATCATTGCCTTTCATAATGGTTGAGATTACCTCCTCCTGCATTCCTTTAAACGAGTCAAAACCAAAAAACTCCTTTAAACTCTTCTTCAAATCAACAACTTCAGATGCCATTTTTTCTCTTCTCTATCTATATTCTTCTAAATGTCGGACTAATATACGGCAACTTACACCACTTGAAGAAATAAATTTTTAATTTGCATAAAATATCGTGTTAAAATCTACCGAAATACTTCAAATAGGGACAAATACTATCCTTATGGAAAGCGCTAGCTTGCAAAAGCTAAGTACCTTGTTAAATGAGAACTTTAGTAAAGCTGTAGAAGATATCTTGAAAATAAAAGGGAGAGTTGTAATTACGGGCATAGGCAAGAGTGCCATAATAGCCCAAAAAATAGTAGCTACCTTTAATAGTACAGGTACACCAGCGCTTTATATGCACGCCGCTGATGCCATACACGGAGACTTGGGAATGATACAACAAGATGACCTGGTTATTTGCATCTCTAAAAGTGGTAATAGCCCAGAAATAAAGGCACTTGCACCGTTAATCATTAAAAATAACAATATACTAATAGGCATGGTTGGGAATTTAGATTCCTATCTGGCGCTTAACAGTACTTATGTTTTAGATACCACTGTAGATGCTGAAGCTTGCCCTAATAATTTGGCGCCTACTACAAGTACTACTGCTCAAATGGCGATGGGCGATGCTTTAGCTGTGGCACTCATCAAATGCAGGGATTTTAAGTCAGACGATTTTGCGAAGTATCACCCCGGTGGTGCTCTTGGGAAAAAGTTATATTTAACCTTAGGCGAAATGGCTCAAGCCAATGCAAGACCTACTGTTGCAGAAAACGCTAGCTTATCAGAATGCATACTAGCAATGACTAAAGGTAGGTTAGGTGCTGTTTTAGTTACAAAGGATAGCGCCTTGGTTGGTATTATTACAGACGGTGATTTGAGAAGAATGCTTGCCAACCATTCCAACATAGGTAGCTTTGTTGCCAGAGATATTATGACGCCAGATCCAACTACTATCCAAAGCGATACTCTTGCAATAGATGGTGTTGACTATATCAGAGAAAGGAAAATAAATCATCTCATTGTATTAAATGAAGACAATGACTTTGGCTTGGTGCACATACAAGATTTAATTAAGGAAGGACTGATTTGAAACAATTAAAAAATACATATGCCATTATTTTAGCTGGAGGCATAGGAAGCAGATTTTGGCCTATTAGCAGAGAGCACAAACCTAAACAGTTTATAGACATACTGGGTACTGGCAAAACCTTAATTCAGGATGCGTATGATCGTTACAAGCTACTAGTGCTTCCCGAAAACATATTTGTAATTACCAATAGCGACTATGTAAATCTAGTAAAAGAGCAGTTGCCTGAAATTTCTTCGAATCAAATACTGGGTGAGCCAGTTGGGAAAAATACAGCAGCCTGCGTTGCCTATGCAGCACATAAAATCTCAGAATTATCGAAAGACGGGGTACTCATTGTAGCCCCAAGCGATCATCTTATTCAAGATACTACCAATTTTATAAACCAAATGCATACTGCACATAGGTATGCAAAGGAGCATGACGCACTCATTACCTTGGGACTAAAACCGCACCGACCAGATACCGGGTATGGTTATATTCAATTTGACGAAAAAGAAGTAAGCTCAGGTGTAAATAAGGTTAGAACCTTTACGGAAAAACCTCCGATGGAGTTAGCTGAAAAATTTATAGAAAGTGGTGATTTTCTCTGGAACAGCGGGATGTTTGTATGGAGCATTCCCTCTATTTTAAAAGCGCTTAATGAACACTTACCTGAAATGGATTTAACTTTTTCGGAAGGTAAAGGCGCTTATAACACGGCAATAGAAGCGGAACATATTCAGAGAATATATACTGAAATAGGAAGTATATCTATAGATAATGGTCTTTTAGAAAAGGCAGATAATGTATTTGTTTTACCTTCAGATTTTGGCTGGAGTGATTTGGGAACCTGGAAAAGTGTTCACGAAAAAATAGCTAATGAGGATATAAATACCGTATTAAATGCAACATTACATGCCACGAATTCTTCGAACAACTTAGTTATAAGTGATAGTAATAAGCTAATCGTAATCAATGACTTAGATGGCTATTATGTTATAGATACCGCCGATGCTTTACTCATTTGTAAAACAGACCAAGAGCAAGAAGTCAAGAAAATATCTTCCGATATAAAGAAGAAATACGGAGGAAAATATAGTTAACATGATTAAATACGCCTACTTACTTGTATTGATTATGGTCTCGTCATATTCTAATAGCTCTGAGCTGGCGTACCGCAATAACGAAATAGTCAATCCCAAGGCGTTGCAACCTTTTTTTGAGGCTTTAAAGTCTTTGGAAATGCAGAAAACCAAAACTGTTTCTATTATTCATATTGGCGATTCACATATTCAGGCTGATTTTATGACCAGTGTCGTTCGCAAAAAAATGCAAGATTGTTTTGGGAATGCAGGTAGAGGTTTTGTTTTTCCTTACAGAATAGCCCAAACAAATGGAGCGTTTGATATTGGTTTTAGTTATGAGGGTGTCTGGCGTCATTGCGACCTTTTACACAGTAGCAATTGCGATGTAGGTATGTCAGGATATACTCTTTTTGCTTCGGGTAACGCTAAGTTTACCATTGACGCAGCAAAAAAAGAAGACAATTACGCAGCATTTACTAAGTTGACTTTTTTAACCAATAAGGGTAGCTTCAGACCCACGGAATTTTCAAGTCATTATTCTCAAATCGAAGGAAATCGCAACGTAATTTATTTTGACCAAGCGCAAGATAGCCTTCAATTTGCTCCCGTTCCAGAAAACGGAGACCTTCCAGATTTACAAGGAATCATTTTAGAAAACGAAAATCCTGGTATTCTTTACCACGCTATTGGCATAAATGGCAGTACGCTGGCTCAGTATTTAAATTGCCAAAATTTTGAGAAGCAAGCGGCCGATCTTAACCCGAGTTTGGTTATTGTAAGCTTTGGAACAAATGACGGGTACAGAACAAGTAATGGGTTTTGCGTGTCTTGCATAAAAGAAAATTATGAAGCTACAATTGCTAAAATAAGAAGCCATAATCCCACTACTTCGATACTGTTAACAACTCCATCAGATCATTTCTATCAAAAACAGGATAACCCAAATGCTAAAAAAATTGTGGATGTGCTTTTGGAACTTGCCAAAGAAACAAATGTAGCGGTTTGGAATTGGTATGAAATAATGGGGGGAAGTAATTCCATTTTAAAATGGAAAAATGAGGGACTTGCACGCGGAGATCTTATTCATTTTACGAAGGAAGGATACGCAATACAAGGAGAATTATTATACGAGGCTCTTATCCATCAATATCTAAACTAACATGCTAAGGGTAGAAGATATTTTATCGTATTCTGCTAAGAACCCTTTGTTATTTAACCAGTATGTCTTCCTGTTTTTATTTACCATCATGTTTGCGGGGTTTACCTTGCTGCACAAGCAGGTAAGAGCGCGTAACTTTTACTTATTACTCTTTAGTTTATTTTTCTATTACAAATGCAGTGGATGGTACTTTTTATTGCTTTTGTTTAGCACATTATTAGACTATGGTTGCGGATTTGGCATCTACATAGTGAAAGAAAAATGGCAAAAAAAGCTTTTTCTAGTGCTTAGCATTTCGTCTAATTTGGGCTTACTTTTCTTTTTTAAGTATTCTTATTTTATAGTTGATTCCATAAATGCTTTGACAGGGGCAGATTTTAAAGCGTATAATTTCTTGGCTGCATTTGCTAATGGAATCGGTGGTGAAAATTTTGATATTCATCACATATTGCTCCCAGTGGGTATTTCATTTTACACGTTTCAAACCCTTAGTTATAGTATTGATATATACAGAGATCGCATAAAGCCTTGTGCCAATATTTTTGATTTTGCCTTTTTTGTAAGTTTTTTTCCGCAATTGGTTGCAGGGCCTATTGTGCGTGCATCAGAGTTTTTACCGCAAATCAGGAAACCTTACTACTTGAGCAGTAGTGGTTTTGGTAAGGCCATTTTTCTAATTATGTCTGGTCTTTTTAAAAAGGTGGTCATTAGTGATTACATCTCAGTCAATTTTGTAGACCGGGTTTTTGATACACCTGAAATATACAGTGGGTTTTTAAATCTAATGGCTGTTTATGGCTATTCTATTCAGATTTATTGTGATTTTTCAGGATATTCAGATATGGCAATAGGTCTAGCCGCATTACTTGGTTTTACATTGCCTATTAATTTTAATAGCCCATATAAAGCCAATAGCATAACAGATTTTTGGCGAAGGTGGCATATTTCACTTTCCACCTGGCTAAGGGATTATCTTTATATCTCCATGGGAGGTAACCGAAAAGGTAAACTAAGAACGTATCTAAATCTGGCAATCACAATGCTAATAGGGGGATTGTGGCATGGTGCTGCGCTTAAGTTTATTGTGTGGGGCGCATTACATGGTTTGGCTCTTACATTGCATAAATTATGGTCGGAAAATATAAAATTACCTGCATCCAGATGGGGTAATTATGTCTCAATCCTAATTACATTTCATTTTGTAGCGTTCTGTTGGATGTACTTTAGGGCGGCAGATATGTATACCGTAAAACTAATGCTCAATAATATTAGTACCCATTTTGACTTTGCAGGAATTGGTACTCGGGTATTAGCCTATTGGAAGGTATTTGCTTTGATTTTAACAGGATTTGCAGTTCACTTTTTGCCAAGCAATCTTAAAAATAGAGCCGAGTGGTGGTACAGCGAAGCTTCTTACACCGTAAAAATAGTGCTATTTGTAATGGTAATAGTTGTTATTTATCAAGCTACTTCTTCAGACTTACAACCTTTTATTTATTTTCAGTTTTAATCTTTTTTTTTGAGAGCAGCACTTGTTGGTTTTGTTAAAAAACTCTTACACAAAATTGCGTCTAAACCAAACCTTCTGAAATACACGGTTCCAAGCAAGTAGGGATAATGCCTCATACGTTGGTAAAGAAGGATCTGCCTTTTTTGTACTTACATCTATTCGGTAAAACAAATTAGCTATGCCATAACTGGTTTTTATGCTGCTCAGATAATCCGCAAGTTCTTGAATAAGTAGAGGGGGGTCAGCAGAAGTAAAAACATAATATTCGCCACTCATTTGAAGTTCTTTTTCCATTTGAGCAATTACATCTTCTATGGGAATATCGTTGTTGGTTGAAAAATCTATGTCGTTATTTGTTTCTAACATAAAACAATATGGTAAAGGTAATCTATGACCCACAAGACCACAAAAAAAGATGCAAATGGTGCCTTAAAGATGCACAGTACGTAGAATATCATGATACCGAATGGGGAATACCGAGTCATGATGACCATTATTTATTCGAGCATCTTATTTTAGAAACCTTTCAAGCAGGATTAAGTTGGCATACCATTCTAAAAAAAAGGGAGGCATTCAGGTTGGCTTTTGATAATTTCGATGCAGAAAAAGTGTCAAATTATCGTGAGAATAAAATAGAAATTTTAATGCAAAACCCTGCTATTATTAGACATAGAGGAAAGATTGAAGCAGCGATAAATAATGCACGGCAATTCTTGCGTTTGCAAAGAGAATATGGTTCCTTTAATCATTTTATTTGGCAATTTACCCAGTATGACACGATCGTTATTCCAATTAAAACGTGGTCTGATGTACGAGCTACAATTCCTCAAAGCGACGCCATGAGCAAAGCGTTAAAAAAAGAAGGATTTAAATTTGTGGGCAGTACCACTTGCATGGCCTATATGGAAGCCGTTGGTATGGTAAGTGATCATTTTAGCGATTGTTGGCGATCGTAAGTTATTTGGATCCTAATTTCTTGTGACTAATTTTTAGTTGTAATGCTATAATGGTTCGTTTACCTTTTTTGTATAAGGGGTATATACTACAACTATGTATAGCAAAATAAGCGCTCATTTTAACAAAGAAACAGCAGACCCCAGGTACTTTCAGATACTTTACTTGGGGTCTTTTTTATTTTATGGACTTTGCTTTCTGGGCTGGGATGGTGATGCAATTAAGTATATAGCCATTTTCGCTTCAGCGATAGTCACACAAATGGTATTTAGCTATTTTACCACAAAACAGTATAGCTCCGTAAAAAGTGCACTGATAACCTCGCTCGGATTAAGCTTATTGTTAAAAACAGGTACTATAGAAACAGCGATTCTAGCTTCGGTTTTTGCCATATCGTCAAAGTTCCTAATCAGGGTAAACCACAAGCACCTATTTAATCCGGCTAACTTTGGTATTGTCGCGGCCATTCTGCTTACCAATGATGCATGGGTTAGTCCAGGACAATGGGGTAGCAGTGTGCTATTATGGTTTATCGTAGGAGCTGGAGGATTAATGATGATTTTAAAAGTAGGTAGGATAGATACCAGCATTACTTTTCTCTTGGTTTTCGGTGCACTTCTATTTATCAGACACGTTATTTATCTGGGTTGGGAACCACAAGTTTGGCTTCACAAAATGAGTAATGGTACGCTATTACTTTATGCATTTTTCATGATAACCGATCCCATGACTACCCCCAATCACATAAAAGCTCGCATACTATGGTCTTCCCTATTAGGGGGCGCCTTATTTGTACTGTCAACCTTCTTCTACGTGCAAACAGCTGCTATTTGGTTACTGTTTGGGGTAAGTCTGTTAACACCCATTTTCGATAAACTTTTGATAGCAACTAAATACCAATGGAATAATTTAACAGCTAGCACAATAAATAATCCTAATCAAACAACCTAAAAAACATCTTCATGAAAAAAGTAATTTTAACACTGATGGCCATTGCTTCTGTAGGCCAATTAGCCATGGCCTTTTGTGGCTTTTATGTAGCAAAAGCGGGAGCCGATTTGTACAATAATAAAAGTGAGGTAATCCTGGTACGCGACGGGAGTAATACCACCATTACCATGAGCAATGATTTTTCTGGGAATGTAAAAGACTTTGCCATGGTGGTGCCCGTTCCCAATGTTCTTGATAGAAGTGATATACAAATAGCAGATCGTTCTATTTTTCAGATGTTAGATGCTTATTCTGCACCTCGTTTGGTAGAGTATTATGATTATAATCCTTGCGGTCTTCCTATGCCTTCTATGATGGATGTGTCTATGGAAAAAGAGTCAACCACTAAAATGGCTACCTATACTGCACTGAAGGATAATTTCAAGTATAAAGTGACTATAGAAGCACAATACAGCGTTGAAGAGTACGATATAGTTTTGCTAAGCGCTAAAGATGCCAGTGGATTAAAACGGTGGTTGGTTGACAATGGTTATAGTATTCCGGCCAAAGCAGAGCACGTGTTAGAGCCGTATATCAAAAGTGGGCTTAAGTTCTTTGTGGTTAAAGTAGACTTGAACAAATACAATCCAAAAGCCAATGGTGGCTTTCTTAGACCGTTACAAATCAAAGTTAAATCGGATAAGTTTATGCTACCTATTCGTTTAGGGATGGCCAATAGCGTAGGTGAGCAAGATATGATTGTGTATGCTTTTTCAAAGCGAGGAAGGGTAGAATGTACAAATTATAGAACTGTAAAAATGCCTACGGACAATCTAGTGCCAACGTTTATAAAGCCAAAATTCGGAACATTTTACACAGACGTATTTAAAAATGAATACCGTAAGGTTGGAAAAAATGCGGTGTTTTTAGAGTATGCATGGAACGTAACACCTACATTTAATGGAATGAAATGTGATCCCTGCGTAGGCAATCCACCGTACACCCGGGAAATTACGATGGCAGGAGTGCCGTGGGCCAATCAAAATGGGGTTACCACATTCTTTACTAGGTTACATGTACGCTACACCTTAGATAAATTTCCGGAAGACCTTTTTTTTCAAGAAACACCTAATACAGAAATGTACCAAGCGCGATATGTGATTACAAATCCAGCTACAGGCGATTTGTCTTGTGCTGAAGGTAGGGTATACCAAGATAAGTTAAGACTTAGGCGCAGAAAAGAATTAATAGAACTTGCTAGTTTGGCGCGATGGAATACGGATAGTTATTATGACTACATCGCTCACGGCACAGATAAGGTTCGCAGTAATAAGGCAAAAGAAACAGACCATAATAGCAAGAATATAAATGTACCATTTTGGTTTTTTGGTAAAGGCAGCACTCCTCACAAAGGTCTCTTTTTACTGGTTTTTGGAATGCTGATAGTATATTCAGTTAAGAGATTAAAATTGACTTTGGTTAAGGGTTAAAAGAGTAAAGAGATTTGGAAAGACCTGCTGTGGCAGGTCTTTTTTATTTACTTTGCATAGTTTTAAAAATAGAATGGAGGTAAGTAGCAGATTTATATGGATAAGTAGGATACTTACGTTTTTATTCGCTTTTATGATGGTGAGTAATTATGGAGGGTATAGTCAACCGGAAGAAGTGGTGCAATTAAGAGAAGGTATGATCGCTCAACTCCAAAGTGAAGCTGATAAAAAAAATGACGAAGAATCTTTAAATGCAATTGAGTTTATAACCACCGAGGCTGAAGCAGTTTTGGTTCCTGAGGTTTACCAAAAACATTCATTATACCGTATGGTAGGCTGTTTTATTGTGCTTTTGGGACTAGTCTTACTCCGTAATTTGAAGTCTATTGGCTATCACTTGTTAGTTGCTGGTCTAATTTTTACCCTATTTACAGGATTTTATACATTTGGATTGGGTGTTTTTGGATGGCTCTTTAATCTTTATTATATGTGTCTAGCGGCATTTTCCATATTTTATTATACTAGAAAAAGAGCATTGCTAACTTAGTAAATGGCATCAAAAGCACAAATAGTAGACGGCTGGCAATACCTTAAAACGTTAACGCCTTATAGACTTTGGAACGCTGCACGCATTTTTGTAACCTACCATATTAGTAAACGTACCAAAAAAAATTATCATGCTGGGTATCCTATATCTATATCCTTAGAGCCCACTACCAGTTGCAATTTAAGGTGTCCTGAGTGTCCTAGTGGTCTTCGCGCTTTTAGCAGACCAATTGGAATGTTAGAGACAGAACTGAATAAAAATATTATAGACCAGCTACATAAAGAGCTTACTTACATTACCTATTATTTTCAAGGTGAGCCTTATCTCAATAAGGACTTTACCGATATGGTAGGCTATGCGAGTAGACACAATATATATACAGCTACAAGCACGAATGCTCATTATTTGACCGATGCCAATTGCAAGAAGACCATTGAAAGTGGCTTAAGCCGATTAATAATATCAATAGACGGCGTAAAACAGGAGAGTTACGGCAAATATAGAATAGGCGGGAACCTAGATAAGGTGATAGACGGTACCAAAAACATGGTGAAATGGAAAAAGGCAACAGGCAGTAAAACACCATTTATCATCTGGCAGTTTATTGTGTTCGGGCACAATGAAGGCGAAATTGAAGAGATTCGGCAACTTGCCAAAGAGGTAGGCGTAGATCATTTAGCACTTAAAACGGCGCAGATATATAATTTCGAGGCGGGTAGTGATTTAATGCCCAAAGACCCTAAGTATGCTCGATATGAAAAAACAGGTCTAACCTATAAGATTAAAAATGGGCTTTTAAGTCACTGCTGGCGTATGTGGCAAGGTTGTGTGATAACATGGGATGGCAAGGTCGTTCCGTGTTGTTTTGACAAAGACGCTACTTATAGATTAGGCGAATTAGAAAAAATGACATTTCGCACAATTTGGCACGGCGAAGAGTATAATCGCTTTAGAAGACTAATACTTAGAAGCCGAAGTAACATTGATATTTGCAAAAATTGTACAGAAGGAACTAAAGTTTGGGGTTGAAACTTCAAAAATATTTTTTTGGTTTGTCAAATTAATGTAATATTGCTTACTTAAATCAATAAAAAGGTACAATTAATATGAATAAGAACATACTTACCATGCTAGTTTCATTGCTTGTTATCGCAATTGGAGCTGAAGCACAATCTAACACTAAGAAATTCGGAATTGAGATTAATGGAGGAATTAGAGAATATCACGGAGATTTAGGTTCTTCGTTGTATTTCAAAAAAGCTCCAAATTATCAGGCTGTAGGTGGTGCATTAGGGATGTATTTAAATTCTTCTTTTGACGTAAATATCTATGGGTCTACAGGAGACTTAGGTTTTTATAAAGAGTCTTGGGATATTTTGAAAGCAGAACCTTATCGTCAAGGATTTAGATCTCACATTACAGAGGGAATGATTGGCGTAACGTTCAAGTTGAATAACGGTACAATCATGTCAGAAGATGCTACTTTTAAACCATTTATTAGAGCTGGTTGGGGTGTTGTGAAATCAATTTCGAAATTTTCCGAAGGATCTACTTTGGTAGGAGATGCAGAGACCTACTATTACGCATCTCGCGATAGGAGTTGGTTAGCTTCTCATTGGAATGCTGCTGCAGGTTTTAAAATTGGTCTAACCGATGCACTTGATTTAGTAGTAAGCGAGCAGGTTAATTATTCATTTGATGATAACTACGATGGCGCTCCATTTGCTATCGCGGGTGCCAGATTAAATAGCGCTAGTGAGGGAAACAAACCGCTACATGATATTTACTTATATCACAACATTGGTTTTGTGTTTAATTTTGGTAGCAATGGTAATTCAAGTGGTTCTTCTTATAAAATTAAGGATGCCGACGATGACGGAATTAGTGATGCATTTGATATTTGTCCTAACACCCCAGAGGGATACCAAGTGGATACGGTTGGTTGTCCTTTGGATGATGATAAAGACGGTGTTGTTAACGAAGAAGATAAATGTCCAAATGTTGCTGGATTAAAGGCATTCAACGGTTGCCCAGATACAGATGGTGACGGAGTTCAAGATTCTGAAGATAAATGTCCAAACGTATCAGGTGTTTCTGCATTTGGTGGTTGTCCAGATTCTGATAAAGATGGGATTCAAGATTCTGAAGATAAATGCCCATTGATGGCAGGTTCTAAAGAAGGTGAAGGTTGTCCAGACAGTGATGGTGACGGTGTATACGATCACAAGGATGTATGTCCAGCTACAGCAGGACCAGCATCTAACAAGGGTTGTCCTGAAATTAAAGAAGAAGTAAAAGAGAAAATAAGAGTAGCTGCAAGCGGAATTTACTTCGAAAGCGGAAAAGACATTATTAAGCCTCAGTCTTTTGCTAACCTAGATTTATTAGCAGGTATTATGCAAGAATATAAGGAAGCAAGTGTTGTGATAGAAGGTCACACAGATAACCAAGGTGCTGATGATGTTAATCTAGTATTGTCTCAGAAAAGAGCTGATGCAGTAAAAGCGTATATAGCCAATAAAGGAGTAAGTGCATCTCGCATGACCGCTATTGGATATGGAGAAACAAAACCAGTGGCAGATAATTCTGTAAATTCAGGTAGAATACTGAATCGCCGAGTAGACTTTAAACTAGTATACTAGTCTTTAAAACCAAAAACTAAAAGCTACGTTTATGAAAGGGGGACTTATGTCCCCCTTTTATTTTTGGGGTAAAACAAGAAATTTTGTGCTGAAAACATATGTTGTGTTTATTACCCAAGGATTTAAACGGAACGTTAATCACAGCATAACCTAGTGGGCTTCACTATTAGCCTACCACGTTCAATGTATTATAAAAGTGACGTAGCGGCAGTTAATACTGTAAATTTACTGCGTCAAACAAGATACTTGGCAGGATTTCAACTTCTATAAAACACAAAAAGCATAGCGTGAAAGCTATGCTTTTTGTGTTTTATAATAATGTTCTAGCGTATCAGTAAACTCGGATTAATGGTTAATCCTCGTCTTCGTCATCTTCGTTGTCGCTTGATTTGTCGGTTTCATCTGCCTCATCTTCGACCTCAATTTCTTCGTCTACTTCAACTTCTTCAATATCCTCTTCTACATCTACAGTTGCTGTTTCATCGTCTTCATCATCATCGTCTTTAGCCATGTATTTTTGGTAATACTCTTCATCTTCCATTTTTACCAGGTAAATAGTATCACCCATTTCAATTTCCAGAGCACGGATACTGCCGCCCCCCGCTTTAGGAAAACTAACTAATGTCTCTTCGTCGACACCATCTGGATATTCTTCCATGATGTACTTCAATAAATCCCTATTTGCCTTCTTAAATGATGTAATAACGCGGTTCATACTATGTTTTTTACGAGGAGACAAAGATTAAGAATACACTTGAGATTTAAAATAAGTTTTTCAACAATTGTATCCTTTTTTATTCAGTAGAGTTTCAAACTAAATAGTGAATACTTTTTTCAATCTTATTATTTAAAGTAGGTGTTTTAAACAAGCATTCAGAGGGTTCTCTTATCTTTGACCGATAATTAGAAATAATAATAGCTGAGAATGCGTATGAAGGCCTTGTGGGAGAAATTGAAAGTAAAGTGGAATATTCAGTCTGATAAGAGAATGGCATGGATTTTTATAATCTTTGCTCTTACAGGAAGTTCCATCGGTTTTATTCGTAGACCCCTAACAATGGCTCTTTTTCAAAAGACTACTTACGGTGAGCTCATTTGGTATGAATTACTTCTTACTGTAGTTATTGTTTATTTTATATATCAAATTTTACTTTTTTCAATAGGCAGTTTGTTGGGTGAACACCAATTCGTGAAGTGGTTTGTATTGAAAATGAATAAAAGAATATTTCCTTTTTTACAAAAAAAACTATGATAACCCAAGACCAGATACTGAAAGCATTAAGCTATGTAGATGACCCGGATCTTAACAAAGATTTGGTGACACTTGGCATGATTCAAAAAATAGAGATTGACGGGCACAAAGTAGCATTTGACCTAGTGCTTACAACGCCTGCTTGTCCTATGAAGGAAAGTATCGCGAGAGCATGCACCACGGCTGTACATACCATGGTAAGTGCTGATGCTGACGTTCACATAAACATCACCAGTAACGTTCAATCCAGTAGAGAAAATAGCACAGTACTTAGCGGTATTCGCAATATTATAGCGGTAGCTTCGGGCAAAGGGGGTGTTGGTAAAAGTACAGTGGCCGTAAATCTAGCTAAAACCTTGAGTGATGCAGGTGCCAGAGTAGGACTGCTAGATGCTGATATACACGGCCCGTCTATTCCTACCTTACTCGGCACCCAAGGGCAGAAGCCAGCAATGGATGGTGAGCTAATGGTGCCCATTGAATATAATGGACTAAAGACGATGAGTATTGGTTACTTGGTAGAATCTAAACAAGCGTTGGTTTGGCGTGGTCCAATGTTAAGTAAGGCAATATCTCAGTTTTGTACTGATGTTAAGTGGGGAGAGCTAGACTACTTATTTGTAGACTTACCTCCTGGAACAGGTGATGCACACTTAAGTATTATGCAACATATACCTTTAAGTGGCGTAGTTATAGTCACGACTCCAGAAGAAGTAGCTGTCGCTGATACTAGAAAAGCCCTTGATATGTTTACAAATCCTCATTTAAAGCAGGAAATACTAGGAGTGGTAGAAAATATGAGCTATTTCCAACCAGAAGATGGCCGTAAGTACTATTTATTTGGCAAAGATGGCGGCAAAAATCTAAGTGAGGAGTGGAATATAGATTTATTGGGCACAATTCCTATTGAAGAAGACAAGTCCTTTTCTAATATGCAAAAGAGTTACATACCTATAGTGGGTAAGCTGGTCCAAAAATTATCCATTATAGCCGCGAATAAAGAAAAATAGATATCTTTGAATTACATAATGACAGTATCGGAAACCATCATAGAAGAAGCCCTAGAAACTATGAGACCATTTCTAAAAAAAGATGGAGGGGACGTAGAACTGGTCTCTTATGAAAATAAAGTTGTAACGCTGAAATTACTAGGCGCTTGCAGCACATGCAGCATCAGTCACTTTACGATGAAAGCCGGCCTTGAGGAGACCATTAAAAATATGCTTCCTGAGGTGTTAGAGGTTTTAGCGGTAGAGTAGTATTAAAGTCAATACTAATGAGGAGACCACCTATTTCTTCATTCATTCATTTTGTAAACACCTACAGTATATGGGTCTCACTGGGCTCGTTTAGTTCATATCTTTTTTTTAGTAGAATTTATGAGGTAAAGCCCAATATGCTCGTAGCTTTGGGATTGTGCCTTGGAGTTTGGTTTATTTACACGCTAGACCACTTGTTAGATGCTCTTAATCTTAAAGAGAATGCGTCTACCCGAAGGCACACTATTCATTACGTACATCAAAAACGTATTAAAACCATATTGGTATTTGTAGCTATAATTCTAGGAATAATGGCTTTTTATGTACCCAAAGTGTATTATACCTTTTGTGGGTTGCTTGTTGCTCTTACTGGACTTCATTTTTTAATCAACTATTTGGTTTCAGAGGATGCGAAACGAAAGTTTTTTTTAAAAGAAGTATTTATTGCTTTTGTGGTAACTCTTGGATTTATGCTTACGCCTTACATAGAGGCACCGTATAAAAAAATATTTATAGAAGCAAGGTTTCTTTTCGGCGTGTTTTATTGTATAAATTTATCCAATCTTATACTCTTCTCTTATTTTGATAAAGAAGAAGACGAGATGGCCAATACGATGTCGATAGCAAGTATCTATGATGATAATACAATCAAAAAATTTGTTTATGCTAGTTTAACCCTTGCTATGATTTGGTCAGCTATTTCGCTTCAGAGGTCTGAAATTGAATGGTTGCACTTTTTTCTATTTGCCTCTATGATCATCACATTGTTTGTAATAGCTCTATTCTCCATCTTTTTTAAGACAAACGACAGGTATCGTTTTTGGGGTGATTTTATTTACGTATATCCGCTGCTTGTTCTGCCATTCCTGTAACAAAGCACTTACGGCATCGGGGTTCATATTGGTCTTTTTCGCCTAGTTGTACTTGTCCACCGTTCTTAGAAAAGCGATAAGAATACTGAGCTATGCTTCCACATTGCATACAGATGGCGTGTACCTTAGTCACATACTCAGCCATGGCCATTAGTTCAGGCATCACCCCGAATGGTTTTGCAAGATAATCCATATCTAAACCTGCTATTACCACGCGCTTATTCCGGTTAGCCAGTTCATTGCATACGTCTGGAAGCCCGTCATCAAAAAATTGAGCTTCATCTATTGCAACAACATCCACCCCTTCTATCCAATTTAAAATTTCTGACGCAGTGTCTACTGGGAAAGAGTCTATATAATTATCATCATGAGACACCACCTTTACTTTATCGTAGCGTGTCTCCATTTTTGGTTTGAAAATGCGTACTTGTTGTCTGGCTATTTTCGCACGTTTTACGCGTCTTATAAGTTCTTCAGTTTTACCCGAAAACATAGATCCGCATATAACTTCTATCCAGCCTTTACTATTTTTGGGTTCTACAAACATGGTGTTGATAAGAGAATTCGAAAGTAATATTTAATTGATTTTATTCGTAGTAATATTATGAGCAGAGAAAATATTCACAGCAAAATAGATGAGTTACTTGAGTTATTAAGCATACACAACGGAAGATTGAGTTTGCATGCAGAGAAGCTCTCTCAGTTAGACATTGACGTGTTGCGAAAGCAATGTATAGATTTATACGACCAAGTGAATTTATTAGCATTGCAAGGTAAAATTGTGGCTAAACCTAGTGTTCAGAAAATTACGCCACAAGAATCTTCTTCAACCCCTGCACCTGTAGAACAGATGATTACCGAGGTAGTAGTATCTAAAAATGAAATTACCGAAACAGCTAAAGAGGAAGATCTTAATGTCGCCTCGGAGGAAATTACCGCTCAGCCAGTTGAAGAAATAATCGAGCCAGAAGTGGTTGTTATACCAGAACCAAAGTTGCCTGTGAAAAAAGAAAAAACAGAAGACGATATGCTATCGTTATTTGAAAAATTTAGCAATCAGCCTATAGAAAGCATTCCAAAAGCGATATCGCTAGCCAAACGATTTGAACTTCAAGGAGAATTTTTTAACGATGATGCGGCGGCATACAATTCATTTATGGTTGAATTAGATCAAGCATCAAGCAGAGACCGAGCTTTTGAAATATACCATGCGGCAAAGGAAAAATACAAATGGGAAAATGAAGAGTTGCGAGATGAGTTAAAAGTTTTGATGTACCGAAAACACCTCTGATGTAAATGTTTTTTTGGAGGCATATACCCCTTCTTCGCTTCCTTATACCCTTTATCGGCGGCATTTTTTGCGCTGACTTATTTTTAACATCTATTTTTTGGGTGCAAATAATAACAGCACTATCGTTACTCTTATCGATCGGAATACATTTTTATTTAAGAAAAAGTATCCATAAAAGACTGCAGTTAGCGGGGTCTTTTATCATACTACTGTTATTCTTTTTCTTAGGAATCTTACTTACGAATGCCAGAAAGGACAATACCTACACATCGCATTTTTCAAAAATAAGTGATGTGGAGTATATGGTAGCAAGGGTTCTAGAGGTACCCCAAGAAAAAGAAAAGTCAGTCTCTTGTTTAGTTGAAATAAGTTGGGTTAATCAAGCAACTAAAAATTATAAAACACAAGGTAAAGCCCAAGTCTATCTGTCTAAAGACAGTGCAAGCTTATCCTTGCATTACGGCGATTATATTATAATTAAAGGACAGCTAAATGAAATAGCGGCAAGCAGTAATCCGTTTCAATTTGATTTTAAACGTTATTATGCAGCCACTAATATTTATCACAACGGTTATTTTACAAGTGAACGTTGGCGTGCAACAGGAGGCAATAAGGTAAATCCTATTTATGCGCTTGGTTATACTTGGCAACGTGCATTACAAAAAATCTTTAATCATTATTTTACAGATGAATCCGTAAGAGGAGTGGCTGAGGCAATCGTGTTTGGATATAAAGACGAGTTAAATGACGATTGGCTTGAGGCCTTTTCCAAGACCGGAACCATACACGTATTGGCTGTTTCTGGTTTACACGTAGGCATTATTTACACTCTTTTAAGTTATTTGCTAATGCTAGGTAGCAGTAAAGGTAGATCACGTGTTATAAAATCCATTGTAATTCTCTTGTCCCTCTTTTTATATTGCTTAGTTACTGGATTTTCTCCTTCTGTTTCACGTGCAGCCATCATGTTTGCCACGGTTATTGTGGCAAAGGCATTTCAGCGAAAGACTAATCTTTATAATACACTCTCATTTGCGTGTTTCATTTTACTGCTATTGAACCCACTTAACATCTACAATGTAGGGTTTCAGTTTTCATTTTTAGCGGTAATCGGCATCGTATTGTATACGGATTATTTCAAGAGAATATGGAGGTCGTCAACTAAAATTGGGGACAAGGTGATGACACTGTTATGTGTAAGTCTGGCTGCGCAGCTTACCACCTTTCCGCTTGGGCTTTATTACTTTCATCAGTTCCCTAACTATTTTATCCTATCAAATCTGCTCGTAATACCGTGTATCAGTATTGTCTTGTATTTAGGTGTATTTATGGTAATCTGCACCTTTATATATCAACCCGTTGCTCAGTTTTTAGCAGACTTGGCAGAAGTCTACATTCGATTTATAGTGCAGGTAGCTAGCTATATTCAAGAATTACCTTATGCGTTCTTCGAAAATGTACACATAACCTTTAGCCAGATGCTCACGGTTTATGTATTTCTAATTGCGCTAACGGTGGCGTTGGTACATAAATGGTGGCAAGGCTTCGGTATAGCGCTTATAGCTGCGATGGGTTTTATGGCCATAGATTATAATTACCAATACTCACTTCATAAGAATGAGTTTATAGCCTTTGATGTAAAAAAAGAAGTTTTACTCGGTTTTAGAGACAATGATAGACTTACTGTAATAGCATCCAAAGGGGCATATACGAGCGATGCGGTATATGATTATACTCTAAAACCTTACTTGATTAATAATAGGGTATCAATATGTGTGGTTATTCCTATGGAAATGCTAAAGGCAAAAGCCAGTTACGGTAATTTACATTCACTGGGAAATGGCTTTGTTTGGTTTGATAACAAATCCTATTTTTTGACTGATGCTTACAAGGGTTACTTGAAAAAGGATATAGAAGTAAATAATCTGGTAGTGGGCACTCATAAATCTGATGCATTTTTGAAATTTGTAAAAATTCACGTTTTATATGATACAGCTATCCTTATGGACAAAAGAAATAGCGAAAGGATTGAAAAACAGATAGATATTAAAGGTAATAAAACTAATTCACCAAATTAGTAATGTCATATTTTAAAAAAAATGAATTATTTTTAGGCATATTGGCTTGACTCTATGTTTTTTTTTATAGTTTTGGATTCTTAAAACGTAATAACAATCTAAAGCGTATGAAAAAAAATTACAACAGAAATTGGCTTTTCTATCTAAAAACTATGGCTGTTTTCGGCTCCATGCTATGTGCAGGGGCGGTTTCAGCACAACTTAGTGGTACGTATACCATTAATTCTGGTGCAGCTACAAGCGGCACTAATTATGCAAGTTTTACTGCATTTGCAACAGCTATCAATGGTGTAGGTGTTTCGGGTCCAGTTACAGTAAACGTAGTAAGTGG
>JAFMCI010000063.1 GCA_017857855.1 Bacteroidia bacterium | reverse complement strand
ACGAAAGACCCTGTATTTAGAGAGTTATACAAGCAAAAATCAATGTATTTGAGTAGATAGTGAAGTATCTTTTTCTAGGATTAATCATATACTGGGTGGTGAAAAGAATTTCTCGCATTTCTAACGTTGTGCGACAAAACGATTCACAAAAACAACAAACTACGGTTAATAATTCTCAAAAAACCACTAAGAAAAACGATAAGCATGGTGGCGAGTATGTAGATTACGAAGAAGTAGAGTAAGGCATTTCCTAAAACAACCAGTAATAATCCTGGTTGTTTATTTTTTGTAATTCGTTAAGTCTATTTCGTATAACCAACTGATCTTCAGGTGACGAGATAGCTAGAATCAACTGGCTACTGTCAAAATCTATTTGTTGTTCATCCTCTAATTTTATACCGTAAATATCATGTCCTACTTTATTTGGATTATTGGTATACCATTTAAAGGATATTTCTTTTTCCAAAAGCTCTTTTGCCATTTTCTTTCCTTTTATCCCTGCACCCAAAAGCACTAAACATTTAGAAGAATCGTGCGCTATTTTTAGAAAGTAATGCACTTTCAGAGGAATGTAAGCTATGGGAAAATAGTGCTTTTCATTTCTGGATGTACGTGTAGCGCTATCCCTCCAATGATGCACTACGTGTGGCACCCGGACCACCTTGAGATTGTATTCCATAATACGGAAACTCAAATCGTAATCTTCGGGCATTAAGTCAGATTCAAAACCTCCAATTCTCTCAAAATCTGATCGGTGCATTAACCATGCAGAAGAAGGTATAGGACACTCTTTATATACATCTCTCCAAAAATCTCCACTTTCCATGATTTCATTCAACCAGTCGGCGTACTTCAGAAAACCTTCACCTATGGCATACTCATCGCAGAAATAAGAAACCTTCCCCGTGACAACAGTTCCCAAGGTTGCTCTATTTATTAATAATTGTAATTTTTCAGCAGGCATTAAATCATCGGAGTCCATTCTATGTATCCACTCTCCGTTAGATAAGCCATACCCTTTTCGTAAGGCAGCTACTACACCTTTTCCCTCACTATCTACTACGTGAACATTGCTATTCTCATTAGCGTATTTAGAAAGGACTTCTGCAGAACCATCCGTGCTTCCGTCATTTACCGCAATCAATTCCCAGTTCGTATAGATCTGAGCTAAGATAGAATCGAGGCAAGGTTTTAGGTATGTACCAGCATTTTTTACTGGCATAATTATACTTATCAATTTGGATTCAAATTGTTGCAAGTTTATAAAACAAATCTGACAATAATAATGTTCCTTTGAAGTAAGGGACTGGTTATTAATTGAAAAATTTACACCGATTACATTTCCGGCTCAACCAATGCGTATAAGAACAGGCCTTAAATTCCAGACTTGTCGGTAATGACGTCTGCCTCGGCGGAAAGAACGTTGGAAGTTCGTGACGAAACGGAGGCCAAATCCTATCATTTTTTGAAGTTTTTCAAAAAATCCAGTCCCCTTTTTTAGTTCTTAACTAATCACCCCGCTACCTACCAGTACATCTCCATCATACCACGCTGCAAACTGTCCTTTGGCCACAGCAGACTTTAGTGCATCAAAATGCATCTCTAAGCCATTTTCTGTTTTGATAAGTGTGGCTCCAGACAGTGGTTGACGATATCGAATACGTATCTCATATCTTTTCGACTCGCCTATGGTAAGCTCGTCTACTTTTTTCAGCCAATGAATATCCTCGTTTTTTATGAGTAGCCCAGGTCTGTGCAAACCTTTATGGTCTTCTCCTTCACCCACATAAACCGTATTCGTTTCTGTATTAATTTGAATAATAAATAACGGATTAACGTGGCCGCCTATGTTCAATCCTTTTCGCTGACCAATGGTGTAAAAATGTGCGCCATTATGCTCCCCTATTTTTTTACCATCCGTTTCTGAAAAGTGAAATTCTTCTATGGGTTTTAACTCATTCTTAAAACCGGTCCAGTCTCTGGCTATTTCAATCACATTTCCTTTCTTTTCGTTAAGTTGCTGTTTCAAAAAATCAGGTAATTTTACTTTTCCTATGAAACAAAGTCCTTGACTATCCCGTTTTTCCGCAGTTATTAAATCTTGTTCTTTGGCGATGCGGCGTACCTCACTTTTTTCCAATTCTCCAATAGGAAACAATGCTTTTGACAATTGTTCCTGATTTATTTGGCATAAGAAATAGCTTTGATCTTTATTGTCATCCTTGCCCGCGAGTAACTCATACCCCGTATCGCTCTCAGCCTTTCTACAGTAATGACCCGTTGCCACATATTCGGCACCCAATTTTACAGCGTGCTTCAAAAAACTGTCAAATTTAATCTCTCTATTACAGAGTACGTCTGGGTTTGGCGTGCGGCCACTCTTGTATTCTTTGAACATATACGACACTATACGCTCGTAATATTCTTCGCTCAAATCTACGGTATGAAAAGGTATTCCCAGTTTGTCTGCCACCAAAAGTGCATCTTTACTATCTTCTTCCCACGGGCACTCGTCACTTATGGTAACATCGGTATCGTGCCAGTTTTTCATAAAGATACCTATTACTTCATGACCTTGTTGTTGCAATAAATAAGCAGCTACCGATGAATCTACCCCGCCTGATAATCCTACTACTACTCTTGCCATGATTTTTTATGCTAAAATGCGCTATTTGCACAACAAATTTAGATAGATAATAAGCGTAGTCCAATTAATTTTTGACATTTGCGCTTATCAAATCTTAATATGGGAAAAACAATCGGCGTTTTAGGTGGCGGACAACTGGGTAAAATGTTATTTGAAGCAGGCTCTCCAACGAATACTTCTTACGTATTTTTAGAAACCAACTATGAATGCCCTGCTTCTTTAGTGTGTAAAAACCAGGTGATTGGCTCCCTTCAAAATGAAATTAAAATTAAAGAGTTAGGCAGCTTAAGCGACGTTGTTACCTACGAAATTGAACACGTGAACGTTGAAGCTCTTCTCGCCCTGGAACAATCTGGAACTCCTGTAATTCCAAAACCGTCGGTGCTTACTATCATACAAGACAAAGGACTACAAAAGGAATACTATGCGAATAACGGTGTAGCTACGCTAGATTTTGCCCTTGCTACTATAGAAAACCTAGCTGATAAAGTAGCTGCTTGGCCACAAGATAATTTTGTACTTAAACACCGAA
Organism: Bacteroidia bacterium; assembly: GCA_017857855.1. Classification (GTDB taxonomy): domain Bacteria; phylum Bacteroidota; class Bacteroidia; order NS11-12g; family UBA9320; genus UBA9320. Next base: position 6,280 of record JAFMCI010000063.1, on the reverse strand, counting down.
AAGGTGGCTATGACGGCAAAGGGGTGCAATTGCTTACCAAAGAAAAATTTGCTGCGTTGCTAGCTGCAAAAGATGAAAGCCTGAAAAGTAAGTATGGTTATGTCATAGAGAAACTAGCCAACAATGCAACAGAAATATCGGTGATAGTAGCGGTAGCACAAGACAAAAGTACCTCTACGTACCCGCCTTGTGAGATGGTTTTTGACCCACGAAGTAACCTAATGGACTACCTCATAGCACCCAGCAGCCTGAGTGAAGAAACCAACGCAGCGTGTGAGTCTATTGCTCTACAAGCCGTAAAAGGATTTGACAGTCCCGGACTATTTGCCGTAGAGCTCTTTGTAGAAGCTAATGGCGGTGTGTATGTGAATGAAATAGCACCACGCCCGCACAACAGTGGACACCACACCATAGAAAGCTCTTTTACCTCACAGTATGAGCAGCTCAACAGGATCTTGCTCGGGCAACCGCTCGGTAGCACCGCTCTAGTAAAGCCGGCAGCTACGTGCAATATAGTAGGACCACAAGACGTAAATGGAGCCTACCAACTAGCTAACCTAGACCAAGTACTCGCTATAGAAGGAGTCTACATACACATGTATGGCAAAACGACTACATCGCCAGACCGAAAACTGGGACACTTTACGGTACTGGCAAATACACGAGCAGAAGTGGTGAGTAAGATGGAGAAGGTGAAAGCATTACTTAACATAGTATAAGCATAATCCTAGAACAGTCTATTTAAATTCGACACATTTTGCATTTAATGTAAAATAAATATTGTGTTATGGTGAAAGAACAGAAGGTCTTACCTTTGCGCTATGGCTGAAGTATTAATAATAATGGGTTCTGACTCTGATTTGCCAGAAATGGCAGAAGCAGCAAAAGTGTTAGAATCATTGAGCATTGACTTTGATTTAACGGTAGTATCTGCTCACCGAACTCCCGATAGAATGTACACCTATGCTAAAGAAGCACATAGCAAAGGATATAAATGCATAATAGCTGGAGCAGGTGGTGCTGCTCACTTACCTGGCATGGTGGCTTCTATCACATCATTGCCTGTTATTGGAGTACCCATCAAATCTAGCAACATGAGTGGCCTAGATTCTTTATACTCCATAGTACAAATGCCTCCCGGGATTCCCGTAGCAACTATGGCTATAAATGGCGCTAAAAATGCTGGCTTATTTGCAGCAAAGATATTAGCGACGTCTAATAGCGACATCATCGTTAGACTTGCCAAGTATACCGAAACCATGGAAAAACAAGTGCTTGAAAAAGCAGCAAAATTAGAGCAGAATGGCTTCAAAGATTACCTAGAAAACTCCATATGATAAAAGTTGACAATTGTCTTATCTCAGAAGATGTTGTAGAGCGTTCTTTCGCATGCAATGTACTCGCTTGCAAAGGTGTGTGTTGTATAGAGGGTGACGCAGGAGCTCCATTAGATCCTGAAGAAATTGACGTCATAGCCTCTCACATCGAGACTATAAAAACCGAAATGGATGAAGAGGGATTGGCACTTCTTGCAAAAGATGGATTCGCTGAAAAGGATCCTTCTGACATGATGGACGTTACCACGTGCAAAGAGAATAAAGAGTGTGTATTTGTGGTACGCAAAGACGGAATTTTAAACTGCGCCATCGAAATTGCCAATAAAAAACACGATTTTGGTTTTCCAAAACCCATTAGTTGTCATTTATATCCCATTAGAGTAGCTAAATACAGCGAGTTTTACGCTTTAAATTATCACCGTTGGAGTATTTGTGCAGATGCTTGCACAAAGGGCAAGGAAGATGATGTAAAAGTATATCAGTTTGCAAAAAGCGCTCTTGTGAGGAAGTTCGGTGATGATTGGTACTCCAATCTAGAAGTTGCAGTAAAGGAATACCTGAATCGTTAAGATTAGGCTCTACACGCTATAAGTTTTCCGTGGTAGTATGTTTTTCTTTCTCGCAGCCTGCCGCATTGAGACCATACTTCCAATAGTCCGTCAAATTCTCCAAAAGAATACGTTGCATTCATTCGTTTTGAACCATCTTCATAGTAGGATATAAATCTACCGTTAGCAAGACCATTTGTATACATGACGGCTTCCTTGAGTTGTCCACAAGGAAAATACAGTTTTTGAATGCCGTGTTTTCTACCGTTTAAATATTGATTTTCCGATACAGCCCCAACAAGATTCTTACTAATAATACCTGTATAAGGAACATTGTTGTAATTCAACAATTCATTGTCTTCAGACAAGTGATTCATTATTTCAGCAAAAGCAACAGGCATTTTATTATTTGAGTTGACAAAATAAAACACTTTTTTTGACATTTCACAACTTGTCCACATGTTTAACTAAAAATAATGTTTAACTAAAAAAGACCTCATTTCTGAGGTCTTTTTTACATTGAATGAGTTGAATACTAGCTACAACCAGTCGTAGTACCACAATTAGTACATAAATGGCACGTACCATTTCTAACTAAGGCTAAACTACCACAATTGGTACAAGGTAGCGCATCACCTGATGTTTTTGCAGCTGTTTGAAAGGTTGCTCTTGCTGCAACCGCAGACTCTTTAACCTCTAAAAGGGGCTCTAAGCTTACCGCTACGGCAGAGGCTATAGAATTGCCACCTTCTTCCTCTTTGCGTGCAGTATTAATGTCTAATCTAGCTTGCGCTTCTTCTTTGGTTGGTTTAATATGAACTAAATCTGTTCTATTTAAATATTCAAAACCTAGAAGTCTGAAAATATAATCAATGATAGATGTCGAGTTTTTGATATTTGGATGACCTTCTACCATTCCACTTGGCTCAAAACGGGTAAATGTAAATTTACTTACATACTCTTCTAAAGGCACACCATATTGCAATCCAATTGATACAGCAATAGAGAAACAATTCATTAATGATCGGAAGGTTGCTCCTTCTCTGTGCATATCGATAAAGATCTCACCTAAGGTTCCGTCGTTGTATTCCCCCGTTCTTACAAATAGAGTTTGACCTCCAATCTTCGCTTTTTGGGTAAATCCTCTTCGTTTCCAAGGAAGTCTTTTACGTTCAACTATGCTAGATAACTGACGCATAAACTCAGTGCTCTTCGAATTATCTAGGATTTTTTGGGCTGCCTCTAATACTTGTTCTTGCGTTAGTTGATCGATATTTAAGAAACCAGCGTTACCCACTGCGTTTTCTACAGCAGAAATCGTATCGTCTTCTTTGTCTTCAACATCCGACTTGTTGCTAAGCGGTTGAGAAAGCTTAGAGCCATCTCTGTATAGTGCATTTGCTTTAGTACCTAGTTCCCAGCTCATTTGATAACAAGACTTAATATCTTCTTCTGTAGCCTCGTTTGGTAAGTTTATAGTTTTAGAAATAGCACCTGACAAGAAAGGTTGAGCTGCTGCCATCATTTTGATGTGACCATGCGCATGTATGAACCTTTCTCCTTTTTCACCACACTTGTTAGCACAATCAAACACGCTTAAATGCTCGTCCTTAAGTAAAGGTGCTCCCTCCACAGTCATGGTACCGCAAACGTAATCGTTGGCTAATGAGATGTCTTTCTTCGTAAAACCAAGAGCTCTCAATAGATTAAATCCGTCAGTTTCATATTGCTCTGCAACAAATCCTAAACGGTTCATTGCCTCTTCACCAAGTACCCAATGGTTGAATGCAAAACTAATTTCGAAGGCTGAAGGTAATCCGCTTTCGATCTTAGCTAAATCGCCTGCTGTAAATCCTTTCTCTAATAGTATTTCATGATTTATCGCTGGTGCATTTACCAATGTTCCATGTCCTTTTGCATAATTTACAATAGCAATTACCTCATCTGGAGAATATCCTAGTGTCTCTAATGCCATAGGAACTGATTGATTTACAATTTTGAAGTAGCCACCACCTGAAAGTTTCTTAAACTTAACCAAGGCGAAATCTGGCTCAATACCTGTTGTATCACAATCCATAACCAGACCAATTGTTCCAGTTGGCGCTATAACGGTAGTTTGTGCATTTCTATATCCATATTTCTCTCCCCATTGCACTGCCTTATCCCAAGCGTTAGTAGCTGGAGTAAGCAAGTATTCTGGACAATAAGCAGGATCAATTCCTACAGGTTTGATGCTTAATCCATCATACTCATCAAGATTATAGGCAGCATATCGGTGATTTCTCATCACACGTAACATATGCTCTTTATTCTTCTCGTATTGATCAAACGCTCCCATGAAGCTCGCCATTTCTGCTGAAGTAGCGTATGACACGCCCGTCATGATAGCTGTAACAGCACCACACATTGCGAATGCTTCTTTGCTATCGTAAGGAATACCACTAACCATAAGTACTGAACCTAGATTGGCATATCCAAGACCTAACGTTCTGTATTGGTAAGAAAGTTTAGCAACTTCTTCGCTTGGGAACTGAGCCATTAGTACCGAAACCTCTAAAACTACCGTCCACAGTCTAGATGCATATTCTATAGCCTCTACGTCAAATTCCTTCGTCTCTTCGTTGAAATATTTTCTAAGATTGAGCGACGCAAGATTACACGCTGTGTTATCCAAGAACATGTATTCCGAACAAGGGTTTGATGCATTTATTCTACCTCCTTCTGGACATGTATGCCACTCATTGATGGTTGTATCGTATTGAACCCCTGGGTCAGCACATGCCCAAGCTGCAAAAGAAATATCATCCCACACTTTACGTGCAGAAACCGAGCTAATAGGCTTACCACTTGTTCTAGAAATCAATTCCCACTCACCGTCGTTTTTAAGCGCTTCAAAAAATTTGTTAGGTATACGTACAGAGTTATTAGAGTTTTGGCCAGAAACCGTAGCGTAAGCCTCTCCTTCATAACCAGAATCGTATCCTGCATCTATAAGTGCCTTAACTTTTTTCTCTTCGTCTTTTTTCCAGTTGATGAAAGATAAGATCTCAGGGTGATCTAAATCAAGGCATACCATTTTGGCAGCTCTACGCGTAGTTCCACCTGATTTGATAGCACCGGCTGCTCTGTCGCCAATTTTTAAGAAGCTCATAAGTCCAGAAGAACTTCCTCCGCCACTTAATTTTTCACTAGCACCTCTGATAGATGAGAAGTTGGTTCCTACACCAGATCCGTATTTAAAAATTCTCGCTTCACGTACCCATAGGTCCATGATGCCACCTTCATTTACTAAATCATCATCCACAGACAAGATAAAACAAGCGTGCGGCTGAGGTCTCTCGTAAGCTGAGGTAGATCTTTGCACTTCACCTGTTTCATGATCTGCAAAATAATGTCCTTGCGGTTTACCTGTGATGCCATATGAATTATGAAGTCCTGTATTAAACCATTGAGGACTATTAGGTGCTGCCATTTGGCCGAGAATACTGTAAACTAACTCATCGTAAAAAATTTGGGCATCATTTTTAGATGCAAAGTAACCATAGTTTTCGCCCCATGTTTTCCAGCAATCTGCCAATCTGTGTGCTACTTGTTTCACAGAGGTTTCAGAACTAGTCGTTCCGTCTGCCTGTGGAACACCTGCTTTTCTAAAGTATTTTTGAGCCAGAATATCCGTAGCTACCTGAGACCAATCTTTAGGTACTTCCACGTTTTCCATTCTGAATACATCGTCGCCTGCTGGATTTTTAATTACCGAAGTTCTAAATTCGTATTCGAATAGGTCTGTAGCTGCCGTGCCACTTTTGGTGTTAAAACGCTTGAATTTTAACGCATTTTTGCTGTATGTTGGTTTGTTGCTCATTCTGTAAGTATTTTTTTGTTCGTAAACGTTTTTGGTTAAAACAACTCTCTGCATTGTATTTGGATAGACCTAATATTTACAGTGAGTTTTGAGTCAAATCTACACACACATGATGTGTTAAATAAAGTGTGGTTTTCCACACAAGTTTAATAAATTTTTTTCGATGACTTATTTTAAAGAGATTTGCAGTGTTGATAACATAAATCAGCCCAATTTTTTTAAATAAACTTGAATTTGGAGTTGGTAAAACTACATATTTCACAACAGAAAGATTATTAGCATATTACAAAAAATAACGTCAAAATCAAGCGCAAACCAAAAAATGGTGGCGGTGCTTATTGACCCAGATTGCTCCGAAGATTCACAACTGGATGCACTTGTTTTTCATCCTCATTTTAATCAAGTAGATTTCATTTTTGTAGGTGGAAGCCTAGTTACTGACGGAAATATGAGCAGCTGTTTGGCGGGCTTGAAAAAAAGAACCGATAAGCCTCTCATTATTTTTCCAGGTAGCCCTAATCAAATAGATAAGA